>NZ_LLZH01000281.1:0-226037 GCF_001509495.1 Actinoplanes awajinensis subsp. mycoplanecinus | reverse complement strand
GTGCGGCGCGGTGCGGCGCGGCGCGGCCCGGCGGCGCGGCACGGCCCGGCGGCGCGGCACGGCCCGGCGGCGCGGCACGGCCCGGCGGCGCGGCACGGCCCGGCGGCGCGGCACGGCCCGGCGGCGCGGCGGCGGGACGGGACGGCGCAGCACGGCGAGGCGGCGGCGCGGCGCGGCGCGGCGGGATTCAACGAAGCTGGCGGCGTCAGCGGCCCCGCGATCAGGTTGTGCATGCGGCAGTCGCCCGCCGCAAGGGCGCCAGCAGGCCGCAATCCCGGCAGCGCGTGCACACACCGCCCACCCGGGGCTACAAACGCACGCAGTAGTTCATCGCGAACACACACCGCCCCACCGACACTTCCCGCCAGCCGCGGACAAGCCTCGCCACCGGCCCGGCTGGCCCCCAGAGGTGCCACAACCCACCCGAGACACCCCTCAGCACCAGCCAAGACACGACAGCTGGCGCCTAGAGGTGCCACAACCCACCCGAGACACCCCTGAGCACCAGCCGAGACACGACAGCTGGCGCTCACGGCCGCCTCAACCGCGCCGAAACAACCCTCAGCACCAGCCGGGATGCAGCGGCTGGCTCCCAGAAATGCCACAACCGGCCCGAGACACCCCTCAACACCAGCCAAGACGCGCGGCGGCTGGCGCTCACGGGTGCCTCAACGGCGCCGAGACGACCCTGAGCACCAGCCGCCACATCCCGGCTGGGGCTCCGGAGTGCCTCGACTGGGCTGGGACGGCCGTCAGTGCCAGCCGGGGCCGCTGCTTGGTGCTGGAACGCGGGAGGGGTGCGGTGGAGACGACGGAGGCGCTCCCGATGGTCACCGGGAGCGCCTCCGTGGCGGGACGCTGGGTCAGTGCATGATGATCGGGGCGGCGGGGGTCGCGTCCGGTTCCAGGAGGTTCGGGGCCTGGCGCTGGCGGGGCAGGAAGTAGGCCGGGATCAGCGTGGCCAGGGTCAGGGCGAACCCGACCCAGAACGTGGTGGCGAACGAGTCCGCGACGAACTCGAAGCCGCGCTGCAGGACGTCCGGCGGGAGCTGCTCGGCGATCTGCGGGACCTGGTGCGAGGCGATCGCGGCGCCGGCCTCGGTCATCGGCTCGCCGGTGGGCGTGGTGAAGCCGGGGATGACCGCGGAGTCGTTGAGCTGGTTGGTCAGGATCACCGACATCATCGCCGAGCCGACCGAGCCGGCGATCTGCTGCATGATGTTCAGCAGCGTGGAACCGCGGGCCACCTCGTGGTTGGTCAGCGTCTTCAGCGCCGACGTCATGATCGGCATCATCGTGCCGCCCATGCCCAGGCCCATCACGAACAGCGAACCGCACAGCAGTACGTACGACGTGTCCGTGCCCACCTGGGTGAACGTGAAGAAACCGGCCGCGAGCAGCAGCAGCGCGAACGGCACCGTCCGGCCGATCGGGATCTTGTCGGCCAGCACACCGGCGATCGGCATGGTGACCATCGCGCCGATGCCCTGCGGCGCCATCAGCAGACCGGCGTGCAGTGTGGACTCGCCGCGCACCTGCAGGAAATAGCTCGGGAAGAGCAGCCCGGCGCCCATGAACGCGATCGTGAAGACCGCCAGGGTGACCGTCGAGACGGTGAGGTTCCGGTTCTTGAACAGGCGCAGGTCGAGCAGCGGGTGCTTCGGCTTGAACGAGTAGAACACGAACCCGATCACCAGCAGGCCACCGAGCAGCATCGGCAGCCACACCTTGGTGGCCGAGAAGCTACCCGCCTCGGGCAGCGAGGAGACGCCGTACAGGAAGGAGGCCAGGCCCGGGGAGAGCATCAGCATGCCGAGGAAGTCGAACGACTCGGACGGTTCCGGGTTGTCCTTCTCCAGCGCGAACCACGCGTAGACCAGCGCGATCGCACCGATCGGCACGTTGATCAGGAAGATCCAGTGCCAGCTGGCCACGTCGATCAGCCAGCCGCCGAGGATCGGGCCGCCGATCGGGCCGAGCAGCATCGGGATGCCGAGCACGGCCATCAGCCGGCCGATCCGCTCCGGTCCGGCCGCCCGCGTCATGATCGTCATGCCGAGCGGCATCAGCATGCCGCCGCCCAGGCCCTGGAGCACCCGGTACCCGACCAGCTGGCCGATCGTGTCGGCGGTGGCGCACAGCACCGAGCCGACGGTGAACAGCACCAGCGCGGTCATGTAGAGCCGCTTGGTGCCGAACCGGTCGGCCGCCCACCCGGTCAGCGGGATGACCGTGGCCAGGGCCAGCGTGTAGCCGGTCATGGTCCAGGCGACCTCGGCATACGTGGCGCCGAACGTGGACTGGAAGGTGGGCAGCGCGACGCTGACCACGGTGACGTCGAGAATCGACATGATCGCGCCGAGGACCACGACCCCGGCGATTTTGAGAACGGCGGCGTCGAGTTTGGCCGGCGCAGCCTGGGCTTGGCTACTCAAAGGAAACTCCAAAGACCGCGTGGACCCACGCGGCGAGATCGTCGGGCGAATCTGACGGGCTCAGCCCCCTGGGCCCGCCGTGTCACGGCGTGAGCGTAACGAACCGAAAGCCCGGCTCACCTCCCCATTATCCGGCTCCGGACTGTGGCGCTCCCCACTGATCACCTGTTCCGGCGACCCCCGATCGCGGCGCCCGGATCACGGCGCGCAGGTGTCACTCGCGTCCCGGCGTGACCGCGCCACCCGGGCCGCGGCAAGCACGCCGATCCCGTCCGCGGCCCAGTGCGCCAGCACCGGTGTCAGCAGCCCGCCACTCAGGCCACGCAGGACGCCGAGCAGCACACCTGCCACACCGGTGGCCAGCGCGTCCGTCCACGGCCGGGCCGGGCCCAGGTGCCAGAGTCCGAACAGCACCGCGGTCACCCCGGTCGCCCAGGCCGTGCCGTGCTCCCGGCTGATCAGCGTCCAGAGCACACCACGGAACGCGACCTCCTCGAAGACGACGGTGGCCAGCGGTACCGCGACGAGCGCGGTGTAGCGGGGGCGGGGGTAGTCGGTGCGGAAGAATCGGCGCGCCACCGGGAGCCGCACCGCGATCGCGTACCCGAGGGTGATCACCGCGACCGCGCTCACGCCGTACCAAAAACCGGCGGTCGTCAGCCCGAGCTCACCGGGAGGGAAGCCGGAGACCGCGACCAGAAAGATCGCGGCCAGCGGCCCGGTGATCGGCTGAGTCCAGGCGGGGCCGCGGACGGTCCAGAGCCGGACCACGCCAATGATCATGAGGACCGGCAGCATGCCTTCACGGTAAATCGCTCGACCGCGATCCACGATCTCCGTATCTTTCGACGGAGGTCGCCCGAAAAAGGCGACAGCGACAGCGACGGAAAGGGGAGCCCGATCATGCGGACCCCCGTGTCGCGTTTCGACCTGATCCTCTTCAGTGGTGTGCCCGGTTCCGGCCGCGCCACCGGGACTGGCCGTACCTGATCGCCTGAGCAGCTCCGATGCCGGCGGTCAGACGGGCGCACGCCCTCGACCGATCGACATCGAAAGAACGAGCCATCATGCGTGTCCGCAATCTCGGCATCCTCGCGCACGTCGACGCCGGCAAGACCACGTTGACCGAGCGCATCCTCTACGTCACCGGCGCCACCCACAAGCGCGGCGAGGTGCACGACGGCACCACCATCACCGACTTCGACCAGCAGGAACGCGACCGCGGCATCACCATCTTCGCGGCCGCGGTGACCTGCGACTGGGCCGAGCACCGGTTGAACCTGATCGACACTCCCGGACACGTGGACTTCTCCGACGAGGTGGAGCGGTCGCTGCGGGTCCTCGACGGGGCGGTCGCGGTGTTCGACGGCGTGGCCGGGGTGGAGCCGCAGTCCGAAGCGGTGTGGCGGGCGGCCGATCGGTACGGGGTGCCGCGGATCGCGTTCGTGAACAAGCTGGACCGGGCCGGGGCTTCGCTGTCCGCGGCGGTCGCGTCCATTGCGGAGCGGCTGGAGGTCGTTCCGCTGGTCGTCCAGCTTCCGCTGGGTGAGGAGGGGTCGTTCCGTGGTGTGGTCGACCTGGTCAACCGCCGGACCTTGACGTGGGATGCGGGCGAGCTGTCCGAGAGTTCGGACATCTCATCCTCCGCGCTGACCGCGCGCCGTCACCTCGAGGAGCAGGTCGCCGCACTGCACCCCGCCGCCCTGGAGGAATTGGGGGATATCTCGGACACGACCCTCCGACGCGCACTCCGGGACCTGAGCCTTTCCGGTCAGGCGGTCGTCGTGCTCTGCGGCTCCGCCTATCGCAACAAGGGCATCGAGCCGCTGCTCGACGCCATCGTCGACTACCTGCCGGCCCCGACCGGCAACGCGGAGCAGGACCTGGCCGCGCTGGTCTTCAAGGTGCACACCGCGCGCACCGGCCGGCTCACCTACCTGCGTGTCTATGAAGGCACGCTCACGAAGGGAGACACCGTGTGGGACGCGGGCGCGGGCCGTACCGAACGCATCGCCCGCATCCTGCGGGTCCAGGCCGACCGGCACACCGAGATCGACCGGGCGACCGCCGGTGACATCGTCGCCGTCGCCGGGGTGAAGGCCGCCCAGGTCGGCGCGATGCTGGCCACCCGGCGCAACCCGGTGCTGCTGGAGGCCGCGCGGATCACCGATCCGCTGGTCTCGGTCGCGGTCGAGGCGCGATCGCGTCCCGACGCGCTGCGACTGCCGCGAGCCCTGGCCGCGCTGGCCGAGGAGGACCCCTCCTTGACCGTACGCATGGACGCCGAAACCGGTCAGACCCTGCTGTCCGGACTGGGCGAGCTGCACCTGGAGGTGGCCGTCGAGAAGCTCCGTCAGCGCACCGGCCTGGCGGTGACCATGGGCCGTCCCCAGGTGGCGTACCGGGAGACCGTTCGGCACGGCGTGACCGGCCTGCTCTACCGGCACGTCAAGCAGGACGGCGGCTCCGGCCAGTACGCGCACGTCGTGCTGGACGTGGCGCCCGGCGACGGCTTCACCTTCGGCTCGACGGTGACCGGTGGCCGGGTCCCGGCCGAGTACGTCCGCGCGGTCGAGGCCGGCTGCCGGGAGACCCTCGCCGAGGGCCCGCTCGGCGGTCACCCGGTGGTCGGGCTGCGGGTCACACTGACCGACGGGCAGACCCACCCGAAGGACTCGTCCGAGATGGCGTTCCGCGCGGCCGGCCGGTTCGGCCTGCGCACAGCGCTGCGCGCCTGCGTCATGGAGTTGCTCGAACCGGTCGCGGAGGTCACGGTCAGCGCTCCGGCGGAGACGCTGGGCGCGGTCCTCGGTGACCTCGCGGCCCGGCGCGGCCAGGTCACCGACTCCGGGGTACGGGCGGTGACGGCGGTCGTGCCGCTCGCCGAGCTGTTCGGCTACTCGACGCAGCTGCTCAGCCGCACCCACGGCCGCGGCACGTTCACCAGCCGCCCGGCGGGCTACCGTCCGGCGGCCTGACTAAACGGCGGGCCCGATGCTCATCATCGGGCCCGCCTCACGCCGCCCGGACGCCGCCCGTGGTGACGGGCGGTGACGTGGGTCCGAGATGCAGCTCGGTGCGGGACGGCTCGACCGGCAGCGCCGCGGCGCCGGCACCGGACTTCGGCAGCGGACGGCGGGGCTGGACCCGCCCGGAACTGCCACCCCGGCCCGGATAGATCAGCAGCCCGTTCACCGGGTCGGGCACCGCGTCGAGCGCGGCACGCACGCCGGCCAGGTCACGGAAGCCGGTGAACTGCTCGTCGGTGCGGAACCCGATCTCGAAGAGCACACCCCAGGTGTGCCGATGCCACGCCCAGTCGTAGGCCCCGTGCGTCACGGCGGCCTCGACCAGCGCGTTCCCATACGAATCCGGCCAGCGGGCGGCGGACTGCCGCGGCCCGTCGAATACTTCGATCGACCACCAGTGCAGCTCCATGCGGCCCAGCGTACGACTGTTCCGCACCCGTTCATGGGCCAACTTCATCGGTCGCAGGCCCCGGTGTCGAACCGGGCGGGCCACCCTTATGAGGGGCGGCTGAGAACCCGACGCTCGCCTGCGGTATCCCCACAGTGGATGGCCAACATCGTGCCCCCGGCTGGACTCGAACCAGCGACCCCGGCGCTCGGAACGCCGTGCTCTCTCCACTGAGCTACGAAGGCGGAACTGTCGTGCTGACCGACGCGGAGGAGGTGGGATTCGAACCCACGGGCCTCTCCCGAGGCCACGCCGATTCCAGCGGCGTTCCCGAAGCCAGGCCGGCTCCCCCATTTTGTACGACGTGCAGCAGCGCGGACGGGATTCGAACCCGCACATGCCCTGGGTGAAAACCAGGTGACTCTCCCTATTCGTCCACCGCGCCAAGCCTTTCCGTGCGCCGCCGGGGACTCGAACCCCGAACCCACTGATTAAGAGTCAGTAGCTCTACCCATTGAGCTAGCGGCGCTGGCTGTCGTCTCCATGTTCACGTCGGGATGGCGGGATTCGAACCCGCGGCCCCCGGTTCCCGAAACCGGTGCGCTGACCAAGCTGCGCCACATCCCGTGGAGCGGAGAGTGAGAGATTCGAACTCTCGGTACGGGTCGTGACCCGCACTACGGATTAGCAATCCGCCGCCTTAGGCCACTCGGCCAACTCTCCACCGCGCCCCGTACCGGGATCGAACCGGCGACCTCGCGCTCGACAGGCGCTTGCTCTCCCACTGAGCTAACAGGGCTGGCATAAAAAAACGTGGACCCGGCCGGATTCGAACCGGCCGCCTCCGCTGTGCGAGAGCGGCGCTCTACCAACTGAGCTACGAGCCCATACGTACCCGGAGCGCGACTCGAACGCGCACTGCCACCGTTCTGAGCGGTGTGCCTCCTGCCATTGGGCTACCCGGGCATGCTGTGTCGAGTGGCTACCGGGATTCGAACCCGGAACCTCCGCCATGGCGAGGCGGCGCTCTACCGTTGAGCTACAACCACGTGTTCTCCTGCGTCGCCCGTCCGGGGGTCGAACCCGGTCCTCCGGATTGAGAGTCCGGTGGTCTAACCTTCCGCAACCTCACGGGCGCATTCTTCGGGTGGCTGCCCGAAACGTGTCCCCGGAGAGATTCGAACTCCCGACCCCCGGATCCGTAATCCGGTGCTCTTTCCGCTGAGCTACGAAGACGTGATCCCCTGATCGGGATCGCGTGGACCTGGGCGGATTCGAACCGCCGACCCCCGGTCTGCCGAACCGGTGCGCTACCAGACTGCGCCACAAGCCCATCGTTTCCCCGGCCACCGGCGGCGATGCTGCCGGTGGCCGGGACGTACAAAGATATGTGCCATCCACTGTGGAGTTATCAAGGATCGTGACCGCCGGTTTCCACCGCGGTCGGACGCACGGGCGGCAGGATTCGAACCCGCACCTGACAGATTTGGAGGCTGCCGCTCTACCGTTGAGCTACACCCGTAGGAGAAACAGAAAACCGCCCGGTCCCGGATCGGGAGGGCGGCTGAACGTCGCTAGCTGGAAAGCTAGCGTCGCCACCGTCCCGTGTCGCGCTTCGGTTCGCCGAGAGCCAGAACGTCGCTGCTCAGGGCCCGCGGACTGGCGGCCAGGGATCGACCGGACCGTGCCATGACAGCCGCACCGCGCGGCTCAGGCCGCTGCGACATGATCGAAATCTGCCACTGCATGATCGGTTTCCCCTTCCCTGATCGGTGCTTTCCGTTCGCCCCGACTGCCTCGGTGGTGATGACTACGTTAGGCCCACTCCCCAAGACCGACAACGCATTTATTCGAGCAATTCTCGAGCCCATCACGCGCCGAGCTGGGCCCGATGCCGCTCAGCCCATCTTGATCTCGGTGGGGCCCTGCGGCCGGGGTCCGCGGTCGGGTGGTGGGTGCGCTCGCCGCCCCGGGTGGGCGGCAGACGCACGCGATCCGGCAGCGCGGATTCTCACCGCCCTACCCCGGAGCGAGAGGTGAGCGCTGGAGCGGGGGAAGTTAGGCTAGCCTAAGCAACTCGCGATGGTGATCGAGAGGGTTGCGCAGTGAGTGAGTCACGCCTTCGGCAGCGGAAGCCGGTCGATCCGCATGTTCTGATGCTGGAGGTCACCGGGCAGCGCCGGGTGTCGCCGACCGTCGTCCGGGTCACGCTGGGTGGTGACGGGCTCGAGAGGTTCACGCCGCTCGGTTTCGACCAGTGGTTCCGGCTGTTCCTGCCGCGGGAGGGGCAGGAGACGCTGCGGCTGCCGACCCGGACGTCGAGCCTGTGGTACGCGCAGTACCTGGCCACGCCGAAGGCGAAGCGGCCGTGGGTGCGCAACTACACGGTGCGGGCGTTCGCGGACGGGCGGCTCGACGTGGACTTCGTCATTCACACCGACGTGGACGGGCGGTGCGGGCCGGCGACCGCGTTCGCCCTGAACGCGAAGCCCGGCGACCAGGTCGGCCTGCTCGATCAGGGCACCAGCTACCACCCCCGAACCGGGAACCCCCGCACCGAACCCGACTGGATGCTGCTGGTCGCCGATGAGACCGGGCTGCCGGCGGTCGCCGGGATCTGCGGCTCGCTGCCGGCCGACGCCCGCGGTCTGGCCATCGTGGAGATCCCGGTGGCGGCCGACGCGCAGGAGTTCGCCGTGCCGGCCGGGGTCACGGTGCGCTGGGTGGCGCGGGACGAGGCGGGCGCGGAGCACGCGGTGCCGGGCGGGCTGGCGCTGAGCGCGCTGCGGGAGGCCACGCTGCCGGACGGCGCCGGCTATGCCCACCTGGTCGGCGAGTCCGCCCTGGCGACCGGTGCGCGGCGATTCTTGATCGAGGAGCGCGGTTTCACCAAGCACCAGGTGGACTTCGTCGGCTACTGGCGGCACGGCCACGGCTACGTGTGAGCCGATCAACGCGGCACGGGCACGGCCACGGGTGAGCCGATCAACGCGCCGCGGGCACGGCCGTTCACCACGCGCCGCGGGGACGGCTATTTGCCGGCGGAACGGGTATGTAGACGGGCATGAGTGATCTTGAGCCGGAGAGCTTCGCCGAGTTCGTGACCAGCGACGGCCCCGGGTCGGCGGATGTCGACGAGCAGCCGGTCGGCCCGCTGCCCGCCGACAAGGAGCCGCAGGGGCCACAGGACGTGCAGGAGCCGCCGGCCACCGACGACGAGCTGGAGGCCCGGCCCGGCTCGGAGAGCGACGTGGTCGAGCGCGGCACCGAGGACGAGCCGGACGAGGAGAACTACCGCTAGCCGACGCACGAGAGCTGGGCCCAGTCAGCTGACTGGGCCCAGCTCTGACCGCGACCACCCACGGACATCGCCCCGGAGGGTTTTGCGTCATGGACGCGCCAGCGGCCAGCGAAACCCGCAGGGGTCCCGGCGGGAGCGACGATCTGTACCCCGGCGGACGCACGACATCAAGAATTTGATCTTGTACTGAACCGCAGCAGCAACCTCAGACCTCGACCGGGCTGAGCTCCGGCAGGACCACCGGTGTCGATGCGACCTCGGGCTTGCGGCCGGCCGGGACCAGCAGCGCGACCGCGAACGCCGCGGCGCTGGCCACCGCGAGCAGCAGGAACGCCTCGGTGTAACCCGATTCCGCGGGCAGGCCGCCGGCGCCGGGGTGTCCGGTCACGACCGAGCTGACCACCGCCGTGCCGATCGACGCGCCGATGGTGCGGATGTTGGTGTTCATGCCGCTCGCCGCGCCGGTCTGGTGGCGCGGCACGCTCTGCACGATCAGGTTGATCATCGAGGAGTAGAGCAGGCCGAGTCCGATACCGAACAGCGCGCCGGTGAGCGCGACGATCGCCCGGTTGTCGTGGAGCAGCGCGAGGCTCAGGCAGGCGATCGTGCCGAGTCCGGCGCCCCAGAGCAGCTGGGCCTTGTTGCTGACCCAGCGGGTCAGCGGGCCGCTGAGCGAGCCGAACACCGCCATGGCCACCATCATCGGCAGCATCAGCAGGCCGGCGGTGGTCACCGAGGCGCCGAAGCCGTAGCCGGTGCTCGCCGGGACCTGCATGAGCTGCGGCAGGAACGCGAAGACGCCGAACATCGCGGCACCGAAGAGCAGCGACACCAGGTTGGTGGTCCAGACCGCGGGCAGGCGCATCATCCGCATGTCGATCAGGGGTTCGGTGGACCGGAGCTCGGCCACCATCCAGGCCGCGAACATCACGACCGCGAGGATCAACAACCCGATGGTACGACCGGAGCCCCAGCCCCAGGTCGCACCCTTGCTGAGCGGCAGCAGCAGCGCGACCAGCCAGCCGGCCAGCAACGTCGCCGAGAACCAGTTGATCCGGCCCGCAACACCGGCCGGGGAGGCCGGCACGACCCGCCAGGCGAGCACCGCGACGGCGGTCACCGCGATCATCGGGATCCAGAACAGCCAGCGCCAGTCGAGCACGCCGACGATCGGGCCGGCCAGCACGATGCCGAGGCCGGAGCCGCTGGCGATGACCGCGGCCAGGATGCCGATCGCGGAGCCGACCCGCTCGGGCGGGTAGACGTCGCGGATGATGCCGAAGGAGACCGGGAAGACGGCGGCGCCGAGGCCCTGCACGACGCGGGCGATGATCAGCACGGTCACGTTCGGGGCGACCGCGGCGAGCAGGCAGCCCAGCGCGATGGCGCCGAGCGCGACCAGCAGCGTCCGGTCCTTGCCGATCATGTCGGCGATCCGGCCCATCAGCGGGGTGGCGACCGAGGCGGAGAGCAGCCAGGCGGTGAGCACCCAGGTGACCGTGCCGGTGGTGGTGTGCAGGTCCTGCTGGATGGTGGGCAGCACCGGGGTCACCAGGGACTGCATGAGGGCGAACGCGGCGGCGGCCGCGGCCAGCACGGAGAAGGTGACGCGCGGGGTCGCCTGGTAAAGTCGAGGCATGCCTCCAGATTAGCGGAGGGGTGCCTCCGGTTAGCAAGCCGATTACCGCCGGGGGTGATGTGAGGAGGGTCTCCCCATGCAGGATGTGCCGGTCTCGGTGCGCCGCCCCCAACGGGCCGACGCGCGCCGCAACTTCGACGCGCTGCTCGCCGCCGCGCGCGAGATCTTCGCGGAGAGCAGCACCGACGCGTCGCTCGAGGAGATCGCCCGGCGGGCCGGGGTGGGCATCGGCACGCTGTACCGCAACTTCCCGACCCGGCGTGACCTGTTCGAGGCGGTCTACGTCGAGGAGATCAACCAGCTGAGCGTCGTCGCCGAGACGGTCGCCGACCTGCCGCCGTGGGAGGCGCTGCGGGCCTGGCTGGACCGTTTCGTGGGCTACGTGGTCACCAAACGCGCCGTGATGGACGCGCTGAACCGTGACTCCGAGCTGTTCACGTCGTGCCGGGTCGCGATGTACCGGGCCGGCGAGCCGCTGCTGGAGCGGGCCCGGGCGGCCGGCGAGGTGCGCTCGGACGCGAGCTTCGACGACGTACTGCGGATGATCTCCGGACTGGTCTCCGGCGCGTTCGTCGACGAGGCCCAGCGCGACCGGGTGCTAGCCTTCGCCCTGGACGGGATACGCAACCGCCCCCGGTGACTCCCGGGGGCGGCGCGGTGGTCGGACGAGAAATCAGGCCTTGTCCTGGGCGGCGGACCGCGCCGGGTTCGCCTGCTGGGCGGCCTTGGGGTCCTTCTCGTGCTGCTTGGCGCGCACGCCGGCCTCGATCCGGTCGCCGAGGCTCTTGTCGACGTTGTGCCAGTACTCGAACGCGCGCAGCAGGATCGGCTCGCTGACGCCGTTGAGCAGGTGCCCGACGATGTTGGTGACCAGCCGGTCGCGTTCCGCGTCGTTGAGCACGTCACGGACCAGGGTGCCGGCCTGCCCCCAGTCGTCGTCCTGGGCGTGCGGGGTGGCCGCGGACCGGACCATCTCGCCGTCGGCGTACCACTTGCCGCCGTCGTCGGTCAGCGCCGGGTTGGCCTGCGGGCCGCCGTACGAGTTCGGCGCGTACACCGGATCGGTCACGTTCCGGATCCGCATCGCGCCGTCCTTGGAGTACGAGTGCGTCTCCACCTTCGGCGAGTTCACCGGGATCTGCTTGAAGTTGACGCCGAGCCGGGCCCGGTGCGCGTCGGAGTAGCTGAACCCGCGCGCCAGCAGCATCTTGTCCGGTGACAGCCCGGTGCCGGGGACCACGTTGTTCGGTTCGAACGCGGCCTGTTCCATCTCGGTGTGGTAGTCGGTGACGTTGCGGTTCAGGGTCAGCTTGCCGACCTCACGCAGCGGGTAGTCGCCGTGCGGCCACACCTTGGTCAGGTCGAACGGGTTGAACCGGTACGTCTTCGCGTCCTCGAACGGCATCACCTGCACGTGCAGCGTCCAGCTCGGGAACTCCCCGCCGGCGATGTGGTCGAACAGGTCGCGCTGGTGGTAGTCGGTGTCCATCGACGCCATCTGGTCACCCTCGTCCTGGGTGAACGTCTCGACGCCCTGGTCGGTCTTGAAGTGGTACTTCACCCAGTGGCGCTCGCCCTGCGCGTTGATCCACAGGTAGGTGTGGCTGCCGTAGCCGTTCATGTGCCGCCAGGTGCGCGGAATGCCGCGGTCACCCATCAGCCAGGTGACCTGGTGCGCGGACTCCGGTGACAGCGTCCAGAAGTCCCACTGCATGTCGTGGTCACGCAGGTTGTTGTCGGCGCGGCGCTTCTGCGACCGGATGAAGTGCTGGAACTTCATCGGGTCCTTGATGAAGAAGACCGGCGTGTTGTTGCCGACCAGGTCCAAATTTCCTTCCGAGGTGTAGAACTTCACCGCGAAACCGCGCGGGTCCCGCCAGGTGTCCGGGCTGCCCCGCTCGCCGGCGACGGTGGAGAACCGGATCAGCGTCTCGGTCTCGGCGCCGGGCTGGAACACCGCGGCCCGGGTCAGGGCGCTCACGTCCTGGGTGACCTGGAAGGTGCCGAACGCGCCGCCACCCTTGGCGTGCGGCTGGCGCTCCGGGATCCGCTCCCGGTTGAAGTTGGCCATCTGCTCGATCAGGTAGTGGTCCTGCAGCAGCAGCGGGCCGTCCGGTCCGACGGTGAGCGAGTGTTCGTCGCTGGCGACCGGAATGCCGGCGTCCGTAGTGGTCGGCGGGCGTTCTGATGGGCTCACGAGAAGAACCTCCCTTTCCTGGGACAGGGAATACCCGGTCTCAGCACGCTAAACATTGATCTGGAACTGCTCCAGTTCAGTGCACGGGCGACGTCAGCCGACGACGAAGGACGGCAAGGTGACCTGCGGCGAGGCGTTCGCCGGCGGCGCTCGCGGCGTGGGCCGGTGCCGGGGCGGCCAGCGCCCCCGCAACCAGAACGCTACCGAGCAGGACTCGACATCTCATGACTGTCGAGTCGGTGCGCCGGGCCCGGAACTGAGCCGGTGACGATCAGGGCGAGCGCCGCCGCGTACGTGGTCATCACCAGCACCCCGGCGGCGGGCAGCTCGATCCCGGCCGCGCCCGCGCCGATCATCAGGTCGGAGAGCAGGAACAACGCGCCGCCGGCCGCGGTGCGCCGGGAGACCCCGGTGGCCGCGGCCGCCATCGCGGTCAGGGCCAGGCTGTAGACCAGCACCGGCACCCACAGGTCACCGAGGCGACTCCACAGCAGCGCGTTGACCCCGGCCCAGAGCACCGCGTAGCCCAGCACGGCGGCCAGCGGCGGCCGGGCGCGCTTGAGGAACGCGGTGAGCAGGCAGAGCTGGGTGCCGAGGAAGAAACCCATCCCGGCCAGGAAAGCCGGGGTGCCCGGGATCAGCAGCGCGATGTCGCCGAGCGTGGCGAAGACCAGCGCCGCGGCAAGACTCTTGTCAGCTTTTTTATAGATGTGAAGGAGCAAAAGGGGCGCCAGGAGCGGCTTCGTGAGCCATTGCAGGGCGGTCCAGTCCAGCGCGACCGCGGCCACCTCGATGATCGCGACGGCGGCAAAGAGCTTGAGCTTCACGCGGCCGGCTGCCAGCCCGGGCGGCCGAACACGTAGCCGAGGCGGGCCCGCCAGCTCGTCGCGGTGCGCAGGTCCCGCCAGATCGCGTGGTACTCGTGCGTCGCCACCCGCAGCGGGTTGTAGGTGCTGATGTTGCTGGTCAGGCCGTACCTGACCTTCTCGCCCTCGGGTTCGAAGGAGCGGAACAGCCGGTCCCAGACGATCAGGATGCCGCCGTAGTTGCGGTCCAGGTAGGGGTCGTTCGAGCCGTGGTGCACCCGGTGGTGCGACGGGGTGTTGAAGAACCACTCGACCGGCCTGGGCAGCCGGTCGATCCGCTCGGTGTGCAGGAAGAACTGGTACGCCAGGCTGATCGACTGCTGCAGGAAGATCATCCACGGCGGCATCCCGAGCAGCGCCAGGGGCAGCCAGAACGGCAGCGAGGTCATCGGGGTCCAGCTCTGCCGCAGCGCGGTGGACAGGTTGTAGAACTGGCTGGAGTGGTGCACCACGTGACTGGCCCAGAGCACCCGGACCTCGTGGTGCAGCCGGTGGAACCAGTAGTAGGCCAGGTCGTCGGCGAAGAACAGCAGCACCCAGACCCACCAGTGGCTCGGGTCCAGCTTGAGCGGGCTGAGCACGTACAGCCCGGCGTACAGCACCGCGGTGAACAGCTTCCACGGCACGCCGATCACCTGGCTGCCGGCGCCCATCGACAGGCTGGTGGCGGTGTCGCGGGCCTCGTACCCGCGCTCCTCGTCGTCCGGCAGGAACCGGTAGGACAGCACCTCCATCACGATCAGCAGCAGGAACGCCGGGACGGCGTAGAGCACGGCGGGGATCATCGCTGCTCCTTCTCGATCAGGGCGGTGTCGCTGCCCAGGGGCGCGGTGAGCAGACCGCGCGCGGCCTGCTCGGCCTCGGCGGCCGCGCCGGCCGAGATCAGGGCGGCCAGCCTGCGGTGGGCGGTGACGTTCAAGAGCTCTTCGGTACGACGGTGAGCCGGCACGTGACCGACCGCGAGCGTCCCGGCGGTGAGGCTGTTGAACGCCAGCAGGTACGCGATGTTGCCGGAGCCCTCGACGATCCGCCGCCACAGGGCGAGGTCGGCCACCGCCATCGCGGCCAGGTCCGGTGCCGCGTCCGCGTACGCCTCGGCCGCCTCGAGGATCGCGTCCCGGGCCGGGCGGCCGGCCCGCTCGGCGGCGAGCCGGGCGGCGTCCGCGCCGATGCAGGCCCGCATCTCGAGCACGTCGCGCGCCAGGGTCTCGACCGGCAGCACGTCCTCGGCGGTGGTCAGGGTCATGGCCAGGTCCAGCCCGGCGGTGGCCCGCCAGTCCAGCACCCGGGTGGCGCCGCCCTGACTGACCCGGACCAGGCCGAGCTGCTGCAGCCGGCGCAGCGCCTCGCGGATCGCGTGCCGGTTCACCGCGAAGCCGGCGGCCAGCTCCCGTTCGCTGGGCAGCGGGTCACCGGCCGGGTAGGCGCCGCCGACGATGGCGTCGCGGAGCCGGCCGAACACGTAGTCGGAGACGGAGAGTCGGGGAGCGGGATCGAAATCCATGCGCGGCAGTGTGCCCCGTCACACATCAACCCGTCAACTGGTTGGACCAGTTTCCCGCGTCGGCGGACGGCAGCGATAATCGGCTCGTGCAGCAGCGGCTCGATCGGGTGGTGACGGCCGGCGGCGCCACCGTGGCCTATTCGTCGGCGGGCGCGGGCCGGCCGCTGGTCTACGTGATGGGCTGGCTCACCCACCTCGAGCTGGGCTGGGAGCTGCCGGCCGAGCGGGCCCTCTACGAGGCGCTCGGCGCGGGCTGCCGGCTGGTCCGCTACGACCGGGCCGGCTGCGGGTTGTCGCCGGCCGCGGACCGGCCGGCGTCGCTGGATTTCGAACTCGAGCAGCTGGCCGCGGTCACGGCCGCGCTGCGCGAGCCGTTCGACCTGATGGGTACGTCGATGGGCGCGCCGGTCGCGGCGGCCTGGGCCGCACAACACCCCGAGACGGTACGCCGGCTGGTCCTCTACGGCGGCTGGGCGCGCGGCGACGAGCTGTCCCCGCCGAGCGTGCGCGAGCACGTCCTGGGGCTGGTCGAGGCGCACTGGGGGCTGGGCTCGGACGTCCTCGCCGACATCTTCGCCCCGGACGCCGACGGCCCGACCCGCGCCGCGATGGCCCGCTACCAGCGCGCCTGCTCGACCGCGGCGACCGCCCGGGAGCTGCTGGAGCTCAGTTACCGCCTCGACGTCCGCGACCAGCTGGCCCGGGTGCGGGCGCCGACGCTCGTGGTGCACCGCACCGGCGACCGCGCCGCGCCGGTCGCGCAGGCCGAGGCCCTGGCCGCCGGGATCAGCGGCGCCGGCCTGGTGCTGCTGCCCGGCCGCTCGCACCTGCCGTACGCCGGTGACCGGGACGAGCTGGTGCGGGTGGTCCGCCGGTTCCTCGGCCTGCCCGCCGCCCGGCGTCGCACCGGCACGCTGACCGCCCGCCAGCGCGAGGTGGCCGCCCTGGTCAGCCAGGGCTGCACGAACCGGGAGATCGCGGCGCGGCTGGGCATCGACGAGCGCTCGGCCGAGGGGCACGTGGAACGGATCCGGCTGCGCCTGGGATTCCGGTCCCGGGCCCAGATCGCCGCCTGGTTCGCCGCACAGTGAGGTATTTCCCCGCCTGACCGGCCGGCCGGATCGGCGCAGAGTCGACGCCATGACTGAACTGTCCGCACCACCCTTCCCGGTGCACCCGATGCGCGGCCCGTTCAACGCCGCGTTCTTCAGCGTGCTGGGCCCGTACATCGAGTGGCACGTACGCCGGCACAAGCGGCGGGTGTTCGCCGACCTGCCCGAGAACGTCGTCGAGCTCGGCTCCGGCGTGGGCGCGAACCTGCGCTACCTCCGCCCGGGCTCGACGCTCGTCGCCGTCGAACCGAACCGGCCGATGCACGCCCGGCTGCGGGCCGCCGCCGGACGCCGCGGCGTGCACCTGGACCTGCGCGAGCGGGTCGCCGAGCACACCGGGCTGCCCGACCGCAGCGCCGACGCGGTGATCTCCTCGCTCGTGCTGTGCACGGTGACCGATCCGGCCCAGGTGCTGGCCGAGGTGCGGCGGGTGCTGCGCCCGGGCGGCACGTACCGGTTCGTGGAGCACGTCGCGGCACCGGCCGGCACGCCGACCCGCTACCTGCAACGGGCGCTGCGCCGGCCGTGGGCCTGGACGTTCGAGGGCTGCTCGTGCGAACGGGACCTGGCCGCGCTGGTGCGCGCGGCCGGGTTCGCCCGGGTCGACATCGAGCCGTACCGGCTGCACAGCCCGTTCGTCTCGTTCAACACCCAGATCGCCGGGATCGCCTACGCCTGATCGACGACGAGGGCGCGCGGGGTGAAGTCCGGCTCCGGGACCGGCTTGCCGAAGAAGTAGCCCTGCGCGTACTCGTAGCCGAGCTCGCGCAGGTACGCCGCCTGCTCCGCGGTCTCCACGCCCTCGGCGACCGCGCGCAGCCCCAGGCCCTTGCTGACGTGGATCAGCGCGTCCACGATCACCGCCCGGCCGCCGCCCTCGGTGATCTCGTCGACGAACGACTTGTCCACCTTCAGCACGTCCACCGGCACGGTGCGCAGCAGGCCCAGCGACGAGTGGCCGGTGCCGAAGTCGTCCAGGGCGATCCGCACCCCGGTCCGGTGCAGGGTCTCCACCGCGTGCACCGCGGTGCCGCCGCCGAACAGCGCGGTCTCGGTCACCTCGACCAGCAGCGCGGCCGGTTCCAGCCCGCACTCGGCGAGGATCGCGGCCACCACGTCCGGGAACTCCGGCTCGCGCAGCTGCCGGGCCGAGACGTTGACGCTGATGTAGCTCGGCGCGGCGGCGCCCAGGTCACGGCGCCACCCGGCGAACTTGTGGCACGACGTGCGCATCACGAACTCGCCGAGCTCGACGATCAGCCCGTTGTCCTCGGCGACCGGGATGAAATCGACCGGGCTGACGAACCCGCGGACCGGATGGTGCCAGCGCACCAGCGCCTCGACCGCCTCGAACCGGGTCGTGGTCAGCTCCACGATCGGCTGGTAGACCACCCGGAAGTCGCCGTCGTCGAGGCTGTGCCGCAGGTCCGCGCCGAGCTGCGCGGCCGCGTCGGCGCTCTCGTCCAGCTCGGCCGTGTAGATCATCAGCTGGCTGCCGGCCGCCTTCGCGGCGTACCGGGCGGTGTCCGCGCGGCGCACCAGCTCCGGCACCGGTACCGCGCCGCAGTGCTCGCTGTCGGCCACCCCGAGCCGGGCGTTGAGCAGCAGCTCGTGCTCGCCGGAGACGACCGGCCGGCGCAGCAGGTCGACCAGCCGGGCCACCACCGTCTCGCCCTCGCCCGCCCGGGTGTCCAGGACCAGCACGGCGAACTCGTCGGCACCCATCCGGGCCACCGCGTCACCCTCGCGCAGCGAACCGCGCAGCAGCCCGGCCACCGCGGCCAGCGCCTGGTCCCCGGCGGCCCGGCCGAGCCGGTCGTTGACGTGCTTGAACCCGGCCAGGTCGATCATCACGAGCCGGCACGGGCCGGCCGCCACGCCCCGGATCGCCTCCTCCTCGAACGCGCGCCGGTTCGGCAGCCCGGTCAGGTCGTCGCGCATGGCCAGGTCGTGCAGCCGGCGGGCCTGGCTGTGCACCCGCTTGATGTACCCGGACATCCGGGTCACCACCAGGACGAACAGCGCCATCGAGCCGATGCCGACGGCGAGCCAGCTCATCTGCTCGCCGCCGCGCTCGCCCTGCACCAGCAGGATCGCCGGCACCAGCAGCATCGAGGCGGTCAGCACCAGCAGCCGGCTCCAGCCCAGGCTCTCCTCCTCCTCGGCGATCGCGGTGGCCTGCGCCGGGTGGGCGGCGGCGGCCGACCAGCAGACGTACGCGAACAGGTAGCCGGCGTAGACGTACGAGCCGTAGGCGTACATCGCGTCGGGCAGCAGCGTGTAGACCACGTTGCCGGCCAGGATCACCACGCCGCCGACGGTGAGCAGCCACATCCCGGCGGTCCGCGGCCCGCGGCGCAGCAGCATCGGCACCAGCAGCGCGCAGAGCAGCACCCCCATCGTGGGGTAGCCGGCCGTGGTCGCCCGGGTCAGCGGCGACACCCCGGTGTCGACCACGATCGGCTCGATCACGAACGTCCAGTACGCGATCCCGACGCTGATCGCCACGATCGCCGAGTCGATCAGGTTGCCCGACCAGATCGGGCCGCGCCGCCGGGTCAGCAGGAACAACGCGATCATCAACAGCGGGTAGGCGCCCAGGTAGAACCCGTCCGCCCAGGACGGGAACGGCACGACCCGGCCGGACAGCTGCTGGGTCGCGTAGACCAGGTCACCGGCGAACCAGGTGCCGACACCGGCCACGAAGATCAGCCACGCGCCGCGTTGCGCCCGGTGCCGCCGGTGGGCGCCGACCACCATCACCGCGCAGGAGCCGACCGTGACCAGCGAGGAGATCAGCACGGCCGGCCAGGCGTACGGCAGCAGCGAATAGCCGGCCGCGGCAGCCGTGCCGCCCAGCAGCCAGGCGAGCCACCACGGGGGACGCCGGAGACCCGTCACATCCGGTCAGTTCGGCACGAGTGCCGCGGAGTTGAGCCCCAGGCCGAACCCGGTCCGGCGAGTTCAGGCCGGGCGGTACTCCACCTCCGGGCGCCCCGGTCCGCCGTACCGCGGGCTGCGGACCGCCCGCCCGGCCTCGGCCAGGTGCTCCAGGTAGCGCCGCGCCGTCACCCGCGACGTGCCGGTGCGGGCCGCCACCTCGGTCGCCGACAGCCCGCCGGCCGCCTGCAACGCCGCGCGGATCAGGTCGAAGGTGGCCGGGTCCAGGCCCTTCGGCAGGCTGTCCGGCGGGCCGCCGCGCAGCGTGGCGAAGACCCGGTCGATCTCGTGCTGGGCGGCCACCTCGGACACCTCGCGGACCTGCGCGCGGTACAGCGCGTACCGGTCCATCCGGTCCCGGAACGCCGCGAACGTGAACGGCTTCAGCAGGTAGTGGGTCACGCCCAGCGCCACCGCCTGCCGGACCACGCCCAGGTCCCGGCTCGACGTCACCGCCAGCACGTCGGCGCCACTGCCCGCGGCGCGCAGGGCCCGCACCAGGTCCAGACCGTGCCGATCCGGGAGGTGGAGATCCAACAAGATCAGATCAACCTCTTGGGTACGCAGGACCGCCATCGCGTCGCGCGCCGTGTGCGCCACGCCGACCACCTCGAAGCCCGCGATCCGCTCGGTGTATGCCCGGTGGGCCTGCGCGATCAGCGGCTCGTCGTCGACCACCAGCACGCGGATCACGCCGGCACCGGCAGCCGTACGGTGAGCACCGCGCCGTGCCCGGTCGCCTGGTCGATGCGGTAGCTCCCGCCGTACCTCTCGGCGACCTGCCGGACCAGCGACAACCCGACGCCGCGCCCCGGACCCGGTTTGGTCGACCAGCCGCGCCGGAAGGCGGCGGCGGCCTGATCCGCGGTCAGACCCGGACCGGTGTCGCTCACCTGGACCAGCACCTCGTCGCCGTCCTGGCGCACCAGCACCCGCACCCGGCGCGGCGCCGGCCCCGCGGTGACCGCCTCCAGCGCGTTGTCGATCAGGTTGCCGGCCACCGTGAGCAGGTCCCGGCTGGGCAGCGCCGAACCGTCCAGATGCGACGCCGGGTCCACGGTCAGCTCGATGCCGCGCTCACCGGCCTGCGCCGACTTGCCGAGCAGCAGCGCGGCCAGGGCCGGTTCCCGCACCGCGCCGACCACCTGGTCGGTCAGCTGCTGGGCCAGCGCCAGCTCCTCGGTGCCGAGCCGGACCGCCTCCTCCGGCTGTCCGAGTTCGACCAGGGTGAGCACGGTGTGCAGCCGGTTCGCCGCCTCGTGCGCCTGCGCCCGCAACGCCTCGGTCAGCCCGCGCACCGAGTCCAGCTCCCCGGTCAGCTGGCGCAGCTCGGTGTGGTCGCGCAGGGTGAGCACGGTGCCCAGGGTGCGGCCCTCGAACCGGGTCTCGCGGCGGCTGACCACCAGGATCCGCTCTCCGGCGAGGACCGGCTCGTCGACCATCGGGTGCCGCTCCGCGATCAGCCCGGCCACCTCGGCGGGCAGGTCGGCCGGGCCGGCGGCGGGCGCACCGAGCAGCCGGCGCGCCTCGTCGTTGATCAGCTCGACCCGGCCGTCCCGGCCGACCACCACGAGACCCTCGCGGACCGCGTGCAGGACGGCGTCGTAGTACTCGTACATCCGGGTCATCTCGGCCGGGCCGAGACCGTGCGTCTGGCGGCGCAACCGGCGGCTGAGCAGCCCCGACCCGGCCGCGGCCAGCAGCAGCGCCGCCCCGGTCCCGGCCGCCACCGCCGGGAACTGCGCCATCAGCGCCCGGTTGATCGCCGCGGTGGTGATCCCGACCGCCACCAGCCCGACGATCGTCCCGGTCTGCGCGCGGATCGGCACCACGGCGCGCCACGAGTCGCCCAGGCTGCCGTGGTACTCCTCGACCACCGTCCCGCCGGCCAGCGCCCCGGCCACCGTCCCGGCGAACGGCCGGCCGATCAGATCCGGGCTCGGGTGGGTGTACCGGGTCCGGTCCGGCGCCATCACCACGATGAAGTCGGTGCCGGTGGCCAGCCGGGTGGTCTCCGCGTAGGGCTGCAGCACCCGGGTCGGGTCGGCGGCGCCCAGCGCGCCGATCACGGCCGGCGTGTGCGCGATCGTCTCGGCCACCGCGGTGACCTCCCCGATCGCCGCGTTCCGGGCGTCACGCCGGGCGAGCAGCACCGCACCGATGGTGCAGACCGCCACCAGCAGCGTCACGACCAGTGCCTGCAGTGCGAACAACTGCCGCGCGATACTCCAGCGTCGGGTCATGGGGGGCCGATCTGCGTTTCGGGACGGTGAACAGAATGACCGTAATCGTGATCCCGCTTGAGACCTAGACCACAGTCACGGCCATGAAGGATCGCACCCGCTACCTGTATCCGGCCGTGATCGTGGCCGTACTCCTCGGCATCGCCGTAGGCCTGCTCGCACCGGACGTCGCGGTGGAGCTGAAGCCGATCGGCACCGGATTCGTCAACCTGATCAAGATGATGATCAGCCCGGTCATCTTCTGCACCCTGGTGCTGGGCGTCGGCTCGGTACGGCAGGCCGCCAAGGTCGGCAAGGTCGGCGGCCTCACCCTCGGCTATTTCCTGACCATGTCCACCGTGGCCCTGGCCGTCGGCCTGCTGGTCGGCAACCTGATCCACCCCGGCTCCGGCCTGCACTTGGACGCGTCGCTCGCCGCGGCCGGGCAGAAACAGGTCGGCGAGACCGCGAACGAGACCACCGCGGACTTCCTGCTCGGCATCATCCCGACCACGCTGATCTCCCCGCTGGTCGGCAGCGAGGTGCTGCAGACCCTGCTGGTCGCGCTGCTCGTCGGCTTCGCGCTGCAGTCGATGGGCGCCCGGGCCGAACCGGCGCTGCGCGCCATCGGCGTCTTCCAGCGCCTGGTCTTCCGGGTCCTGGCGATGCTGATGTGGCTGGCCCCGATCGGCGCGTTCGGCGCGATCGCCGCGGTGGTCGGCTCGGCCGGCGTTGACGCCCTGATCAGCCTCGGTCAGATCATGCTCGGCTTCTACCTGACCTGCGCGATCTTCGTGTTCGGGGTGCTCGGCCCGCTGCTCTGGCTGGTCGCCCGGATCAACATCCTGCGGCTGTTCAAGTACCTGGCCAAGGAGTTCCTGCTGATCCTGTCCACCTCGTCGTCCGAGTCGGCGCTGCCCCGGCTGATCGCGAAGATGGAGCACGTCGGGGTCAGCAAGCCGGTCGTCGGCATCGCCGTGCCGACCGGGTACTCGTTCAACCTGGACGGCACCGCCATCTACCTGACCATGGCGTCACTGTTCATCGCCCAGGCGATGGGCAACCCGCTCTCGGTCGCCGAGCAGATCTCGCTGCTCCTCTTCATGATCATCGCGTCGAAGGGCGCCGCCGGTGTCACCGGTGCCGGCCTGGCCACCCTGGCCGGCGGCCTGCAGACGCACCGGCCGGAGCTCGTCGACGGGGTCGGCCTGATCGTCGGCATCGACCGGTTCATGTCCGAGGCCCGGGCGCTGACCAACTTCGCCGGCAACGCCATCGCGACCGTGCTGATCGGGGTCTGGACCAAGGAGTTCGACCGGGTGAAGGCCGAGGCGGTGCTCAGCGGCAACGACCCGTTCGACGAGACCACCATGCTCGACGACGACCACGGCCCGTCCGGCACTCCCGCGCCGCCGTCGGCTTCCACCTCTCCCGCCCTGTCCGCTCCCGCCTCCCCCGCGGCGTCCGCGCCCGCCTCTCCCGCGCTGTCCGCGCCCGCCGCGCCCGCGCCCGCCTCTCCCGCCGCGCCCGCCGCGCCGGGCAGCACGCCGGCCGTCTGATCCCGGTCGGCCGCGCTCCGCGCCCTCCTCCCCGGGGCGCGGCGCCGGGCGTCTGATCCTGGCTGCTTGTCAGGGGTGCCTCCCGGGCCGGGAGGCACCCCTGACGGCCAGCCACCACCGTGACCGACAGGCCTCGCCGCGCCTACCCCCAGGGGCGCTGCGGGGCCTGTCCCTGTGCCCGCGGGGCCTGTCCCTGTGCCCGCGGGGCCTGTCCGGGTGTCCGCGGGGTCTGTTCCCTGTCGCCGGGACTGTTCTCGCGCTGGCACGGCCGTGCCAGCGCGATGTGCGGATCATGCCAGCGCTGACCCGCACGCTTCCCCTGTCGACGAGAGAGCTCGACGACGACGGGATGAGGGGGAGCGAGAATCGTGGACGATCTCGTAGTGCGCGCCGAAGGGTTGCGCAAACGCTTCGGGAACACCCAGGCACTCGACGGGGTGGACCTGGCCATGCGCCGCGGCACGGTGCTCGGCGTGCTCGGGCCGAACGGGGCCGGCAAGACGACCGCGGTGCGGGTGCTGGCGACACTGCTGCGCCCGGACGAGGGCACCGCGTTCGTGGCCAGCATCGACGTGCTGCGCGAGCCGCAGAAGGTCCGCCGCCGGATCGGCCTGACCGGCCAGTACGCCTCGGTCGACGAGGACCTGACCGGCACCCAGAACCTGGTGCTGATCGGCCAGCTGCTCGACCTGACCACCCGGGACGCTCGCAAGCGCGCCGTCGAGCTGCTCGCCTGGTTCGACCTCACCGAGGCGGCCGGACGACCGGCCAAGACGTACTCCGGTGGCATGCGCCGCCGCCTCGACCTGGCCGCCAGCCTCGTCGGCCACCCCGAGGTGATCTTCCTGGACGAGCCGACCACCGGCCTCGACCCGGCCAAGCGCGAGGACATGTGGGGCGTCGTGCGCAACCAGGTCGCGCAGGGCTCCAGCGTGCTGCTGACCACGCAGTACCTCGAGGAGGCCGACGCCCTGGCCGACGAGATCGTGGTGATCAACCACGGCAAGGTGATCGCCCAGGACACCCCGGACGGGCTCAAGCGCCGCGTCGGCGGACAGACCCTGCGGGTGCGCCCCGCCGACCCAGGCCGGCTGCCGGACGTGCTCCGGATCCTCGACGCGGTCGCCGCGCCCGGCATGAACGCCGCCCCGGACGGCTCCGCCGGATCCCGTCCCGGCGCCGCCTCGGTCCCGGTCACCGGTGACCTGGCCCTCGACGAGGTCGTCCCCGCGCTGCGCCACGCCGGCATCGCGGTCAACGAGCTCGGCCTGCACCTGCCCAGCCTGGACGAGGTGTTCCACACCCTGACCGGCGACCACGACGACGACAGCACCATCAAGCGCTCGGAGGCCCTGGTATGACCACCGCCGTATTCACCGGGCCGGACCGGCTCGACCACCCGCGCGGTGGCTCGTTCGCCGCACTGCTGCGGCACAGTGGCGCGCTCGCCAAGCGCAGCCTGATCAAGACCACCCGTACGCCGGAAGCCCTGATCGACGTGACGATCCAGCCGGTGATCTTCCTGCTGATGTTCACGTACCTGTTCGGCGGCGCCATCGCCGGCGCCGGCGGCCGGTCCGGCTACCTGCAGCTCCTGCTGCCCGGCATGCTCGCCCAGTCCCTCGCCATGGGCAGCATCGCACTCGGCCAGAACCTCAACGCCGACATCGAGAAGGGCGTCTTCGACCGGTTCCGATCACTGCCGGTCTCCCGATCGGCGCCCCTGGTCGGCGCGGTGCTGGCCGACATCGTCCGCTACTTCACCGTCTGCGCGGTGACCCTGGGCGTCGGCACCGTGATGGGCTTCCGGATCGAGACCGGCGCGTCGGCCACCGTGGCGGCGGTCGCGCTCGCCATCGGGTTCGGTCTGTGCTTCGGCTGGGTCTCGGTCTGGGTCGGCATGCTGGTGCGCACCCCGGGCGCCGTGCAGGGCGTGATGTTCCTGCTGGTCTTCCCGCTCTCGTTCGGCAGCGACGTGTTCGTCCCGGCCAATACCCTGCCCGGCTGGCTGCAGGCCTTCGTGCACGTCAACCCGATCACCCACCTGGTCGGCGCGGAACGCGGCCTGCTGATCGGCGGCCCGGTCGCCCACCACCTGATCATCACGCTGGGCTGGATGGCCGGGCTGCTGGTGGTCTTCGTCCCGCTGGCGCTGCGCGCCTACAACAAACGCGCCTGAAGCTCTCAAGCCTCGAGCGCACGGTGCAACTGGCCCGGGTCCGCCCGGGCCAGTGCCGTGCCCGCGTCCAGACTCCAGCCCGCCGCGTACGCCTCGGCGAACCCGTCCTCCCCCAGCGCCGCCCGGCTCTTCGCGGTCAGCGCCGCCACCTGCAGATCGGTCGGATCGTGCGCGCCACGCAGCCGGGCCGCCGCGCCGAGCAGCTGCGCCGTGTCCCGCGGCCGGCCCAGCAGGTCGGCCAGCCCGGACGCGCCGACCGCGACCAGCGACAGGATCGGCATGTCCCGGGTCTCCTGCGCCGCCGCATACGCCTTGGTCAGCGCCCGCTCGGCCAGCACCGGATCACCACGGCGGATCGCCACCGCGGCCCGGACCCCCTCGATGATCGCCGTGCCGTGGTCGCCGCTCATGAACTCGAACGGGTCGGCACCCGCTCGCGCCTCGGCCTGCCCGATCAGCTCCTCGGCCCCGTCCAGGTCACCGAGCGCGACGAGCATCCCGGCCTCCAGCGCGTCCAGCAGCATGTTCATCTCCGGCGACATCGACCGGTCGGCCCGCACCCGGGCGCCCTGCAACGCGGCCCGTGCCTCGTTGGCCTCACCGCGCCGCAGGTGCAGATCGGACCGGCGCAGATCGATGAAGATCTCGTCACCCAGGTCCAGCGACCCGAACTCGCCGGCCAGCGCCTTCGCCGTGGTCAGGTCGGCGAGCGCGCCGTCCAGGTCACCCTCGTACTGCCGCAGCAGCGCTCGCAACGGCAGCACTGTCGCCTGGCCCCAGCGGTCACCGGCCGCCCGGAACCCGGCCAGCGCCGCGGTCACGTCCAGCCGGACCTGCGCCACGTCACCGTTGTTCTCCGAGACCTGCGCCCGGAACAGCTGGGCCAGCGCGGTCACCCAGCGGTCCGGACCGGCGATCAACTCGTCCATCCGGGCCCGGGCCGCCTCCGGCTCCTCGGCCATGTAGAGCACCACGGCGGACAGCGCGCCGATCATCCCGGGCAGCCCCGGCCGTGCGATCAGCCGTGCGGCCAGGTCCCGTAGGCGCTGCCGGCGCTGCTCCGCGCTCTCCAGCACCATGGTGTGCTCCGAACCGAACCGGTTGAGCATCAGCACCGCCTCGGCGCAGTCGGTGGTCAGCTGGTCCCGCTCCCCCGGCACCGACAACGCCTCGTGCAGCCAGAACGCGGCGTCGGCGTGCCGGCCGAACATCTGCCAGTACCAGCACAGACCCATCGCCAGCCGCAGCGCGCCCTCGGCGTCACCCTCGTCGCACAGGTGCCGGATCGCGGCCAGGGCGTTGTCGTACTCGGCGCGCAGCACCCGCAGCG
The DNA here is from genome assembly GCF_001509495.1 of Actinoplanes awajinensis subsp. mycoplanecinus. Taxonomy (NCBI): domain Bacteria; kingdom Bacillati; phylum Actinomycetota; class Actinomycetes; order Micromonosporales; family Micromonosporaceae; genus Actinoplanes; species Actinoplanes awajinensis. The sequence continues at coordinate 199,336 of NZ_LLZH01000281.1, read as the reverse complement.
CGTCCAGCTGCTCGGCGGTGCGCAGCCGCGGATCGTGCTCGGCGACCAGCTCCGCCAGGTGGCGCGCGGCCAGCCCACGGACCACGGACAGCGTGCCCTGCTCGGCGAGCCGGTCGATGCCGTACTCCCGCAACGTCTCCAACATCCGGTACCGCCCGTCCGGCGACCGCTGCAGCAGCGACTTGTCGACGAGCGCGGCCAGCAGATCGGTGACCCGCGCCCGGCCCGCTGCCGCCGCCACGCCGGCCGGCACCACGGTCGCCTCCGCGGCCGACACCGCGGTCGCCGAACTCACGGTCACTCCGCCGGGCAGCACCGACACCCGCTCGGCCAGTGCCCGCTCGTCGTCGTCGAGCAGTTCCCAGCTCCAGGCGATCACCGCGCGCAGCGTCCGGTGCCGGGGCAGCGCCGTGCGGCTCCCGGTGGTCAGCAGCCGGAACCGGTCGTCGAGACCGTCGGCCAGCTCGCGCAGCTCGAGCGTGCGCAGCCGGGCCGCAGCCAGCTCCAGAGCCAGCGGCAAACCGTCCAGCCGGCGCACGATCTGCACCACGTCGGTCACCGTCGCGGCGTCCACCACGAACCCGGGCAGCACCGCGGCGGCCCGCTCGGCGAACAACCGCACCGCCGGAGCCACCCGCGCCTCGTCCACCTCGGAGCGTTCCGGCACACCGAGCGGACCGAGCGGCACCAGCGCCTCGCCGTCCACCGCCAGCGGCTCCCGGCTGGTCGCCAGGATCCGCAACCCCGGGCAGCGCACCAGCAACGCCGTGGTCAGGTGCGCCACCGCGTCGATCAGGTGCTCGCAGTTGTCCACCAGGAACAGGCACTCCCGCCCGGCGAACTGATCCACCAGCACGTCGATGTCGGTGCGCCCCTCCAGCCGCAACCCGGACTTCTCGAACAGCGCCGCGGCCCGCAACCCGGTCGCGGTCAGCACTGCCGCCGGCAGCTCGGCCGGCGCGGTCACCGACGCCAGATCGATCAGCCAGACCCCGTCGCGGTAGTCCCCCCGCCGCCGCCGCGCCGCCTGGGTCGCCAGCCGCGTCTTCCCGGCCCCACCCGGCCCGAGCACCGTGATCAATCGCCCGGCGACCAGCAGATCGTCGATCCGCGCGAGGTCGGCCTCCCGGCCGATGAAACTCGTCAGTGGTTCCGGCAGATTGCTGGCTCCAGGCCGCGCGTCCTTGCCGGGCACGTCGTGCAGCCCCACCTCCGCTTCATCCGCGGTGCCGTCTTCGGTTCCACTACCTCTATCGCTCTCGTCGTCCCGGCCGGTTCTGTCCGCACGGCCGTTTCTGTCCTCGCGGCCGGTTCCGTCGTCGCCCGCGGTCGCCGGCAGGTCGGAGCCGCGCAGCAGCCGCAGGTGCCGGTCCCGCAGCGCCGCACCCGGATCCGCGCCGAGCCGGTCCGCGACCTCCTCGCGCACCCGCTCGTAGAGGGCCAGCGCGTCGGCCTGCCGCCCCTGCACCGCGAGCGCGTCCATCAGCAGCGCGGTCACCCGCTCGTCGAGCGGGTGTTCCTCGAGCAGCCGGGTCAGCCGTCCCTCGGCCGCGTCATACCGCCCGAGCAGCAGATCCGCCTCCGCGACATCGGCCAGCGCCACCGCCACGGCCCGCCGCAGCCGCACCCCGACCGCCTCGGCCACCGCGCCCACCTCGGCAGCCAGGGGCCCGCGCGCCAGCCGGGCCGCCTCGCCGAGCAGCTCGGCGGCGCCCTGCGCGTCACCGGCCCGCAGCTTCTGCCGCCCGGCGGCGGCCACCCGCTCGAACCGGATCACGTCCACGTCGTCCCCGGCCACCACGAGCCGGTACCCGCCCTCGTCCTGGGTGACCGTCTCCGCCTCGCCGAGCACCCGGCGCAACCGGGACACCAGCGACTGCAGCGCGTTCGCCGGATCGGCCGGCCGGTCCTGCGGCCACAGCGCGTCGACCAGCGTCGCGGCACCGACCGGTCGTCCGGCAGCCAGCGCCAGCCGCACGAGCAGTCCCCGCAGCCGCGCGCCCGGCACCGTCAGATCGGCGTCCCCGCGGCAGACCCGCAGCGCACCGAACAGCTCCACCCGCAACCGCCCGGCACGCACCCCGTGCTCGCTCACGGTGCGATCCTCTCGCGCCCTGTCGAGGAACCCCAAATCTCCCGTCCCCAGCTCACAGGTCCCGAGTCATCCTAGGAGGCTAGTTCGCATCCCTGCGACCGCTGCGGCACGCGTCCGGGGACCAGGCCACCGCGGCGCGCGCGAGGAAACCCGGCCACTACAGCGCGCCTCGGGAGACCAGGCCACCGCGGCACCCGCCACGAATCCAGGCAACCGCGGCGCCCGTCAGGAGACCAGGCCGCTCCGATGCGCCAGGATCACGGCCTGGACCCGGTCCCGGAGCGCCAGCTTCGTCAAGATCCGCGACACATACGTCTTCACCGTCTCCTGGCTGATCACCAGCCGCCCGGCGATCTCCGCGTTCGACAAACCCTCCGCGATCAGCCGGAACACCTCCACCTCCCGCGCGGTCAGCACGCCGAGCCGCTCGTCCGGCGCCGCCCGGGCCGGTTTGACCCGGTCACCGAACCGGCCGACCAGCCCGCGGGTCACCGCCGGCGCCAGCAGCGCCTCACCGCGCGCCACCGTCCGGATCCCGTCGATCAGCTCGACCGGCTGCGCGTCCTTGAGCAGGAAGCCGCTCGCACCGGCCTGCAGCGCCTCGAAAACGTAGTGGTCCAGGTTGAACGTGGTCACCACCAGCACCTTGATCGGGTCGAGGACGTCCGGGCCGGCCAGCCGCCGGGTCGCCTCGATGCCGTCGAGCAGCGGCATCCGGATGTCCATCACCACCACGTCCGGGCGCAACCGCAGCGCCTCCCGCACCGCCGCCTCGCCGTCGGAGGCCTCGCCCACCACGTCCAGGTCCGGCTGCAGTCCGAAAACGGTCACGAACCCGGCCCGGATCAGCGCCTGGTCGTCACAGACCAGCACCCGGATCACGAAGGGCTCCCGATCGGCAGGAACGCCCGTACCGTGAAATCTCCGTCCGGACCACCGCCCGCGTCGAACGTTCCGCCGAAAACCTTGACCCGCTCCCGCATCCCGGTCAGGCCGCGCCCGGGCCGGACCTCGCCGCGCAGCGATCCTGCGGTGATCACCTCGACCTCGGTACCGTCGCTGCCGTGCCGCACCCGCACCCGGGTCGGCCGCCCGCGCGCGTGTTTCACCGCGTTGGTCAGGCCCTCCTGCACCACCCGGTGGATCGCCAGGCCCAGTCCACCGTCCGGCCCCGGCCCGCCCTCCTCGGCGAAGTCCACCGGCTGGCCCGCGCGACGCATCCGGTCGGCGAGGTCCGCGAGGCGGCCCGAGGCAGGTTCCAGGTCGGCTTCGCCGCTTTCCAGTACGCCGAGCAGCCGCCGCAACTCGGTGAGCGCCTCCCGCCCGCTGCGGCTGACCGCCGTGACCGACGCGCCGGCCCGCTCCGGATCCGGCCCGATCAGGAACCCGGCCGTGTCGGACTGCACCACCATCGCGGTCACGTGATGGGTGACGACGTCGTGCAGTTCCCGCGCGATCCGCCCACGCTCCGCCGTGATCGCCTCGCCGACGCTCTCCCGGCGCCTGCGAGCCTCCTCGGCCTGCCGCGCCCGCACCCACGCCCCGGCGCCCCAGCACCCGGCGAGCACCGCGCCGAACGTCAGGTAGTCGATCACCCGCTCGTCCGCCCCGCGCAGGTGCACCAGCACCGCGAGCAGCGCGTACCCGCCCACCGCGGCGCCGCCGACGACCTGCCGGAACCGGTCCTGGTGCGCGCCCGCGCTGTAGAGCGCGACCAGCAGCGCGAGCCCCGCCACCGTCGTCGGGTACCCCAGCGTCTGATGCACCACGAACGCGATCCCGACGACCGCCAGGCAGACCGCCGGCCAGCGGCGCCGCAGCACCAGCGCGGACGCCTGAACCAGCAGCAGCACGAGCCCGAGCGCGTCGGTGCCGCGCAGGTTCAGCTCACCGATCGCGAGGCCGAGCTCCGCGATCCCGGGCACGAACGCCGCCCCGATCAGCAGGGCCGCACCGACCGCGTCCCGGATCATCGGGTCCAGAGATCTCCACCAACGCACGCGGGGAGCCTAGTCGGGTCCGCGAACCGGCCGGAAAACCCTTCCTATTCATCGACACCTATGTTTTTCTGGCCTCGGGACCGTCCTCCCACTGATGTTCCGCCCCCAGGCCGGCGCCCTCCCCACCCCGAGGGGAGGGCGCCGGCGTCTGATCAGATCTGGTCGCTGATCCACGCCAGGCACGTCTTGTCCACGTCGGCGAACGGCTTCTCGAACACGTTCCGCGACGCCACGTCGGCGGTGTTGCCGGCGCGGGCCATGGCGCTCACGAACGCCACCATCCGCGGCTCGCCGAACGTGCGGGAGAGACAGTCGACGGCCAGATGCCCGTACCCGTAAAAGGCGTTGATCTTCTTGGGGTCGTCCCAGTCGAGCGCACTCACCTGGAGACTTCGCGGCCGGCCCGCCCCGCCGAGCAGCTGACGGACGGCGGGCAGCCGCGGCGACTGCGCGGAGCGGCTCGGGTAGCGGCCGATGTACTCGGCGATGCCCTCGGTCAGCCACTCCTCGTGCAGGTCGAGCGCCACCTGCTGACCCGTCGTGTTGATGTTGCCGAGCGAGACCACGTGGCCCATCTCGTGCTGGACGGTGGCGGCCAGCCCGGCTCGGCTGCCGTTCCCGCTCATTTTGATCATGATTTCGCTCTGCACGCCGTTGATCGGGATCGTCAGTCCGATCACCGCCTTGTTCCGCGCCATCGGGCTGCGGAACCAGCGCTGCCACTGCTTGTCGTCGGCCAGGTAGACCCGGTAGCGCTGCTGCGGGTTGCCGAACAGCCCCGCGAACCGATCCGCGACGACCGCGGACTTCTCGGCCACCGCGAGCGCTTCCGCCAACCGGCCGGCGACCGCCGGGGCCGCGGCCACCGTGACCCGCTTCCCCTCGGCGAAGACCAGGTCACCGGTCTGCCACGGCATCGGCTCCCGGGACGCCTCCGGCGGGTCGGCGACGACGCTGCCGATCAGGTACCGGTCGGCGGCCCGGGTGAAGGCGAACGTCTCCCGGATCCGCGGCGCGCCGAGTTCCACTCCGTCCACCGGCATGATGGCCGGGCAACTCGTCAGGCTGAAACAGAACCCGGAGTAGATCGTGTCGCGGAACCCCTGGTCACCGTCCTCGACGGCGGGCGTGTTGCCCCGGGAATAGCTGAAGTGACTGACGTGCAGCGCCCGCAGCACCCGGAACCGTTTGCGGAAATACGCCACGGTGTCGACCTGGGCCGGATCGACCGGCGCCATCCAGCCGGCCTCGTCCCCGCGGATCAGCGCGGCGGCCTGCTCCTGCAACATCCCCATCACCGCGCCGACCGCTTCCCCGGCTTGCCCGGCATTAACGCCGTTCCCGGCGTTCCCGGCTTTTTCTGCGCCGCCCGCGCCCGCCGGACCTGGCGCGCCACCCGCCGGTCCCGCGCCCGCGCCCGTTCCCGCAGCTCCCGCCGCCCCCGCGGCTCCCGCGGCATTCCCCGCCGAGGTCGCCGCCGCCGGTCCCCCGCTGCCCCGGCCGGCCACCGCGACGACCACCCCGGCCATCGCCACGACCGCGACCACCCCGAGCACGACCAGCCGCCGGTTCACCCCGCTCGCGGCCCCGGCAGCCGGCGGCGGCGTGACCGATTCCGGCTCCGGCCGAGCCGCCCTGATCCCATGCTCGGTCATCGCTCTCCCCATCGCCGGACATCACCGTCAGCCATCGATCTAACCCGATGCGTAGCGGTTCCGATAGCTCCCGTCCACCCCCATCCCGCATCCTTCCGGTACGTATACGGAGAGCGCCCGCCCGCAGGCCACGAGCCGAGTCCCGCCCATGAGGCCACCGCAAGACCGCAGCCACTCCCGACCGCAGCGCGCCCACGGGCCTCGGCTGGCTCTCAGGGGTGCCTCACCACCCTCGAGACACCCCTGGGAGCCAGCCGAGGCCGCGCCGGGGCGCGCGGCGGTCCGGGGTGGGCAGTCACGTCGCGGTGGCCTCATGGGCGGGACTCGGCTGGTAGCCTGCGGGCGGCCACTCGGTATGCGTACCGGAAAGGTCTTAACGCAGTTGATCGGCTCGGTGCCAGGAGCGCCACAGGGCCGCATAGGAACCGCCGGCCGCGAGCAGCTCGTCGTGCGTGCCCAGTTCGATGATGCGGCCGTCGTCCATCACGGCGACCCGGTCGGCGTCGTGGGCGGTCTGCAGGCGGTGCGCGATCGCGATCACCGTGCGGCCGTGCAGCACCGCCGCGAGGGCGCGTTCGGCGTCGCGGGCCGCGGTCGGGTCGAGCAGCGCGGTCGCCTCGTCCAGGATGACCGTGTGCGGGCCGGCCAGCAGCACCCGGGCCAGCGCGAGCTGCTGGGCCTGCGCGCCGTCGAGCGGGTGCGCGCCGAGGTCGCGGTCCAGATCCGACGCCCAGTCCGCGCCGACCGTGGCCAGGGCGCGCCGCAGCTCGTCGTCGGGGGCGGGCACCATCAGGTTGTCCCGGACCGTCTCGCGGAACACGTGGTGCTCCTGGGTGACCAGGACGACCTGGCGGCGCAGCAACTCCGGTGGCAGGTCGGCGATCGGCGCCCCGCCCGCGGTGACCGTGCCGGCCGTGGGCCGGTCGACGCCGGCGAGCAACCGGCCCAGGGTGGACTTGCCGGCGCCGGAGAGACCGACGATGGCCAGGCGCTCCCCTGGTCGTACCGTCAAGAAGACGTCGTGCAGCACGTCGCGGCCGCCGTCGTAGGCGAAGCGGACCCCGCGGACCTCGATCCGGTCGTCGGCCGGCGTGGCCGCGGACGGTGCCGGCGAGTCGGCCAGGGCCGCGCCGAGCCCCTCGACCCGGGCGAACGACGCGCTCGCCGACTGCAGCTGCTCGATCCGGATCAGCAGCGTGTCCAGCGGGTTCACCAGCTGCCGCAGGTAGAGCACGGCCGCGCCGACGGTGCCGAGGCTGACCCGGTGATCGATGTAGAGCATCCCGCCGAGCAGCAGGATCAACACCACGGGTACCGCGTACGACGTCTCCGCCAGCGGAAAGAACACACTCCGCAGCCCGAGAGTGATCAGCCGGGTACGACGGGTGTCGGCAATCGCCGCGTGCCCCGCCGCCAGCCGCCGGTCGGCCAGCCCGAACGCCTCCACGGTCCGCGCCCCGGACGTGGTCGCGGAGAGCTCCTCGGCCAGCCACGAGTTCGCGTCACCCTCGCGCAGGTACGCGTCCCGCGCCCGCCGCAGGTACCACCGGGTGACGAACCAGATGCCGGACAGGCCGAGCACCCCGACCACGCCGAGCAGCGGGTCGAGCACCACCACGGCGATCATGATGAACACCATCTCGACCAGGCCGATCAGGATCCGCGGCAGCACGTCGCGCAGCGTGGTGGCGACCGCGTCCACGTCGGTGGTGCCGCGCGCGGCGATGTCACCGTCCGGCACCCGTTCCACCACGGCGGCGGGCAGGGCCAGCGCGCGGCGCAGGAACGTCTCGCGGATCCGGGCCGAGGTGCGTTCCCCGAACCGGTACGCGAGCGCGAGCGCATAGCGGGACAGCAACGTCTGTGCGAGCGCGAAACCCAGCACGGCCAGCGCCAGCCGGTCGACCGCGGCCACCCCACCGCCGGTGGACACCGTGTCGATCACCCGGCCGAGCAGCCACGGCCCGCCCAGCCCGGCGATCGCGGCGAGCGAGTTCAGCAGGATCATCGCGGCCACCGAGCGCCGGTCCGCGGCGAGCAGCCGCAGCGCGGCCCGGATGACCAGGCGCTGGTCGGCGGCCGGCAGTCGGTTGCTCATGCGTCGTCTCCGAACACTCGGGTGACCAGGGCGCGGTAGCCGGGCTCGGCGGTGAGCAGCTCGCGGTGCGTGCCGGTGGCGGCGACCCGCCCGCCGACCAGGAAGTGCACCGTGTCGGCGCGGTCCAGCAGCACCGGCGAGGTGGTCGCCACCACGGTGCCGCGGCCGGTCCGCGCCCGGGACAGTCGTTCGGCGATGGCCGACTCGGTGTGCGCGTCGACCGCCGAGGTGGGTTCGGCGAGCAGCAGCATCTCCGGGTCGGCGTGCACGGCGCGGGCCAGCCGGAGCCGCTGCCGCTGGCCGCCGGAGAGGTTGCGCCCGCCCCACTCGACCGGTCGTGCCAGGTCGTGGGCCACGTCGTGGGCCACCGCGGTGTCGATCGCGGCGCGGACCAGGTCGTCGTCCGGGTCGTGCCGGCCGGCCACCACCTCGCGCAGCGGGCCGGCGAACAGGTCGGCGTCGTTCTCGGCGACCAGGATGCGCTCCCGGACCACGTCGCGGGCCAGCTCGGACAGCCGGTGGTCGCCCCAGGTGGCCGGGGCGGGGGTGTATCGCCCGAGGCGGTCGAGCACCTCGGCGGCGTCGGCCGGGCGGGCGCCGGCCAGCGCGGTCAGCCGGCCGGGCTCGGCGGTCACCCCGGACTCCGGGTCGTGCAGCGGGGCCGGTCCGGGTGGTCCGGCCGCGCCGGTGGGGTCGTCGGCGGGGAGGTTCAGGAAGCCGATCACGCGCCGGGCGGCGACCAGGCCGTACGTCAGATCGAACCCGCAGAAGATCAGCACGCTGACCGGGATGACCAGCATCGCGGTGTAGCCGTAGACCGCGACCAGCTCACCCACGGTGATCTCGCCGGCTGCCGCCATCCGCGCGGCCACCCAGATGACCACGGCCAGGAACACCATCGGCAGGCCGTCGCCGAGCGCGCCGATCCAGCTGGACGGGCGGCCCACCCGGTAGCCCAGGTCACGCAGCCGGCCGGACTCGCGCACGTAGCGGTCCAGGTGGGTGTCGCTGCCGCCGAGCCCGCTGAGCACCCGCAGCCCACCGACCACGTCGACCAGCCGGGCGTTGAGTTCACCCTGCCGTTCCCGGTAGTGCGAGCCGGACCGCTGGGTGCGCCGCAGCAGCGGCCCGACGACCAGGCCGAGCGCCGGCACGCCGATCACCACGACCAGCGCGAGCGACGGCGCGGTGCGGTAGAGCAGGGTGGCGATCACCGAGCAGGCCAGGATCGAGGCCACCCCGACGCCGCCGACGTTCATGGCCCGGCCGATCAGCCACACGTCGGAGATGCCGATGGTGACCACCTCGCCCGCGGTGACCCGGCGGGGCAGGGCCGCGCCGAGCTCGGTGGCGTGGGTCAGCACCTGGTCGGCGGTGCGCAGCGCGGCGGCGATCCGCAGTTTGGTCATGCTGCGGTGGCGCATGATGCCGAGCCCGGCGCCGGTCAGGCCCATCCCGAGCACGGCCAGCGACCAGGCGATCAGCGGGCCGGTACGGCGCGGGGTCAGGCCGTGGTCGATGGCCTGCGAGATCAGGTACGGCATCGCGGCCAGGCTGACGAACCACAGGGATCCGAACAGCGCGCCGAGCGCCACCCGGCCCTTGATCTGTCGTGCCAGCCACCACAGGTAACGCCCGGGTCCGCTCTCCACACCCGACATCCTGCCGAGTTTGGGTATGGCGCCGATACCGATTTATCCGGCTTGTTTAGTTCAGCAGGCGTCGCATCCGGAGGCTGCGGATGTGGTCGTCGGTGCGTGACAGGGGTGCCTGGACCGTCTCCATCGGCTGGAAGCCGCGCGAGCGGTAGAACCCGATCCCGGCCGCGTCACCGAGGAACACCGAGACCCACATCTGGGTGCCGCCGGACGACCGGATCATCTCGGTCACCCGGTCCAGCAGCAGGGTGCCCAGGCCGCGGCCGCGCTCCCGCGGGTCCAGATAGATCAGGTGCAGCTCGCCGACTCCCGGCGCGGTCAGGCCGCCACCGGAGACGCCGACCAGCCGGCCGCCCTCCTCGGCGACCTGGTACCCGAACCAGCCCGGCAGCGCTGCCCGCACCTGCCGGGTGACCCGCGCCTCGCCGAAATACTTCGCGACGGTCCGCTCGATGTAGCCGGGCGGCAGCAGCTCCTGGTAGGCGGCCTGATAGGAGGAGACGCAGATCTCGGCGATCCGGGTCGCCTCCTCGCCGGTCGCGGAACGGGCTTCAGCGGTCAACGATGTTTCGGGCACGCGGCCAAGGGTAGATCAGGGCCTGATCTGACCACTCAGCTTGATCAGCCGTCCCAGTTCGTCGAAGTCCACCCGCATCTCGGTGCCACCCGGGTGCAGGCCGATGACCAGGTCGTCCCGGCTCTCCACCCGCCAGCCCTGCTGCTCGAGGAACGCGGTGGTCATCGCGTGATGAGCGACCGGGTACGCCTGGATCACCTCGCCCAGCACGGTGAACGCGCGCTCCGGGGCGACCGGCTGCTCGGGCACTCCCTCCAGGTGGAAGAAGACCGCGCCGCCGTCGTACGGGCCGCGGTAGTAGCAGCGGCCGGTCAGTCCGGAAGTGATCAGGGCGAGCTGGTGCCCGTCGGCCTGGTCGAGCGGGAACGACGGCTCGGTCAGCTCGGCGATCCCGTGCTCGGCGCCGAACGCGCGCACCCCGTCGGCCAGCGTGACCAACTCCCGGGGCAGGCCGCTCTGCGGGTTGGCCCAGGCCCACAGCCAGCTGCCGTCGGTGTGACTCTCGGTGCCGAGCAGCTGGACCGGGAAGCGCAGGTCCTCACCGAACGTCACCAGGCCGGTGCTCAGGTCGAGCTCCCAGTCGCGCTCGCCGATCAGGTCGGCGAGTGCGAGCTGGCGGGCGTGTGCGGTGGCGACGTGCTGCGTCAGCAGATCGGAGAACATCGCGGCAGTCTAAGTGAGCAGATCGCGGAGCACCGTGATGACGCGGTCCGCGTCGGACTCCTGCGTCCGCCAGTTCGAGAACGCCGCACGCAGGGCCGGGACTCCCTGATAGACGGTCGGCGTCAGGAACGCCTCGCCGGAGGAGGCGACGGCCGCCAGGAGGGCGGGCACGTCACGGTCAACCCCGAAACACACCACGTTCAGACGTACGGGGGAAAGCAGCCGTGCCCCGGGAATCTCCGCGAGCCGGCCGCCCAGCCGGCGTGCCGCGGCGATGTTCCGGGTGACGATCTCGCGGTGACCCTCCGCGCCGTACGCGGCGAGCGAGAACCAGGCGGCCAGCGCGCGCAGCCGGCGGGAGTTCTCCGGGGTCAGATGGAACAGGTCCGGGTCACCGCTCGGCAGGGTGAGGTAGGCGGCCGTGTTCTGGAAGACGCTGACCTGCAGGTCCCGGCGCCGGGTGAACTGCACCGCGGCGTCGTAGGGGACGTTGAGCCACTTGTGCAGGTCCACGCAGATCGAGTCGGCGAGGTCCAGCCCGGCGAGCAGCTCCGCGTGCTCCGGCGAGAGTGCCGCGAACGCCCCGAACGCGGCGTCGACGTGCAGCCAGAACGCGTACTTGCTCTTGAGCGCCGCGATCGCCCGCAGGTCGTCGAAGTCGACGGTGTTGACCGTGCCGGCGTTGGCCACCACGATCGCCGGCCCCTTCCTCAGCTCCTCCTCCAGCGCCGCGACGTCGACGGCTTCCCGATCGGCCAGCAACTGGACTGTCCGAAGCTGATCACGGCCGACGCCGAGCATGGCGAGCGCCTTGTAGATGCTGGAGTGCGGCGCTCCGGACAGCACCGCGATGTCGCCGAGCGCGCCGACGCCCTGCCGGGACACGCTGACACCGCGCTGCTCGCCCAGCCACTCCCGGCCGATCGCCAGGCCGACCGTGTTCGACATGGTCGCGCCGGTCACGAACGTGCCGGTGTGCGCGTCGCTCAGGCCGAACAGCTCGCGCAGCCAGGCGACCGTCTCCCGTTCCAGGTCGACCGCGGACGAGTCCTGCCGGGTCACCGCGTTCTGGTCGAACGTGCCGGTCAGCCAGTCGCCGATCAGCGCGGCCGGGGTCGCCCCGCCGGTGACGAAGCCCAGGTAGCGGGGGCCGGCGCTGCCGGAGAAGCCGGGCGCCCAGCGGTCCCGGAACTCCGCGAGGGCTCCGGACGCGCCGGCGCCGGTCACCGGCAGCGGAGCCGGTGCGACATCCGGCGCCGGGACCGCGACGGGGCGGTCCGGCAGGCCGTCCAGCACGGTGGCGGCGTAGTCGCGGGCGGCGGTCAGCAGATCCGGCAGACCGGTCAGGTCAGCGGCGAGGCGAGAGTCCACCAGGGCACGGTAGGCAGGGTGCGGCGGGGGTGTCGCGGTCCAGTTCACCAGGCCTGGCCTGCTTCAACTCTCCCCGCGCTCACGGATCTGCGGGGTTCCGGCCGCACAGGTCAACTGCACCTTTATCCGTACGTGGTTGTCACGCAGACCGCGGAACTCGCCTTCGCGGGCCGACTGCTCGTGCACCTCGTAGCCCTGTGCCGGCGCCATCGAGGTGATCTTGTCGCAGTCGGCGACGACCGTCCCGCCCCGGGTCGGGAACGACTGCGCCGTGGTCCCTTTTCCTGGCGCGGCCGTCGGGCTCTCCGCGGCGGTCGTCGGTGCGGTGGACACGCTCCCCAGCTCCTGCTCGACCTGGGCCTCACTCACCGACTCACCGGCCCGGGTCGTCAGCCCGGTCCCCACCAGTCCGATACCGACCACGCCGACGAGCACGGCGAGCACCGCCGCGACCAACCATCCCGCGACGATCACCACGCGCTGCCCGTTCCTGCTCACCGGCCCACTATGCGCCCGGCCAGGACAAGGCCGGCCCAGGACATGGCTAAGGGACGGTTAAGAACGCCCGTCACCGCCGGTCCAGCCGTTACCGTGCAGCCGTGGCACGACTGTTGTTGATCGAGGACGATCCGGCTATCCGGAACACTCTGCTGCGCGCCCTGCGGGAGCGTGGACACGCGGTGGCCGCGTCGCCGGCCGCGATGGACGGCTTGCAGACCGCGCTCGCCGAACGCCCCGACCTGATCGTCCTGGACCTGGGACTTCCCGACCTCGACGGGCGGGAACTGCTCCGGATGCTGCGCGCGGTGAGCCGGATCCCGGTCATCATCGCGACCGCGCGGGACGAGGAGACCGAGATGGTACGACTGCTCGACGCCGGCGCCGACGACTACGTGGTGAAGCCGTTCACCGCCGCGCAGCTGGACGCGCGGATCCGTGCGGTGCTGCGCCGCGGCGGTGCCGTCGAGACGGCCGACCCGGTGCTGACGGTCGGCGGGCTGCGGATCGACCCGGGCGGCCGGGCGGTCACCCTGGACGGCGCGACGGTCGAGCTCACCCCGCGCGAGTTCGACCTGCTGCACCACCTGGCGACCCGGGCCGGGCAGGTGGTCACCAAACGGGAGCTGCTCAGCGAGGTCTGGCAGGTGCCGTACGGCGGGGCGGACAAGACCGTCGACGTGCACCTGTCCTGGCTGCGCCGCAAGCTCGGCGAGACCGCGCAGGAGCCGCGGTACCTGCACACCGTCCGCGGGGTCGGGGTCAAGCTGAGCGAGCCGGCGTGAGGGCCCGGCTGACCCTGCTGGTCGCGGCGACGACGGTCCTGGTGCTGCTGGCGTTCCTGGTGCCGATCGCGCTGCTGCTGCGCCAGGTCGCCGAGAACCAGGCCCTGAGCCGCGCCGACGACGTGATCCGGACCATCGTGCCGCTGGCCGGCGGGGACGAGGCGACGCTGCGCCTGGTGGTGACCGCGCAGGAGGTTCCGGTCACGGTCTTCCTCCCGAACGGCGCCGTGATCGGCGCCCCGGCCGCGCCCACCCCCGCCGTCCGGCTGGCCGCCGCCCGCGGGCGTGCCCTGACCGTGGCCACCGCAGCCGGCCGCGAGCTGGTGGTGCCGGTGGTCGGCGCGTCCGGCCGCAGCGTGGTCCGCACGGTTGTCACCTCGGCCGAGCTGACCCGCGGCGTCAGCCGCTCGTGGCTCACTCTGGCCGCCCTGGGCATCGCGCTGCTGTTGCTCGGGCTGCTGGTCGCCGACCGTCTGGCCCGCACCATCACCGCCCCGATCACCCAGCTCAGCGACGTCTCCCACCGCCTGGCCGGCGCCGAACTGACCGCCCGCGCACAGCCCTCCGGCCCCCCGGAACTCCGTGAGGTCGCCGGCGCCCTCAACCACCTGGCCACCCGCATCCAGGACCTCCTCGCCGCCGAACGCGAACGTGTCGCCGACCTCTCCCACCGCCTGCGCACCCCCCTCACCGCGCTCCGCCTGGAAGCCGAGTCGTTGCGCGACCCGGACGAGTCCACCCGCATCGCCGCCGCCGCCGACGGCGTGGCCCGCGCCGTCACCGCGGTGATCCAGCAAACCCGCCGCGCCTCGGCCGCCTCCGCCTCCGCCACCCCACCCGTCTGCGACGCGACCGCGGTGGTCACCGACCGGGTCGCCTTCTGGCGCGTGCTGGCCGAGGACACCGGTCGCCCGGTGACCCAGTCCCTCCCGGACACCCCCGTCCCGGTAGCGGTAGCAGCCGACGACCTGGCCGCAGCCTTGGACGCCCTGCTGGGAAACGTCTTCGCCCACACCCCGGACGAAACCCCGTTCACCGTCACCCTGACCCCGCGCCCATCCGGAGGCGCCCTGCTCACCGTCGCCGACGAGGGCCCCGGCTTCCCCCCGGCCGCCTCCCGGCGCGGCACGTCAGGCGCCAACTCGACAGGCCTGGGCCTGGACATCGCCCGCCAGATAGCCACCTCCACCACGACCGGCGGCGGCCCCGACGGCGCAGTGGTCACCCTGGAAATCCCCGGCCCATAACCGCCTGGACAAAGCATCCCCGAACCGGCCCGCTTCATGCGCGGCTCTCGCTCTGACATAAGAGCGGAGCCCTCATCCATCCACAAAACCCACAGAAGAGCGCTTACCGAAGTTTCCGACCTCACTCCAAAATGCGTATCTCCCCTAATCCAGAAACCTCACCTCTCCTCATTTCCCAAATATCCAGCAGCATCAGACCCGAGAAGGCCGACCCCGAAAGATCGCCCTGACCCCCCACCACAGTTACCAAGGATTTCCATGGCAAGCCGACCCGCACCACAGGCACGCTCACGCGCCGAGGAGCGGAAGCGGCGCGGCAGCCCCTTCCCGAAACCCCTACCGGCTGCGGTGTCGAGGTGAGCTGGACCCTGACAAACCCACCCAACGGAGGCGAACGGGCACCCCCTCCGACCCTCAGCCCTCAAAACCAATCCACCCGCGCCAGATGTCGATCCACAAATCCAAGACGCCGAAACACGGGCCGTCCCCGGCACCCGGATCGCCACCGAAACACGGGCCGTCCCGGCACCTGGGCCGTTGCCGAAACCCGGCTCGTTGCCGATACCCAGCCCGCGGCCAGCATCGCGCCGTTGCAGACACCCGGGTGTCTGCCGAAAGCTGGATCCGGATCAACGGGAAGCCTTGGACTCGGTCGAGGGCTTCCACCCCGCCGACGCCGACGGCACCACCTCGGAACGGATCCGATGCCCAGCCCAAGGCTCCTGCCCGAGCTCGGGCCGCCACTCGGTTCCGGATCAAAACCCGACTCGAGATCGGCACCTGCTCTGAGACCGCCGCCTGGCCTCGGACGCCCGCCGGATGGCCGGCTTCACCTGAGACCGACACCTGTCCTGAGACCGGCACCCGGCTCGAAACTGACGGCTGCGGCTGCGGCTGCGGCTGCGGCTGCGGCTGATCATCCCGGGTGGGCGGCACCGCGCGGGGCCGGGAACTGTCACCGTAGATTTGGCGTAGCCGTTCAGCGTGTCGGCGCCGCAGGCCCCACGCACGATGACGTTCATGCTCGCGACGGAATTCATCACGAGCAGCCGAATAATTCCGCGACGCGGTCCGGTCACGTATTCCTGCGATCTGGGTCCGCCCAAACAATGACAGCTGCCGCATGCACGTATTCTTTCGAACCCGCAAGCCCCGCTGTAAGCATTCGATCATGCCAAAACAAAATGTCCGCAAAAAACCATAAACCTCGATGCAGCGGAAGCCCATAACGTCGGTGCCGCAACCAGAAAATCACGGAAACCACACCTGCTTCACGCCGCTTTTGCCGGCGACTGAGGTCGCCTTCAGCGCATTGACCACTCGCCGAGGCCGAGCTGCGGGTGAGCCGATTCCGATACACGCGGCCGGCGTAACCGAGGTGGAACGTGACCCGGGTGGCGGGCGCGTGTCTGGCGACGTCGGCCAGCAGCTCGGCGACCGCGAAATACAGCGCCGACTCCAGCGGACGCTCCAGCCGCGACGGGACCACGCTGTGCACCTCGGCCTCCGCCGGAAGGTCCAGCGCCAGGGCCCGCACCGCGTCGACCAGGCCGCGCTCGAGGAGCACCGGCGGGTTGATCCCGCGGACCAGCAGGCGCAGCTCCTCGAGCGCGGCTCGCGACGAGGCCCGCGTCGCGCACCGGCCGGCCGAGGCGGGCGCGCATGTCCGGGCCGAGGAAACGGACCGCGATCGGCCGGAAGATCCGCCGGGCGACCCCAGCCATCGGCGGGCCCGGAGTCGCGCCGCCTGCGCCAGCCACAGGCTTCGGGTGGGGCCGTCCCCACCCCCGGGGTCAGCCGTGCATCTTCCGGGCGTGTGCCGCGACGTCGATCGGCGCGGCGTCCGGCCCCAGCAGCAGATCGACGAGCCGTTGCAGGTCCGCGACGGTGAGGCGGGCGTCCCGCGTGCCGCAATACCTGTCGTAGCCCTCGTCCGCCGCCGGCCACTGGTCGCGGAACATCTCCGTGCTGGGCAGCCAGTGGTCCAGCACCCGCAGGGCCAGCCGGCGCACGTCCGCGGCCGGTTCCACGAAGCGGAACGCGCCGCAGCGGGCTTCCTGCTCCTGGTACCGGTCGTCCCAGAATTCGAGCGTCCAGCCGGGCCAGCGCGCGGAGAACCGCTCGGCCAGCCCGTCCACCGGATCGATCGACCACACGCCGGCGGACCGGGTGGCCGGGTCCAGATGCAGGCCTCCGCCCGGAACGTCGGGCAGCTCGGCGACCTGGGCCAGCTCGGACAGCTGGCCGAGGAGCGCCGGCCCGATCTCCCAGGGCTTGTACGGCGCCGGCCAATACGTCACCGCACCCATGGTGACCAGGTAATGCCAGCGCGGCGGATCGTCCGCGCCGGGGCGCGCCCAGTGGAACAGGTCGTCGTTCGTCCACGGTTCCCGCCGCACGACGGCACGGTCCAGGCCCAGCGTGTCGGTGACGTCCGAGATCCCGTTGTACGCCCAGCGCACCGCCCAGCCCGGCCAGACCCGCCGGCACGCCTCGATCAGGGTCCGCCGCGGCGCGTAGTCGGCGGACACGAAGAACAGAAGCTCCCGCGCGTCCAGGTCGATCAGCGCGCCCGCCTCGCACCACGACTCGTGCTGCCAGTCCTCGGGCTTCCAGACCGGCCACGACCCGCTGCGGAACATCGCCACCGCGGGTCCGGGGCCGAGCGCCAGCCACGCGTCGAGGCTGTATCCCATGCCGTTCGATCCACAGTGGGTCCAGAGACCGTCCTGTCTGATGGCGACGTTCGCGCGTGATCCCACGCCGGGCATCCTAGGTCGTGGCCCGGAACCCGCACCGCCCGTCGCGGGTGGATCGTTTCCGACCACGTGAGTCTTGCGATCTTGTTATCCGCCGCCCTCCTGGCCCTTCCGGTCACTCCGGCGACCCCGGCGACGACCGGAACTGATCTGCACTGCACCGGGGACCCGGCGGCCAGTGCCCGCGCCGGCCGTACCCCGGTCCTGCTGATCCACGGCACCACCTCCACCGCCCGGGCGAACTTCTCCTGGAACTGGGCCCGGGCCTTCGACGCGGAGGGCCGCGCGCACTGCGAGATCGACCTGCCGGACAGCGGCAACGGCGACGTCCAGGTCGCCGCCGAGCGGGTCACCCACGCCATCCGCGAGCTGCACCAGGCCACCGGCGCCAGGATCGACCTGCTCGGGCACAGCCAGGGCGGGATGCTCGGCCGCTGGGCGTTCCAGCACCACCCGGACACCCGGGCGATGGTCGACGACTACGTGTCCCTGGCCGCCTCGAACCACGGCACGCAGGAGTTCGTGGTGCAGTGCGCGGCGCGGACGGTGTGCTCGGCGGCGTACTGGCAGCAGCGGGCCGGGTCGGCGTTCCTGACCGCGTTGAATAAGGGGCCGCAGACCTGGCCGGGTGTCGACTACACGCAGCTCTACACGCGCTACGACGAGATCATCCTGCCGTACCGGCTCTCCGCGCTGCCGCCGGCGCGCAACGTCAGCAACATCGCGGTGCAGGAGCTCTGCCCGCTGGAGACGGTCGAGCACTTCGGGATGGCCTACGACAACGCGGCCTGGCTGCTCGGCATCGACGCGTTCCGGCACCCCGGACCGGCCCGGCTGTCCCGGGTGAGCCGGGCGACGTGCGGGTGGCCGTTCATGCCGGCGGTCGACCCGATCAGGTTCCCGGGCAACGCCGCGGCGGCGCTGGCCCAGAGCGCCCGCTCCATGCTGTCCACCCCGCAACTGACCGCGGAGCCACCCCTGCGGAGTTAAAACGACTTGACCTCAACCTTGGGTCAGGTGTGACGGTAGCCGTCATGAGCATGGAGATGGCGGCCTGGAACTCGATGTACCACGCGATGCACCAGCGGAACGACAAACGACCGTTCTCCCTGGCGACGCTGAGACGGATAGCCGGTTTCGCCCGGCCGCACCGGCGGCAGATCATCGGATTCCTGCTGCTCAGCGTCGTCACCGCGGTCCTGTCGGTGGCCACGCCGGTGCTGGCCGGGCGGGTGGTCAACGCGATCGTCGACCGCGCCGCCGCGGCCGTCGTGATCGGCCTGGCGGTGGCGATCGCGGTCGCCGCGCTCAGCGAGTCGGGGCTCGGACTGGTCCAGCGGTGGTTCTCCGCGCGGATCGGTGAGGGGCTGATCCTGGACCTGCGGACCACGGTCTTCGACCACGTGCAGCGGATGCCTGTCGCGTTCTTCACCCGGACCCGGACCGGCGCGCTGGTGAGCCGGCTGAACAACGACGTGATCGGCGCGCAGCGGGCGTTCAGCGACACCCTGTCCGGGGTGGTCGGCAACGTCGTCACGCTGATCCTGACGCTGATCGTGATGATCGGCATCTCCTGGCAGATCACCCTGCTGGCGCTGGTGCTGTTGCCGATCTTCGTCTGGCCGGCCCGCCGGATGGGCGGCCGGCTGGCCCAGCTGGAACGGGAGGCCGCCGAGCACAACGCGGCGATGGGCACCCAGATGACCGAGCGGTTCTCGGCGCCGGGCGCGACGCTGGTCAAGCTGTACGGTCGTCCCGACGCCGAGTCCGCCGAGTTCGCCGCCCGGGCCCGGCGCGTCCGCGACATCGGGGTACGCACCGCGATGACCCAGACGGTCTTCATGACCGCCCTGCTCTCGGTCTCCGGGGTCGCCATCGCCCTGGTCTACGGCCTCGGCGGCTTCTACGCGCTGCGCGGCACCCTCGAGCCGGGTGCCGTGGTCGCGATGGCCATCCTGCTCACCCGGCTCTACGCCCCGCTGACCGCGCTGGCCAGCGCCCGGGTCGAGGTGATGAGCGCGCTGGTCAGTTTCGAGCGGGTGTTCGAGGTGCTCGACCTGAAACCGTTGATCGAGGAGAAGCCGGACGCGCGGACGGTGCCGGACGGGCCGGTGTCGGTGGAGTTCGACGCGGTGCGGTTCGCCTACCCGTCGGCGGACAAGGTGTCGCTGGCCTCGCTGGAGGAGGTGGCGACGCTGGACACCCGGGGTGGCGTGGAGGTGCTGCACGAGGTGTCGTTCACCGCCGAGCCCGGGCAGATGGTGGCCCTGGTCGGCTCGTCCGGGGCCGGCAAGTCGACGATGGCGAGCCTGCTGCCCCGGCTCTACGACGCGGAGTCCGGCGCGGTCCGGCTGTCCGGGGTGGACGTGCGTGACCTCAGCGCCGCGTCGCTGCGGGCCACGCTCGGCATGGTCACCCAGGACGGGCACCTGTTCCACGACTCGGTCCGGGCGAACCTGCTGCTGGCCCGCCCGGAGGCGACCGAGGAGGAGATCTGGGAGGTGCTGCGCCGGGCGCACGTCGCCGACCTGATCGAGGCGCTGCCGGACGGCTTGGACACGGTGGTCGGCGAGCGCGGCTACCGGCTCTCCGGCGGGGAACGGCAGCGGCTGACCATCGCCCGGCTGCTGCTGGCCCGCCCGCGGGTGGTGGTGCTGGACGAGGCGACCGCCCACCTCGACTCCACCTCGGAGCAGGCGGTGCAGGCGGCACTCGGCGAGGCCCTGGCCGGCCGGACCGCCGTGGTGATCGCGCACCGGCTGTCCACGGTCCGGGCCGCCGACCAGATCCTGGTGATCGAGGAGGGCCGGGTGCTGGAACGCGGCACCCACCAGGCCCTGCTCGCCGCCGGCGGCCGCTACCAGGAGCTCTACCGCACCCAGTTCGATCAGGGTGACAAGGTGCCCGCCTGATCGCGGAACCCGTCCGGGCGGACCGGCACGCCGTCGACGACGTGCCGGCGCCCGTCCCGCAGCAGCCCGAGGTCCAGGCCGGGGATCCGGTCGCCGTGATCGAGTCCGGCCACCCGCTCGGCCAGCGCCAGCGACTCGGCCGCCAGGGCCGCGGCGATCTCGGCGTCCGGGATCGGATCGTCGCGCCCGGCCGCCGACTGCACCGGACCGGCCGCCAGCATGCGGAAGATCCCGTCACCCAGCGGCAGCACGGTCAGCATCCCGTCACCCTTCGGCGCCGGCAACTCCCACCCGTGCGGGCCACCCCCGGCCAGCGAGACGTCCGCGACCAGGGCACAGACCCGGCCGTCCCGGCCTTCAAAATCAACACCAGACCGCTTTCGTACGATACTCCGCGCGCCGTCGCAGCCCACCAGATACCCGGCCCGTTCGCCGTGCACCGTCACCCCGGTCTCGTCCTGACCGAAAGAGTCCAGCGCCGCGCCGTAGCGGATCTCGGCGCCGAGCGCGGCTGCAGGTTGAGCGCCTTGGACTGCCCGGTCCGCTCGGCCAGCCGCTCCAGCACCAGGACCCGCGCCCCGCCGAGCGCCAGCTCCCCGGCCAGCATCAACCCGGTCGGCCCGGCCCCCGCCACGATCACGTCGTAGTTCATGCGCGCAGGTCCCGTTTCTTCGTGTAGTAGAGGTGGAACACGAAGGTCGGGGCCACCAGGATCGGCCAGCTGACGTTGAGCACGGCGGTGGCGAGGTCGATCGGCAGCAGGTAGGCCGCGCCCAGCGTGACGATCACGTTGAGCAGCCCGACGACGCCCCAGACGAAGGTGATCACCCGTAGGCCGTGCCGGAAGGCCCGGTCGGTGTCCCACTTGCTCTCCCAGGCCGCGAATCCGGTCGGGCCGACCTTGGCCAGCACGAACGCCCGGATGAGGTACATCGTGGCGGGGCGGCCGACGAAGACCGACGCGAGCAGCCAGACCGCGATCAGGCCGCCGAACAGGCCGCCCCAGGCGTCCCGGATCAGCATCGTCCGGGCGTCGCCGGTCATCGCCGAGACGCCAAGGCTGAGCGCGACCACCGAGAGCACGAAGATCGCCAGGAAGTCGACGGTCCGGGACCGGGCGAACCGGACGATCACCATGACCACCGGCACGACGCCGGAGAGCAGCAGCGACCACCACTGGTCGACGCCGGCGGCGCGCAGACCGTAGAAGACCACGAGCGGCAGACCGAAGTCGATCAGCAGCGGGAGGAGCAGGGACATCCGGTTCGGGGTGCGCGGCGGAGCGGTCGTCGTCATGCCGGGTCCTTCCGGGTCGCGAGGGTGAAGAGCGCGACCAGCTCGGCCGCGTAGGCGTGCGGGTCGAGGTCGGGCCGGTTCGCCGCGGCGTCGATCGCGGCGCGCAGCGTCACCGCCATGACCTCGGGGTCGAACGGGCGGAACTCGCCGGCCCGCTGGCCCTCCCGGAACAGCGTGGCGAGGCGGGCCAGCGGGTCGTCGGCGTCCTCGGGGCGCACCAGCGGGGTGCCGTTCTCGGTGCGGGCGGCCGCCGCGATCTCGATGACCGCCTGGATCGCGGTCGGGTGCTCGGCGATGAACTCGAGGTTCGACTCGATGTACGCCGTCAGCAGCTCGGCGCGGCCGGTGGCGGCCCGCAGGCGCTTGCCCATGTGTTCGGCGGCCTCGGTGAGCACCGCGCCCACCACGGCCCGGACCAGGTCGGCCTTGTCGTCGAAGTGGTACGAGATCAACCGGGTGCTGCTGATCCCGGCCCGCTTGGCGATGCGGGCGAAGGAGGCGTTGCCGTAGCCCAGCTCGGCGATCGTGTCGATCGCCGCGGTGACGATCTGCGCCCGCCGGGCGGCCGCCGCGACCGTGCCGTTTACTCGCATGAGTAAATTTTTACTCGTCCGAGTAATCTCGTCAACCCCCGTCAAGAGCGAGAGCACTGCTCTTGACATGGATCGGCGCTCAGTGTTCACTGTTTACAGGCGAGAGCAGTGCTCTCTCGAACGAGGAGGACGCCATGCGATACCTGGCCCCGAAGCGCGCGACGAACGCCTTCAACGACTTTGCGCGGTGGCTCACCGCGCGCGGGATCAGCCTGATGGGCAGCCGGGTCCTCGAGGTGCGCGGGCGTAAGAGCGGCGAGGTGCGCGCCACCGTGGTCAACGTCTTCACCCACGAGGGCGAGCGCTACCTGCTCGCGCCGCGCGGGCACACCCAGTGGGTGCGCAACCTGCGGGTCGCCGGCGAGGGTGAGCTGCGCCTGGGCCGGCGCCGCCAGCACTTCACCCCGGTCGAGATCGCCGACGCCGACAAGCCCGAGCTGATCCGGCTCTACCTGCGCAAGTGGGCGTGGGAGACCGGGGCGTTCTTCGACGGGCTGAAGGCCGACTCGCCGGCCGCGGACATCGCGGACGCGGCGCCCGGCTTCCCGGTCTTCCGCATCGTCCCGAGCTGAGACGCGCTCAGCAGACCGCGCTGACCTTGCCGTCGTTCCAGCGCCAGATGGTGCCGTGCTGGAAGTGCTGGTAGTGGCCCCGGCGGTCCGGGGTGGCCGACTCGTCGTCGGTCGGGTAGCCGATGCACCCGGCCTCACCACGGCTGCCCTGCCACAGGTCGAGGATGCGCCCGGAGACCGCGTGCGCGCCGGTCGCCTGCGACCAGTAGATCGAGCCACCGTCGAACTGCTGCATCCGGCCGCCGCCGGCCGCACGCTGCTCGATCCCGAGCGGGCAGCCGAGCTTGCCCTTGTCCGAGCCGACCCGTACGTACTTCGCCAGGATCCCGCCGTGCACCCGGAGCCGGCAGTAGGTCGCGCTCTTGTCCGTGGATTCGCTCTGCTCGGCCCGGGCCGCCACGGTTCCGCACATCGCCGCGGCGGTGAAGCCGAGCGCGACCGCCGCCATTGCTCGCAGTTTCATAACCATCCATAGGTGTCGGCGGTTTCTGACTTCACATTCGTACCATTTCCGGCATACCGGAGTGCGACATTCGCCCCTAGATCAGCCCGTGGCGGAGCCTCGTCCCGAATGTCCGGTTACCCGCCGGACGGCCGGACGCCGCGACGCCTCACGGGCGGGACGTGGCGCGTCGCCTGCGGACGGGAAGGCCCAGGTCGTACCGGAAAATCAGCGGCCGGAAGTGAGGACCGCGTCTCGTGGATCGACCACGGTGACCACGTTTTTGGTTTCGGCGATTAGCATGGCCCGGTGCTTGCCCCGGGAATCGTGCTCAACGGTCGTTACCAGCTGACCCAACGGATCGCCGCGGGCGGGATGGGCGAGGTCTGGCGTGGCGCCGACCGGCTGCTGAACCGCGAGGTCGCGGTCAAGGTGGTGCTGCCCGGCCTGATGGCCGACCGGGAGTTCATCACCCGGTTCCGCTCCGAGGCGCGGATGATGGCCCAGCTGCGCCACCCCGGGATCGTCCAGGTCTACGACTACGGCGAGAACGCGGTCGTCGGCAACGACCGGTTCGACTACATGGTGATGGAGTACATCGACGGCATCTCGCTGTCGAAGAAGGTCCAGGATGCCGGGCGGCTCAGTCCGGCCGAGACCATGGCCATCACCGCGGGGGTCGCCGACGCGCTGCACGCCGCGCACCAGTCCGGCATCATCCACCGCGACGTGAAACCGGCGAACCTGCTGGTCCGGCCGGGCGGCGCGATCGTGCTGGTCGACTTCGGCGTGGCCCGGTCGGTCGGGGTCACCGGGATCACCAGCACCAACGTGGTGATGGGCTCGGTGCACTACATGGCGCCGGAACAGGCCGAGGGCAAGCCGGTCACGGCCGCCACCGACGTGTACGCGCTGGGCGCGGTCGCCTTCCACTGCCTGACCGGCCGGCCGCCCTACGTCGGCGACAACCCCCTCGCGATCCTCGGGCAGCTGGTGCACGGCCAGCCGCCGGTGCTGCCGCCGGACGTGCCGCGCGCGGTGGCGGCGGTGGTGATGCGGGCGCTGGCGAAGGACCCGGCGCAGCGGTTCCCGAGCGGAGCGGCGCTGGCCGACGCGGCGCGGAATGCGGGGCGGGCGCCGAACGGGGGCCCTCCCGGCGCGCCGTCCGGACCTCAGACCCGGACCTTTGCCGGGCCGCCGCCGTCCGGCGCGTACCCGGCTTCCCGCCCGTCCGGCGCCTACCAGCCCATGCGGCCCTCCGGCGCCCACCCGGCCCCCCGGCCCTCGGGCGCCTACGCGGCCGGCGCGGCCTCCATCCCCTCCGCCTACCCGGCCGGCACGGGCTCCTTCGCCGCCGCGCCCTCCTACCCCGGTGACGTGCCGTCCGACGGCTACCGGGCGGCCGCCGAGCCGCCGGCCAAGCGCCGCAACGTCGCCGCGCTCGCCGCGCTGGCCCTGGTGCTCGTCGGCGGCGGGGTGCTGGCCGCGTTCTGGCCCGACTCCAGCAACGCGAACAACGCCGGCAACCCGACCACCACGCAGGACGCCGGCAACCCGCAGCAGCCGGCGGCCGACAACGACGACGACGACGACGACGCGCAGCCGACCCCGTCGAAGACCCGCAAACGCAGCCCCAAGCCGAGCCCGTCGTCGGCCAGCCCCGAGCCGTCGGAGTCCTCCGCGCCGGCGGTGCCCGCGACCGACCCGCGCGACGTGTGCGACGGCGACTTCCAGGTGCTCGACCAGGCGCCGCTGAAGAACGCCTCGGGCGTCCTGAGGGGCACGGTCTACCTGCTCGTGCGTGCCGCCGACAACACCACCTGCGTGGTCACCGTGAAGGATCCCGCCGACGGCAAGAAGGCGGTGGCCTCGGCCTTCCTCGAGCTGCAGGGCAGCCCCCGGAAGACCGCCGGCGGCACGATCAAGGACTTCGCCGGGCCGGTCATCGAAGTCGCCCAGGACGTCTGCGTGAAGTGGGGCGGCTCGATCGGGGCGGCGGCGTTCGAGAGTGAGTTCGACCGCTGCTGACGCCCGGCCCCGCCTGATTCCTCAACGTCGCCGCCCGGCGGCCGATCAGGGCGGCATGACGGGCGATGGTGTGCGGCAGAAGATGCGAGCGCGGGCCGCGCTGGTCGGCCTCGCGCTCGGCGTGGTGGCGCTGGCCGGCTGCGCGATGGCCGGGGTCTCCGACCCGTGGGCGATCGGCGTGCTCACCGCGTTCGACCTGCTGCTGCTCGCGGCGTGCGTCCGGCCCCTGTTCGGCGACGCCACCGACCAGCCCGGCGAGCCGGAGCCACGGCTCGACAGCCTGACCGGGTTGCCGGACCGGCGGGCGCTGACCGCGGTGGTGGAGCGGACCCTGCCGGTCGCCGACAGCGACCAGGAGCCGGCCGGGCTGCTGGTGTTCGGCGTGCACGAGCTCGCGGACGTCACCGACACCCTCGGCCCGGCGATCGGCGACCTGCTGCTGAAGGAGGTCGCGGCCCGGCTGGCGGCCGCGGTCCGGGACACCGACACGGTCGGCCGGCTCGGCGACGACGAGTTCGCCGTGCTGCTCCCCCAGGTCGGCTCGGCGCCGGCCTGCCTGGACACCGCGCGCCGGCTGCTGGACCTGGTGCGGGGCCCGGCCGACCTGGACGGATACCAGGTCCGGATCAGCGCCGCCGTCGGCGCCGCGGTCTATCCGGTGCACGCCGCGACGACAACCGAGCTTTTCGTACGGGCCGAGACCGCGCTGCGGGCCGCGAGCCGGTCCCGGGACGGTGCCGCGCTCTACGAGGTCGGCGTGGAAGGCGACCTGCGGCCCCGGAAAGAGATCGACAGCCGGGAGCACCGGCCGGCCCTGCCCTCCCGCTGACCGGTCAGATCCGGTCGATCTCGGTGAGGTCGATGTCGATGTCGATGTCGATGTCGATGTCGATGTCGATGTCGATGTCGATGTCGATGTCGATGGGGAACGGCATTCAACCCCTCACGACAGCCTTGCCCATGCTGAGGCCTACCTGCGCAGGTCCGTCGCGAACTCAGCCGAGAAGCTCCGGGCGCTGCCACTTCTCGCCGCGGACGTGGTGGTCCAGGAACGCCAGCACGGTGGCGTACCAGACCTTGGTGTGCTCCGGGGTGAGCACCCAGTGGTTCTCGTCCGGGAAGAACAGGAACTTGTGCGGGGTCGCGCCATCCTGGTCCGTCGACCGGGACAGCAGGTCCCACCACAGCCGCAGCGCCTCGCCGATCGGCACGCGGTAGTCCTTGTCGCCGTGGATGACCAGTATCGGCGTGGTGATCTCGTCGGCGAACCGGTGCGGCGAGTTGACCTCCATCACCTCCCGGGTCATCTCCCGGGCCCAGTAGAACGCGGTGTCGGTGGTCCCCCACATCTGGTCGAGCGACCACAGCGAGGCGTGCGTGACGATCGCCGCGAACCGGTCGGTGTGCCCGGCGATCCAGTTGGCCATGTAGCCGCCGAAGCTGCCGCCCATCGCCGCGGTCCGGGTGGCGTCGACGTCGGTGCGCTGCTCGGCGGCGTCGGTCAGCGCGAGCAGGTCGGTGTACGGTGCGGCGCCCCACGCGCCCCAGCCCCGCCGGATGAACTCGTGGCCGTAGCCGGTGGAGAGCGCCGGGTCGGGCAGCAGCACGGCGTACCCCCGGGCCACCGCGATCCACGGGTTCCAGCGCCACGACCAGGAGTTCCAGGAGCCCAGCGGGCCACCGTGGATCCACAGCAGCAGCGGGGCGGGCCGCTCCGGGCCGGCCTCGGCGGGCAGGGCGAGCCAGGCGCGCAGCGGGGTGCCGTCCGCGGCCGTGGTGGTCACCTCGGTCACCCGGCCCGGAACCGGCGTCTCCGCCACCGGCCCCGGCAGGCGGTCCACCGTGCCGGCCCCGTCGAGCGCGACCCGGACCGGTGTGGGCGCGCTGCCGATCGCCGAGCGCAGCGCGTAGACCCAGCGCCCGTCCGGTGACACCTCCGCGTCGGTGTAGCTCCCGTCGTCCGGGGTCAGCCGGGACACCGCGCCGCTGGTGGCGTCCACCCGCCACAGCGGTGCGCGCCCGCCGTCGTCGGCGGCCACCACCAGCGCGGCGCCGTCCGGTGTCCAGCGGATGGCGTCCGGCCAGCGGTCCCACGCCGCGGTCAGGTCCCGGACCGGGCCACCGGCCAGCGGGAGCACGGCCAGCCAGCGGTCGCCGGGGTCCGACGCGGTGGACCGCCGGTAGACGACCACCGCGACCGACGTCCCGTCCGGCGAGATCCGCGGCGAGGTGTACTCGTGGCCCGGGTCGCCGGCCAGGGTGCGGCGCTCACCGGTCGCCACGTCGATCGCGACGATGGTCTCGCGCTGCGACCCGGCCGCCTCGGCCACCGTCCACACCGCGACGACGGTGCGCCCGTCCGGTGCGACGTCCCAGGTCGCCTCGTCGAAGAGCGCGCGGCCGACGTGCCCGGTGAGGTCACGCAGTTCCAGAGGCGCTTCCCCGGCCGGCGCCGGCTCGGCGGTCAGCAGGCGGAGGCGGTCCGGGCCGAAGGCGTGGTCCCAGTACCGGATCGGCAGTTCCTCGTACAGGACAGCGTTGACGCCGGTGTCCTTGCGCTTGGCCCGGGCCTCCTTGTCCGCGGCCGGGTCGGCGGCGGACGGCATCAGCGACGACCCGAACACCAGCGTCCCGGACCGGCTGACCACCACTCCCCGGACGCCGCCGGGCGGCGCGGCCACCACCCGGGCGTCGCCGCCGGCGGCCGGCTGCAGCCACAGCGCTGTCCCCGGCTCGCCGTCCGGCTCGCCCACGGGGTCCGGGCGGGCCGAGGTGAACAGCAGATCCCCGCCGGGGGTGAAGGCCGCCACCGACTCACCCCTGGTGCTGCGGGTCAGCCGCCGGGCCGGCTGCTCACCGGCCGGGTCGACCTCCCACAGCGCCGTGGCGTACCGGTTCTTCTTCGGCTCCGGGGTGGCCACGCCGACGACCAGCCGGCGGCCGTCCGGGGACAGCCGCAGACCGGTGACCCGGGGCAGGGCCGCGTAGGCGTCCAGGTCGGAGAAGGCATCGATGATCACCATGCCTTTCTACCACCGCGCGGGCGCCCCGGGGCGCGCTCGGCGAATCAGTCGTCCGAGCCGCGGCCGCGCCCACCCTTGTCGTCGGAGCCGTGCTCGCTCTTGTGATCCGAGCCGTGGCCCCGGCCGCGGTGGTCGTCACCCTTCTCCGAGCTGCGGCTCCGCGAGCCGCCCTTGTCATCACCGGGCTCGGCGTGGCGGGTGCGGGAGCCGCCCTTATCATCGCCAGGCTCGGCGTGGCGGGTGCGGGAGCCGCCCTTGTCATCGCCAGGCTCGGCGTGGCGGGTGCGGGAGCCGCCCTTGTCGTCGCCGGATTCCGATCGCTTCCGGTCACCACCGTGATCGTCCACCCGGCCCGAAGCCGACGGGGAGGCCGATCGCTTCCGGTCACCACCGTGGTCATCCACCCGGCCCGAAGCCGAAGCGGAGGCCGAGGGTGACACCGAAGCGGACGCCGACACCGAAGCCGACGGCGACGCCGAGGACCGCGGGCTGTCATCGGCCCCGTCGGACGCCAGCGCCGTCCCGGCCAGCCCGAGAACGGTGAGAGCGCCGGCCGCGAGCGCCACAGCGGTACGAATCTTGTTCATCTCAAAACCTCCAGGTCGATCTGACCTGCAAAGAATCGCGCCCGGAGACCTATCGGCACGCTGTCCGACCGTTAAGGCCCGGCTAAGAACCGATCCCTTCCGGTCACTGCCACACCCTTTTCGGTACGAATACCGAGCGACCGCCCGCAGGCTACAAGCCGAGTCCCGTGGTGATCTCGCGCGACGCCGCCCCCACTCCCGACCGCGGCGCGCCCCCAGACCTCGGCTGGCGCTGAGGGGTCCCTCAACAGCCCGGAGACAACCCTCACCGCCAGCCGGAGCAGTCGAGCTGGCGCTCAGGGCTGCCTCGACGCCCGCGAGACAACCCCCAGCACCAGCCGGGACCCGGGAGCGCACCGCGGCCCGGGGTGGCGGTGGCCTCGCGGGTCAGGCGAGCGGGGTCCAGGTGCGCTGGTAGGTGCCCAGCCAGCGGTGGGGGGCGTAGGAGCGGACCGCCTGCTCGATCCGGGCCGGGACCGCTGACGCGTCCGGCATCGGGAGGCGGAACCGTTCGGACGGCAGGCCCGGGTGCGGCGGCGGCTCGGTGGCCGGGCGCAGGCCCGCGACCCGGTCGGTCAGGTCGACGCCGGGTGCCGGGAAGAACTCCAGCACGTGACCCTGGCGGCGGACCCCCTCGGGCAGCGGCACCTTCTGCGGGGCGGGGTTGACCTTGTAGGCGATGCCGACGCCGGCCAGGTCGGACCAGGGGATGCCGTGGATGCCGGCCTGGTCGACGGTGACACCGGTCCGGCCGAGCAGCTTCGGCGCGAAGATCACCAGGGCACCGAACGGGATCAGGAACAGGAACGTGCAGACCCAGGCCAGGAACCGGGTCGTCGGGTCGTCGCCGCCGACCAGGTGCTCCTCCGGGTTGACCGCGGCCATCAGCGCCGCGAACCCGAAGAAACCGGACCCGAGCACCCCGCCCGCCCAGACCCGGAAATTACCCTGACGGAAGTCGATGTACATCCGCGCGATGATAGCCGCGCGGTCAGCGGCAGGCGGCCAGCGCGGCGTGGCGGCCTTCGCGCCAGAGCGCTCCGGCTTCGCCGAATCCGGCGGTCCGGGCCGCGGCGGCGTGCCAGCTCAGCCCGGCCGTGAAACCCGCCGGCGGACGATCGCGGAACAGCGCGGCGCGGGCGTCCATCAGGCCGCCGATCTCCGGTACGGCGGACAGCTCACTCCACCACCGCGCCCAGGCGAGTTCGGCGGCCGCCTCGCCGGGGCCGGGGTCGAGCACCCGCATCAGCCCGGGCAGCCCGTCGTCGGGCATCAGGTCGGCGACGACGAGCACTCCGCCGGGCGCGAGCGCCTCCCGGGCCGCGGCGTAGAGCGCGTGGATCGCGGCCGGGGACAGGTAGTGCACGGTCATCACCGCGGTGATCAGGTCGTGGCCGCCGCCGGCGCGGGCCGTCCACGCGGTCGAGGCGAGGTCGGCACCGACCACCCGATCACGTCGGGCAGGCCGGCCCGGGCCAGTTCGAGCAGCACCGGGTCCAGGTCGACGAGGGTGACCGTGGCGTCCGGCCAGCGGGCGGCCATCCGTTCGGCGAGCAGTCCCGGGCCGCCGCCGAGGTCGAGCACCCGGCGCGGCGGGCCACCGCGCAGCGCCTCGACGGCGGTGCCGAGCGCCCGTTCCAGGCCGGCCAGGCCGGGGATGAAGCCGGTCATCATCGCGTCCCAGGTGCTGCGCCAGGCGGCGACGCGCACCGGGTCGAGAGCGATCGGGGTCATGGCGGCTGCTTTCGTGGCTCCACGGCGTCGTGTCCCGGAACCCGGCCGGTCGACGGCACGCGGCGGGGCTCCGGAACACATTCTGAAATGACAACCGTTTTTAACAGACCGGGGTGGCGTTCAGTCGTGATTCAGCGCGGCGAGCCGCTCGAGCAGGCGGTCGATCTCGGCGGGTGAGTTGTGCACGTGCAGGCTCACCCGTACCGAAGAGGTCTTCTCCCCCTCGTCTCCCTGGCAGTGGCCGTCGGCCCGGACCAGCAGGCCGTCCGCGGCCAGGATGAAACCGAGGTCGTTGGAGCCGATCGTGCGGTGCCGGAACGTGACGATGCCCTGCCGGCGCTGTGTCGCCGAGGCCGCCGCGAGACTGCTCTGACAGCCGAGCACCTGATAGGCGTCCAGCTCGGCCAGACCCGCGGTGAGCCGGGCGCCGAGGTCGCGGGTCCACCGCTCGATCCGGTCGACGCCGGCCGCGTCCAGCCAGTCCAGCGCCGCGACCAGGCTGACGATGCCGCTGGTGTTCGGGGTGCCGCGCCAGCCGGCCTCGGCATACGCCGGTCCGCGCCGGTTGCCGGACCAGATCGCGCCGGTGCCGGGCAGCGCGAGGGCCTTGTGGCCGGAGAAGACCAGGAAGTCGACGTCCAGCGCGGCCAGCGAGATCGGCAGGTGCCCGACGCTCTGCGCGGCGTCCAGGCAGATCGGCACGCCCGGGCCGGCCGCCGCGCGCAGCCGGGACACGTGCATGTCGTTGCCGTAGACGTGGTGCACGTGGGTGGCGGCGATCAGCCGGGTCCGCGGGGTGACCAGCCGGGCCAGCCGGGCGGCGTCGTAGTCGTGGGCGTCGTCGTACGGCATGGGGCGCAGGGTGACGTGGGCGCCGCGGGCGCGGGCCAGGGCGGCGGCCTCCTGCCAGGGGACGATGTTCGCGTTGTGGTCGGCGTACGGGACCACGATCTCGTCGCCGTCGCGCAGCTGCGGGGCGAGCCAGTCCCGGGCCACGGCGCGCAGGCCCTCGGTGGCGCCGCTGACGAAGTGCACCCCGGAGCGGTCCGGCGCCGGGTCGCCGAGGAAGACGCGCACCCGGTCACGGGCCTGCTCGATCCGGGCCGTGGTGCGGTTGGCCCAGGGGTACGTGCCCCGGGCGGCGTTGGCGTTCTCGCCGGTCAGATAGTCGAACACGGCGTCCAGGACGGGTTGCGGCTTCTGCGAGGTGGCCGCGCTGTCCAGGTAGGCCACGTCCGGGTGGCCGGTGACGATCGGGAAGTGGGCGCGCAGCTCCCGCTGCCAGGCCGGGTCAGTCACGGACCAGCTCGGCTCCGGCGTCGCGCCAGGCGATGATCCCGCCGTGCAGGGAGCGGGCGTCCGGGTGGCCCATCCGGGTGAGCAGCGCGGAGTATCTCGCGGACTTCTCGCCGACCGGGCAGACCAGCAGCACCGGGCGGCGGCGACTGAACGGCAGCCCGGCCGGCAACAGCTCGGCGAACACCTCGTCGACGATGTTGATCGAGCCGGCGATGTGCAGCGCCTGGAACGCGTACGGGCTGCGCAGGTCGACCACCACGGCGTTCGTCTCGGCGAGCCAGCGCTGGGCGTCGCCGACGCCGAGCACCGGCGCGGCGGCCAGCTCGGCGCCGGTCAGGGTGCCGGCCGAGTTGCGCCGCGGTGGCCGGCCGAACAGCTCGGGGCGGCGGTCCCGCACGTAGGAGAGGTAGCTCTCCACCCGGTCGCAGACGATGAACACCGCCGTCTTGCGACTCGTGAGGCCGGCGTCGATCGTACGAAGGAAGCGGACCGCCCCCTGGAACGCGCCGCCACCGGTCGGACCGGTCAGGATGCCGCAGCGCCGCACCAGGGTCAGCAGGCCGTCGATCGCGTCGTCCGCGTCGATGGTCTCCAGGGCGTCGTAGACGGCCGGGTCGAACAGACCCACCTCGTGCACCTCGTCGATGGTCCGGATCCCCGGGATGAAGTCGCCCTTCGCCGCGACCAGCCCGACCACCTCGACGTCGGCGTGGTGCTGGCGCAGCACCCGGGCCACCCCGGTGGACGAGCCGGCCGTGCCCACGCAGGCGACGAAGTAGTCCGGCGCGCGCCCGTCCAGGTCCTTGACGATCTCCGGGCCGGTGCCGTACGCGTGGGCGTCCACGTTGCGCTCGTTGAAGTACTGGTCGGTGTGCAGGTAGCCGCCCCCGGACGCGGCCAGCCGCTGGTGCATCCGGGTGAGCGGGTCGTCGGTGTCGGTCGGGTCGAGGCACTCGGACTGGCCGGGCAGCTCGTCGATCTCCGCGCCGAGCAGGAGCAGCAGCTCCTTGATCTCGGGCACCTTCATCCGGTTGGTGACGCTCTTGAACGGCACGCCGTGCATCCCGGCGAGCAGCGCGAGGGCCTTGGCGGTGTTGCCGCTGGACAGCTCGACCAGGGTGTCGCCGGGCGCCGCGCCGGACAGCAGCGGGGCGGCCATGTGCCAGGCGGCCCGGTCCTTCACCGAGCCGAACGGGTTGAGCAGCTCCAGCTTGGCGTACAGGTCGACGTTGGCCAGGCCGTGCACGGCCGGGTCGATGCGGACCAGCGGGGTGGCGCCGATCGCCTCGGTGATGTCGTCGTATCTCATCGGGTCTCCTGCCGGGGGTGGACAGGCCAGTACTGCTCGTCGAGGCACCAGCGGTGGCGGCCGCCGGACCGGTGGACCGCCACGGTGCGGGCCACCGGCTGGCGCAGGGCGGTGGTGGCGCTGAAGTCCATGAAGTAGCCGGCCGTGTTGACGAAGGCGAGCAGGTCACCGGGGCGGGGCAGCACCGGCAGGAACACCGTGCGACGGGTGATCAGGTCGGCCTCCAGACAGAGGTTGCCGAACAGGTGGACGGCGGCCGGGCCGGCGCGGCGGTCACCGGTGCGCGGGATCACCACCGGATCCATCAGTACGCCGTGCTCCTCGAGGCTGACGTCACGGGCGTTGAGGTCCAGCCGGACCGCGTCGCCGTCGGCCGACAGCACCCGGGCCAGGACCAGGCCGCACTGGTCGAGCAGGGCGCGGCCGGGTTCGATGTCCAGGTCGTACATGTGGTCGAGCAGCAGCTCGCCGAGCGGGCGGCCGAGCTCCGGTGCCGGGGTGCCGAGCAGGCGGTCCAGGTAGGCGGCGCCGGACACCGGCCGGTGGGCCGGGTACAGCGCCAGGGTCCCGCGCAGGGTGCCGTTCTCGGCGCGCAGGCCGTACCCGTGGCCGTCCCAGGTCATCGGGGGCCGGCGGCCGAGCACGGCCTGCCCCAGCTCGGTGGTCCAGCGGTCCCACTCGGCGCCGTCGGCCAGGTAGTTCACGCCGAAGCCGCCGCCGATGTCCAGCGACCGCGGGCGCAGGCCCCGGGCCCGGCACGCGTCCAGAGCGGCCAGGCAGCCCTCCAGCGCGACCGCCTTCTCGGGCAGCCCGACGGTGTCCAGGTGATAGGCCACCCCGGTCAGCTCCAGCTGGTCGGGGTGTTTCTCCAGCACGTCGAGCAGCTCGGGCAGCCGGCCGGCCGGGGTGCCGAACCGGCTGCGGCGGGTCAGCACCCGCACCCCGGTCGAGGTGAATCCGGCCAGTCGCAGGCTGACCGGCACCCGCGGCAGCCGGTGCCCGGCCACGATGCCGGCCAGCTCGGCGAGCTCGTCGGCGGAATCGAGGCTGACGGTCACCCCGGTGCGGGCGGCGAGCCAGAGGAATTCGCGATTCTTCGGCCCGGTCGCGACGATCCGGTCCGGGGTGAATCCGGCGCCCAGGGCGTGTTGCAACTCGCCGAGGGAGGCCACGTCCACCCCGGTGTCGCCGGCCGCGAGTTCTCGCAGCAGCGCGCCGGAACGGTTGGCCTTGTGCGCGTAGTAGAGGCGGCCGGCGAGACGGTGCCGGCGGTAGGTCTCCCGGAACGCGGCGACGTTCGCCGCCAGCTGGCGCGGCAGGACCAGGTTGAGGGGTGAGCCCAGCGCGTCCAGCAGTTCGGCCAGGAATTCGTGGTCGTCGAGCAGGGATTGGAGGTTCGTGTCGATTCTCGGCGTCAGACTCAGCATCTGCGTCTCCCGATTTCACCGGCGTTTTCTCAACGTATCTGACAACGAGTTTCATCGCCAGTCCGGATCGGGTGAATGCCGTGTCAACGGTTCTGTCGGCAATTCCTTGAAATGCTCATATGAGCACCTACGAATAAATGGGCGGCCGAGGGCCGCCCATCCATTCACTCATTCCGTTTCATTCAGCCCCTGATGCCGTAGACCGCCGGAACGCTCAGGGTGCGTGCGGTCTTGGTGCCGCCCAGCACGATCTTCCGGTACGAGATGTTGTTCTTCGTGCTCAGCTCGCTGAGCTTGCCGACCGGGTTGGCCTTCACCCGGATGTAGTAGGTGCCGTTGGCCAGGCCGGTGACGTCGAACGACTGACCCGGACGGTCCTGGCTGTAGGTGTCACCGTTGCCGATGTCGAGCACCTCACGCACCGCCACCGCGGTGTTGCCGCCGCACGCCGTGGACAGGTCGGTGTTCTCCGGCCGCCACTTGGCGCTCTTCAGCGTGTAGTCGACCGCGTCCGTGTTGGCCAGGCAGAACGCCTCCTTGCCACTGCGGACCGCGAGCTTCTTGTCGGCTTTCAGCAGGTCGTAGCGCGCGAAGTCGGTGAAGTGCCAGTGCTTGTGGCCCTCCCGCTTGTCCCACTCCATGGTGCCGGCCGCGAACGAGCCGACCTGCTTGCCCTTGGCGTCGAAGACGTACTGGTAGGCGTCCATCAGCTCACTGCCGGTGCGGCGGAAGCCGTCGACGAGCAGCGGGGACGAGCCGGCGTTCCAGACGGTGGCGCCGAAGTTGACGTACCACCGGCCGTTGACCTGGCCGGTCGTCTCGTTGCGGCCCTTCTCCAGCGAGATCCCCCAGGCCGGCAGCGAGCGCAGGTCGGGGCGCGGGCCGGTCTTCGGCGCGACCTTGGCCGCGGTCGGACGGGACGCCGGGGCCCGGAACTGCGGCAGATAGTCGGAAATCTGCGCGGACTCGTCGCCCTCGCCGTGGTTGTGCCCGCCCGGCGTGGTCTTCGGCGCCACCGCGGCGGCACTCGCGGCCTTCTGCTCCGGCGTGACGTTGACGACGGTCACCGCGACCGACGCGGTCGCGCTCTTCACCGGGACCTTGAAGAACTTCCGGTACGCCGGGTTGAGCGCGACGCTCACCTGGTACTTGCCGGCGGCCAGGTCGAACGCCTTGCCGTTGGTCGGCATCGGGTTGATCCCGGCGTTCCAGCCGGCCTGGATGCCCCACACCGAACCGAGCAGGAACGGGTTGCCGCCCTCGCTGGTCCGGCCGGCGCAGTACCGCGGGTACGGCGTCTGGGCCGGGGCGTCCCGGCGGGTGCGCACCGAGTCGTAGGTGTTCGGGCAGAAGTCCGTCTGGTACTTCTTGACCACCTTGCCGGCGCTGTTCTTGATCGTGATGGTGGTGAAGTTGCGCAGGCCACTGAAGTCGCTGACCGAACCGGCCGGCAGCTTCACCGCGGTCTTCTTACCGTTCTTGGTCACGATCTGCCGCGCCACGATCTTGCTCTGGTACGACGTGCGGGTGGTCCGGATCTCCAACGGGGACTTGCCCGCGATCACGTTGACACCCAGGTCGAGGTAGATACCGCTGCCCTCGTCGCCGACGTAGCGCTCCGCGATGACGCTCTTGGTGGCCGCGACCAGGCTGATCGCCCCCGGTGCGGGGGCCGCCTGCGCGACCCCGATCCCCGAGCCGAGCAGTACCAGCGTGGTCGCGCCGGCGACCACTGCCCTTCGCTTACCGGTCATGCGTTTCCCCCAGGTTCTGTCCTACGTGTGGGGGTCATGCAACCGGGTTACCTGTGTGGTGGCTGTGAACAAGACGGTGAAACCTGTCGAAGCAGTTTGCAAACCGTACGTACGTCTTGTTAGATCGCAGCATGCCCGTGCTTCTCCTGGCCACGCTGATCAACGCGTTCGGCAACGGCGCCTACCTGACCACCAGCGTGCTCTTCCTGACAACTGTCGCCGGGCTGAGCCCCGCGATGATCGCCATCGGACTCAGCGCCGGCGCGGCCGCCGGGGTGCTGGCGATGACCCCGCTCGGGTACGTCGCCGACCGGTACGGGCCGAAACGACTGTCCATGCTGTCCATGGTGGTGCTGGCCGGCGCGTACACCGGGCTGCTCGCGGTGCACTCGGTCGTGCCGTTCGCGCTGCTCTCCTGCCTGATCGCGGTGGCCACCGCGATGGTCAAGGGCGCGAACGGGGCCCTCGCCGCCGGTGGCGTGCCGCCCGGGCAGCGGCTGGCGATGCGGGCCCGGATGCGCACCATG
Organism: Actinoplanes awajinensis subsp. mycoplanecinus; assembly: GCF_001509495.1. Lineage (NCBI taxonomy): Bacteria > Bacillati > Actinomycetota > Actinomycetes > Micromonosporales > Micromonosporaceae > Actinoplanes > Actinoplanes awajinensis. The sequence continues at coordinate 162,427 of NZ_LLZH01000281.1, read as the reverse complement.
TCGAACGCCGGGATCGGACTGGGCACGCTCGCCGGGAGTGTGCCGCTGCTGGTGCACCACGACCTCGCGTACGTGGTGGTGCTGCTGGTCAACGCGGCCACGTTCCTGGTGGCGGCGGTCCTGCTGACCCGGGCGCCGGCCGTCGCACCCCAGGTCACCCCGGCCGGTGGGCCGCGTCTGGTGGCGTTGCGCGACCGCCCGTTCCTGGCCTTCGCGGCGCTGGACGGGTTGCTCTCCAGCACCTACAACGACCTGCTCGCCATCGGCCTGCCGCTGTGGCTGGCCACCGGTGCGCACGCCCCGCTCTGGCTGATCTCGGTCGCCCTGGTGATCAACACAGCCGGGTGCGTGCTGCTGCAGGTACGGATGACCCGCGGGGTGCACGACCTGGCCGCGGCCGGCCGCTCCGCCCTGCGCGGCAGTGTGGTGATCGCCCTGGCCTGCGGGGTGTTCGCGGCGACGGCGGGCCGGGCGCCGTGGACGGCCGGAGCGCTGATCGTGGTGGCCGCGGTGGTCCACGTGCTCGGCGAGCTGTGGCTGTCGACCGGGAGCTGGGGCATCCTGTTCGAGCTGGCGCCGCCCTGGGCGCAGGGGCAGTACCAGGGGACGTACTTCGCCGGGCGCGGCCTCGGCGACATGGTGGCGCCGCCGCTGATCACCGCGTGCGTGCTGGGCCTGCACGCCGGTGGCTGGCTGGTGCTGGGCCTGTTCTTCGCGACGGGCGGGCTGCTCTACCGCCCGCTCACCCGCTGGGCCGGCGCTCAGGGGTCCCTCAGCGTGCCGGAGGCACCGCTGAGCACCAGCCGGTAACCGCAAGGCGCGCCACGGCCCGCACCGGCCGGCAACCCCGCGAGCCCGCGCGGCGCGCGAGAGCCGCGCGGCGCCCGGCTGGCCGTGAGGGGTGCCTCAGGGTGCCGGAGGCACCCCTGAGAACCAGCCGGGACCGGGAGGCGCGCTGCGGTCCGGGGTCGACGCGGGCGTCGCGCGAGACCACCACGGGACGCGGCTCGTAGCCTGCGGACAGGGAGTCATAGTTCGTACCGTAAAAGGGTTAAACCGCGCGGCGGGCGCACTCCGGTGACCAGGCGTCGGTGCCTCGCAGGAAGTCCGGGATCTCCGCGGCGGCGGCCTCGGCGCGGGCCAGTTGCGGGCGGTCGGCGGTGACCAGCGCGCCCGGGCCGGTGTTGCGGTATTCGGCGAGGCGGGCGTCGCGCCAGGGCCAGGTGCCGAAGTCGCTCCAGGCGGTGGCGCCGATGTGCGCGCCGATCCAGGAGTCGCGGATGATCGTCTGGCCGACGGCGTTCGGATCGTTGCTCGGGTGCCAGGGGCGGCCCAGGAAGACCGTGCCGGCCGGTGCGTCCGAGGTCAGCCGGCAGTAGCTGAACAGCAGGCCGTGCGGGTTGGTGAGGTCGGTGCTGGGCGCGGTGACGTAGCCGTTGGGGCTGCTGCCGCGGTCGAGCGAGTGGATCCGGCAGCGGTCGAAGACCGCCGTGGCCCGGCCGAAGATGAAGTCGACGTCGCCCTCGACGTAGCAGTCGCGGAAATACGCGCGGGCGACGACGCCGGCCGCGGTGCTGTTGACGTAGAGGGTGTCCTGGTTGGCCAGGAACCGGACCCGGTCGAAGACCAGCTTGTCGGCGCGGGTGAGCACGGCGACCGCCTGCCGGTTGGTGATCTCCGGGTGGGCGGCCTCGTCGAAGAGGTTCGCGAAGGTCAGGTTCGTGGCGCGGAACCCGGCGCCGTTGATCGTGACCGAGGCGCTGCCCGAGGTGCCCCACGGGGTGCCGTCCGGTTTGAGGGTGCCGTTCGCGCGGTCGTCGGCGATCACCACGTCGGACGGCGAGCGGCCGAGGCCGCGCAGCTCGATCGCGGTCTTGCCGGCCGGGACGATCACCTGGCCGAGGTAGGTGCCGGGGCGGACGCCGATCACGTACGGCGTGGTCGCGCCGGACGGTGCGGCGTCGATCGCGGCCTGGGCGGTGGTGACGTCGCCGGAGCCGTCGGCGGCGAGGACCAGGTCCAGCCGGGGATGGGCGGCGGCCGGGGTGCCCCAGGCGACTCCGGCACCGGCGGTCAGGGCGAGAAGGGTTCGACGGCGCATGGCTGGCTCCCTGCGGGAAAGGGCTTTCCTCCCGGCACCGTAGGCGAACGGATCCAGGCTCGTCAATCACCCGTGGCGTAACACGTCGGCAATCGTGGTGTTGCACGAGCGGGATCCGCGCCCTAGGTTGAGGGACACGCCACATCGAACAGCGCCGATGCCCATCCCCCATCGTCGAAGCGCTTCGACGGTCGGGCTCCGGCGCTGCCATCCCCCTCGAAGGAGGCGCTTCATGCGCAAACTACGGATCGCGGTGTCCGCCCTCGTCGCCGCCGCCTTGCTGTTCGTCGCACCCCAGGCCGCCCAGGCCGCGGTGTGGGGCTCGTCCGACCAGTGGGCCACCTGGAGCAACGGTGGTTACACGCTCTACAACAACATCTGGGGCAGCGGGGCCGGCCCGCAGTCCATCTGGGCGAACTCGTACAGCAACTGGGGCGTGTGGGCGAACCACCCGAACACCGGCGGGGTCAAGGCGTACCCGAACGCCAGCAAGAGCGTGAACAAGAAGTTGAGCGCGCTGGGCAGCGCCACCAGCAGCTTCAACGTGACGGTGCCGTCCAGCGGGGCGTACACCACCGCCTACGACATCTGGGCCAACAACAACGCATACGAGATCATGCTCTGGATGAACAAGCAGGGCGCGGTCGGCCCGCTCGGATCGTTGCAGGCCACCGCCACGGTCGGCGGGCACACCTGGAACGTCTACAGCGGATCGAACGGGGCGAACGCGGTGTACTCGTTCGTCCGGACCGGCAACACCAGCGCCGGCACCGTCGACATCAAGGCGATCATGAACTGGATCAAGGGCAAGGGCTGGTTCGGTGACGTCACCCTCGGCAACATCCAGTTCGGCTACGAGATCACGTCGTCGAGCGGCGGCCTGAACTTCGTCACCAACAGCTATTCCGCGTCCGCTTCCTGAAGCAATTACCGGGCGGGCGACGGCGCCCGCCCGGTAATCCACTCTCAGCAGTACTCCCGGAATCCCGCGCCGAATCCGCGATCGAATCCCCGGTCGTATCCGCGTTCGTAGTCCCGCTCCCGGTCACGGAAGCCCCGGTGCATGCTCATCGCCCGGCGGCAGTCGTCCTTGGCCTGGTCCCAGCCGTCGCCGTACCCGTCCCGGTAGCCCTGACGGTAGTCCCGATCACTGACCGGGGCGCCGGCGTGCGCGCTGCCACCGACCACGACAGCCGGCACGGGCGCGGCCGCCGCGGCCGACACGGTGACGCCCTGAACGACGCCGATGCCGCCCAGAAACAGCAGGGTCCCGGCCACCGCGCTCATTTTCCTGATACTCGTCATCACATCTCCCCCAGATTGATGATCCGGGCCGACGACCCGGCACCAAGAAATGTACGCCGCCGTTTCCGGACCGCTGGAGAACACGAATTTCCGTACGAATATCAGCGCGTTATCGGACACCGTTCGCACCTAGGCCGAATCCCGGTTCCCCCATTCGGTCCAGGGCGGTTCGACCGTTCGTCGGAGTGGGCACGCCACCGCGGCGCCGACCGTGATCGGCGCCGCGGTGACACCCGGATTCAGCTCACGAACAGCAGCAGGTTCGGCGAGCCGGTGCCGGGGCTGGTCACCTTGCCACTGGTGGCCTTGCCGGTCAGGTACGCCGACACCTGCGCCGGGGTGTACGACGGGTTCGCCTGCAACGCGAGCGCCGCCGCACCGACCACGTGCGGGGTGGCCATCGAGGTCCCGCTGATCGTGTTGGTGGCCGTGGTGCTCGAGTACCAGGCCGAGGTGATCGACGAGCCGGGCGCGAACAGGTCGAGACAGGTGCCGTAGTTGGAGTAGGACGCCCGGGCATCCGTGCTGGTAGTGGCGCCGACCGTGATCGCGGTGGGCACCCGGGCCGGCGAGTAGTTGCAGGCGCTGCGGTTGTTGTTGCCGCCCGCCACGCCGTACGTGATGCCGGCCGCGACCGAGTTGCGGACCGCGGTGTCCAGCGTGCTGCTGGCCCCGCCGCCGAGGCTCATGTTCGCCACGGCCGGTTTGATCGCGTTGCTGGTCACCCAGTTGATCCCGGAGACCACGCCGGCCGTGGTGCCGCTGCCCGAGCAGTTCAGCACCCGGACGCCGACCAGCTGGACGGCCTTGGCCACACCGTACGTCGAGCCGCCGACGGTGCCCGCCACGTGGGTGCCGTGCCCGTTGCAGTCGGTGGCGTTGCTGTCGTTGTCGACGAAGTCGTACCCGCTGACCGCGCGGCCGCCGAACTGGGTGTGCGTGGTGAGGATGCCGGTGTCGATGATGTACGCGTGCACGCTCGACGCCGTGTTCGGATAGGTGTACGTGGTGCTCAGTGGCAGGCTGACCTGGTCGATCCGGTCCAGGCCCCAGGTCGCGCCGGTCTGCGTGTCGGCGACCGTGACGACCTGGTTCTGCTCGACGTAGGCGACGGCCGGGTCGGCGGCCAGCCGGCGGGCGGCGGACGCCGACATGCTCGCGGCGAAGCCCTGCAGCGCGCTGGCGTAGACCTCGCGCACCGTTCCGGTGTACTTCCTGGTCAGTGCGCCGGCCTGGGTGGTGGCGACGCCGCCGTCCTTGAGGACGACGAGGTAGCTGCCGGCGATGGCGGTGGACGAGTCGGCCTGGCGGATCTCACCGTAGGCGGGCGCGGCCGCGGCAGGGGTGCCCAGGCCGGCGATGACGGTAGCGGTGAGCGCGGCGATGCCGAGGTGCTGGATTCTCACGTGCCGTGGTCCTCTCGATCGACATGGAGAAGAGGAGCCCCCGTGGAATGTGGACGCTACCAGTCATGCATTGACCAAGATAGATGGCTTCAGGCTTCGGTCCCGGCCGGCTCACTGGGTGTCCAGGCGAACGCCAGCGCCCCGCCGACCAGCGCCAGCAGCAGGCCGACGAGGAAGCCGCCCATGTTCGACGTCAGCCAGGAACCGAGCGCGCACACGATCGCGATCAGCGAGTAGAAGACCCGCTGGATCGGGTGGAACCAGAGCAGCAGCCCGCACAGGACGAGCACGATCGGCACCACGTACCCGATGAAGCTCTGGATGCCGACGTGCAGCACCACGCCGAGCGGCGCCCACACGGTCAGCAGGATCTCCACGCCGCCGAGCAGCACGAACAGGCCACCCCAGAACGGCCGGCTGCGCCGCCAGCCACGCCAGGCCCGCCAGGCGGTGACGCCCGGCGGAGCCCGGTGCGACGCGGTCCGAGCCGGCTCCGGGTGCGACGGGTCGGGGGGACCCACCGGGACGCCGATCTCGGACATGGTCAGCAGCCGTCCGAGGTGAACGACATCCGCAGGTTGGGCAGGTGGAACGTGGCCGCCGTGGTGGCGTAGTTGTTCTGCCGCAGGTTCTCGATGGTCACCTCGTCGGCCTGCTGGCCGAAGACGCCGATGCCACCCTTGGCGCCCGGCACCTTGTCCAGCGTGCTGGCGTCCTGACCGATGTCGATCTTCTTGAAGTCGGCGTTGCCGCTGATCACGTCGGAGTCGACGACGAGCTGGTCGGCGGTCACCTTGTTGGTGGCGCTGCCCGCGGTGAGCTTCAGGTTGATGCCGCCGAGGCTGATGGCCTGGCACAGGCCGTCCAGCTCGGCGTCGTTGATCGCGGAGACGATGAGGATCATCTGGCCGCCGGTGTCGCCCTCGTTCGGGCTGCCCGGCTCCATGTTGTCGAGCACCGCGTACTGCTCGAAGCCGTAGCCGTGCAGCTTGGGCGAGGTGACCGTGAACGGCATGCCGGAGATCGAGAAGGACGCCGCGAGCACACCCTTGCCGGTCAGCAGGACCAGGCCGACGGTGGCCGCGAGGCCGGTGAGCAGCATCGCGGTGAACCGGCGCCAGCGGGTCCGGCCGTGACGTGTGGAGGACATCCAGTCTCCTTTGCGATTCCTCTGTTGACGGGGTGAGACGCCGGTGCGGGCACTGCGGATGCCGCACGAACGGGTCACCATTGGCGTTGCTCGATGGATTTCGAGGAAGTTACGCCGCAGTAACAGAGGCCGTCAAGAGGAGCGGGCCGTCATTCAGTCAGTGAAAAACCCCGTCGGTATCTGATGTGGCGCACGGGGCCACCACCCGGGCACCGGCCGGTGGCGTGACCAACTCCCGGGCGGCGGCCTCGCGACCCACGAACGGCGCCATCATGAAATACCCGAGCATCGGCAGCAGCTGCGGCAACTCGGCGACCCGGCCGGTGGAGACGTGCCCGTAGATGGTCGAGTAGACGCCGCCCACCACCGTGTCGACCAGGCCGTCCGGCACCGGCGGGGCGTCGGCGAAGAACCGGGCGAACCGCCCGAGCAGCTCGGTACGCTCCCGGCGCGCCTGCGGACCGGCCGCGTCGATCTCCACGATCGCCATGGTGGCGAACGCGGGGACGCTGGCCAGCACGTCGAGCAGCACCTTGAGCGCGACCCGGGCGCCGTCGCGCCAGTCCTGCTCGCGCAGGTACGCCTCGTCCATCAGCCGCAGCACCACCTGGGTGCCGTGCCGGTAGGTGTCCAGGAACGCGTCCTCCTTGCCGGCGAAGAGCGCGTAGAACGCCGGGCGGGTCACTCCGGCCGCCGTGCAGATGTCGCTGACCCGGGCGTTCGCGTACCCCTTCTCGGCGACCGTGTGCACCAGCGCGTCGAACAGCCGCTCCCGCTGCGTCGCCGCGATGACCTCGGGCGGGAGCGAGCGCGGGCCGCGTTTGATCGCCCGGGACGGGTCCCGGCCGGGCCGGGCGCCGGGCAGGGGACTGATCGTCGGATTCGTCATCGTCGCCCCTCAATGTCTTGACATGGGATACCGCCGGGGTTTCTCATACCGTCAGGCACGGACCTCGATGGTGCAAGTGGCGGCGTCCCCCAGTATCGCCTCCCGTACAAGCCCCGGAACGCTGCGGAAACGGCCGGGGCGGTCATCTCACCGTCCACCGCGCTACCAGCGAAGGAGTGACGCATGACAGCGTCACGGCTCAGATCCGTCCTGGCCACGATCGCCACCGCAGCGACGATCCTGGCCCTCACCACGACTCCGGCTCAGGCGGCTGCGCCGGGTGGCGCCTACACCGGCCTCGGCAACTGCCCGCTCACCTCGGCCACCATGAAGGACCCCAGCAACGTACAGGTCGGCTGCTTCTTCTCGGTGACCAACGGCGGCAGCGTCACGATCGGCTCCACCACGGTGGCCTTCGACAGCCCGATCACCCTGCAGTTCGGCGTCTACTGGCCGGCCGCGGCGCCGGTCCGGGAGTTCCCGGACGGCACCGTCGCCAACGTCTACTCGACCGTCCCGGCCGCCAACGGCAAGACCCTGGTGGCCAAGCCGCTGCAGGTCACCCTGCCCGGGATCGCCAACATCATTCCGGGCGTGACGAGCGTCTTCGCCCAGGTCGAGCTCGCCGGGCCGATCACCGAGTTCGTTCCGCTGGCCACCGGCGAGAACACCCCGGTCTTCGTCCTGCCGGTCAAGCTGCACCTGTTCAACGCGCTGTTCGGCACCAGGTGCTACATCGGCTCGGACAGCACGCCGATCCGGTTCAGCCCGACCACCGGCACCACCAGCCCGCCGGCGCCGAACCAGCCGGTCACCGGCGACGCCGGCACCCTCACCGTGGAACCGGACCCGAACGGCTTCGAGACCCTCGGCGTCGGCTTCACCGGGGCGACCCTGGTCGACAACGCGTACCCGGTCCCGAAGGCGACCGGCTGCGGACTGATCCCGGGCAGCCTCGACCCCCTGATCAACCTGGCCTTCGGCCTGCCCTCGGCGGCCGGCAAGAACGCCGTGGTGTTCAGCGGCAACAACACCACCTTCGCGCTCTCTCCCAGCCTGGACGACCTCAACAAGGCCCTGGCCGCCTCGGCCTGAGCCCCCAAGGAAAGGTGATCCCCCCATGCGCACCTCTCGTCTCACCGTCGCCGCCGTCGCCGGCGCCACGCTCGTCTCCCTGCTCACCGCCGCGCCGGCCCTGGCCTTCGACGCCACCGTGCTGACCACCGACACCCTGGCCGGCCCGGCCGTCGCGGTCGGCGACACCATCTCGGCGAGCATCGCCACCGGCAGCCAGGCCCTGTTCGCCACCGCGCCGGCCGGCCCGAACGGCATGAAGTGCAACACCTCGAGCTTCAGCGCCCTGGTCAACGACAACCCGGCCGCGCCCGGCGCCGCCGCGCTCGGCTCCACCCTGGCCGTCTCGAACTGCACGGTCACCGGCATCCCCGGGGTGACCGGCGTCAACAGCGTCACGATCACCAACCAGCCGTATGCCACCACGGTCGCCAGCGACGGCACCGTGGCGGTCGCCGGCACCGCCACCGCACCGATCTCCGCGACCCTGGTGCTTCGCTCCCTGCTCGGCACGGTGACCTGCGTCTTCGTCGCCAACAACAACGCGATCACCGGCGTCGCCGACAACACCGACAATTCGATCTCGTTCACCGACCAGCAGTTCAACAAGGTGACCGGCCCGGCCGCCTGCGTAGCGAACGGCTACTTCACCGCCAAGTACACCCCGGTAGTCACCGGTAGTGCCGCTCCGGTCTTCGTGAACTGAGCCGACCCCGCGCCGGCGCCTCATCCCCCAACGAGTCGCCGGCGCGGCCCAAAAACATCCATGGGTACGCATACGGAGCGCACGTCCGCAGGCTACGAGCCACGTCCCGCCCGTGAGGCGAACGCGCCGCGGCTGCCCACTCCGGACCGCAGCGCGCCCCACGGCCCCGGCAGTTCTCAGGGGTGTGTCCGAGCTTGCGAGGCACCCCTGAGAACCAGCCGAAGCCCGGAGTCGCGCCGCGGTCCGGCGCGCCTAAATGCGTGGCGGTGGGGGCGGGGGCGTGACATACCTGGGGCATGGCCGATTTCGATCTGCGGAGTGCGGATCTCAGAGCACTGAACTCACTGACCAAGTACCCGTCGATCCCGACCTACCACGAGCTAGACCCGCGCAACGGCGGCCTGACCGGGAGCGTGACCGCGTTCCCCGGCCCGGTGCTCGGCACCGAGAAGGTCGACGGCACGAACTCCCGGCTGATCATGTTGCCGGGCGGCGACTACCTGATCGGCTCCCGGGAGGAGCTGCTGCTCGCCCGCGGCGACCTGATCGGCAACCCGTCGCAGGGCATCGTGGCCGCCCTGCGCGCGGTGGCCGACGCCCTGCCGGATCAGCAGCTGCCCGTGGACACCCTGCGGGTGTACTTCCTGGAGCTCTACGGCGGCAAGATCGGCGCGCAGGCGAAGCAGTACAGCACCCGCGGCGCGGTCGGCTGGCGGCTGTTCGACGTGGCCGAGGTGCCCGATCTCGCGGAGCGGCTGACCTGGCCGGCCGAACGGATCGCGGCCTGGCGCGACGGCGGCGGGCAGAGCTTCGCGACCGAGGACGCGTTGCAGGCAGTGACCGGCTTCGAGCTGACCCCGCGGCTGTTCACCGTGGACGGCGCGGACCTGCCCGCCGACGTGGCCGGCATGCACGCGTTCCTCGGCGAGCGGCTGCCGGAGACCCTGGTCGCGCTGGACGACAGCGGCCAGCGCCGGGCCGAGGGCATCGTGCTGCGCTCCCCGGACCGGTCGGTGATCGCCAAGGCCCGCTTCCAGGACTACGAGCGCACCCTCAAGCGCCGGGGTTAGCTCTTCTCGTCGGCCTGGTGCTGGCGGCGCTGGAGGCGGCGTTCGTGCAGGCGGCGCCAGCGGTCGTATACCTCGGCGGCGGCGGCCGGCGGCTCGGCGGCGCGGCCGGCGTTCCACTGGCGGGGCAGGAACGCCTCGGCGCCGGCCCAGAGCAGCTCGCTCATCGGGACCGTGCCGCCGTGCAGCTTCATCAGCTCGGCGGCCACCGCGGCGGCGTGATCGCTGCGGCGCCAGCGTTCCACCATCGACGTGCCGTGCACCAGGTCGTCGTAGTCCTGCGGATCCAGTTCCATCCCGGTTCCCCTCACCGTCTGTAACCGTATGCCGACTGGCGTGTTGCCGGAGGGCAGGGTGCCGAGACGTCCGAGATCAACAGGCCTTAGGCGCTACACCCTGCTGGGAAGGGCCGCGCATGTCAAGGTCGAAGGTCACGCTTCGTGCACTCCAGCGGAAACAGTCATCCGTACGTTCCGTGACGGTTCCGGCTCAAGCGACTGACCGGATACCGACAGCGGAATCGCTCGAACGGCGCGGAAAGCACCGTTCGGGTGACCACCGGCGAGCGATTACCGACAGAGCCGAACTCGTTTACGGTTCTTTCTCGTCCGTTCTCGTCACCGATGGCAAGGAGCCCCGTCATCGTCATGTCACCCGAGCCCGCCACGCACGGCCACCGCGTCGCCGTGATCGGGCAGGACCGCGCCGGTCTCGCCCTGGCCCGGACGGCGGTCACCGCCGGGCACACCGTCGCCGGGTTCGACACCGACCCCGAGGTGATAGTCAAGCTGCGCGCGGGACGGTCGCCGATCGGCGCCGACCTCGAGGCCATGCACGAGACCGGGCGATACCACGCCACCGACGATCCCGGCTGGCTCGCCGGGTGCGTGGTCTACCTGGTCGCGGCGCCGGTCCCGCTGCGGCGCGGCCGGCCGGACCTGAGCCTGGTGCTGGCCGCCGCGGACACCGTGGCCGGGCATCTGCGGGACCGGGACCTGGTCGTCCTGGAGTCCTGGGTCGCACCCGGGACCACCCGCGGCGTCTTCCAGGACGCGCTCGCGGCGCGCAGCAGCGCGCGGTACCACCTGGCCTTCGCACCGGAGCGCCAGGGCCGGGCGAAGCTGGTCGGCGGGGTCGACCGGCGGTCGGCCCTCGCGGCGACGGCGTTCTTCCGCACCATGCACGACGTGGTGGTGGCGTGCGCGAACGCCGAGGAGGCCGAGGCGGCGAACCTGGTCGCGGCCGAACGGCGGTCCGCCTAGGAACGAGCCGGTCGTTGTCGCCGCCGCGGTCCCGGTGGCCGCGACAACGACCGGCGCTTGTGGAATCCGGCCCGCGCACGTCGGCTGAGGAGGCGAGCGCGGGCCGGGGTCTAGGTGATCAGTAGCCGATCCGGAACGTCGCGTCCTGCTTGACGGCGGCGGTGGAGCTGCTGGTGACCGGGTCGATGCGCAGCACGTAGTTGCTGTGCCTCAGGTACCGCTCCGGGTAGTTGTAGGAGCGGAACGACGTCCAGCCGGAGTCCGCGAACCCGGCGGCCTTGTAGAACGTGGCGTCGGCGGCGAACGTGCTGGTCCCGTCGTTGGCGTTGAGCACCATCGCGTAGTTGCTGTGCCGCAGGTACCGGTCCGGGTAGTTGACCGAGCGGAACGACACCCCGGCCGCGTCGGCCAGCCCGGGCACCAGCGTCCACTGCTGATCCTGGTACGGGTCGAACGGGTACGCGTCGATCCGCCCCACGTTGCTCGCGTGCCGCACGTACCGGTCCGGGTAGTTGTACGACTTGATCCGGTTCCAGGCGGGTGTCCCCCACTTGGCGGTCAGGTTCGCCACCTCGGTCCCGGTCAGCGGCGTGATGCCCAGGTGCTTGGAGTTCAGCGGCTGGGTGTACGCCCGGTCGTTGAGCAGCGTCCACGCGCCACCGGCCAGGCTGGTGGTCTGCCAGCAGAAGAACCGCCCGTTGGGACTCCAGGTGTCGCCCCACATGTACCAGACGTCGGACGTGTTCGACTTGCTGATCTGTGGTGCCTCGACCCCGCGCCCGGGAGTGATCGCCCCGGTGTAGACGCTGAAGCTGCCCGCGGCGAGCGACGAGGACTTGGTGCCCAGCAACGTACTGTTGGAATTGTTCTTGTAGTACATGTAGTTCACGCCGCCGGCCGTGACGAAGCTGCCGTCGATCGCGTCGTAACCGGGGTCGTAGAAGACCGCGTTCGCCGAGGCGGTCACGAAGTCGCTGGTGTAATTGACCATCAGGACGTTGTGGCCGGTGCCGTTGACCGCCGAGTAGACGATCGCGTACTGCCCGCGCGACGCGTCCCAGTACGCCTCCGGCGCCCACGCGTGGGTGGCCAGCGAGTGCACCTTGAGCAGCCGGTAGTTGCTGAACGTGCGCAGGTCGGCGGAGTCCCAGACGTGCAAGTACTGGCTCTGGTACGACCAGTCGGTCCCGTTCAGGTCGGTGGCCAGCACCACGAACGTGCCGTCCTGTTTGCGCAGGATGAACGGGTCGCGCAGGCCTTTGCTGCCCAGCGTCGGGGTGGCCACCGCGTTGTTCTGGTTCAGCGGCGTCCAGTTCAGCCCGTCCGTGCTGACCGCCAGGTGCAGGCCGTAGTTCGCGCCGGTCATCGACGGGGACTCGGTGAAGTACGCCATCGCGTAGCCGGAGTAGGTGGCCGCCCGGGCCGCGTCGGGCAGCAGCACCGTGGACGCGCCGGCCAGACCGGCAGCGAGTACCGAACGCCGCTTCACTTGGCGATCGCCGTCCCGTGCCGACACCCCGAGCAGGTGATCTTGCTGAGGCTCGACCAGGTGTTCAGGTCGGTGCTGGTGGCGGTGTAGATGCCGTCGCCGGCGCTGTAGTGGTCGACGTACATCCGCCAGCTGCCGTTGTCGAGCTTGACCAGCGACGGTCCCTCGTAACCGGACGCGAACAGGTTGCCCTTGTTGACCCAGCCCTCGGTGAGGTTGGCCGTGGTGGTCCAGTGCTCGATGTACTTGGTGGTCTCGTTCTTGGTGAACGCGTGCCAGGTGCTGCCGGACTTCACCACGAACGTGTCGATGTGGTTGGTGCCCAGTCCCCACATCTGCGCCGGGCCGCTCCAGCTGGTCAGGGCGGTGTTCTGCGCGGTGTAGACGTACGGGCGGAAGCAGAACGAGCAGCTGGTCGCCGCGACACTGGTGATCAGCTTGACGGTGCTGCCCTCGACGTAGAACTCCGGCGCCCAGGTGTAGTTGGCGCCGCTGATCCCGGCCGGGATGCTGGCGATGTTGGTCCAGCTGGTCAGGTTGGTGCTGGACGCGACGTTGAAGTACGTGCTGTTCGTCGTCCAGGACTGCACCGTGTACGCGAGGTAGTAGACGCTCCCCCGCTTGAGGATCGTCGGGTCACGCAGCACACCGGTCGGCCCGTGGAAGTTCGTGTCGACCAGGGTGCTGTAACTGGTGCCGCCGTTGGTGGACTGATAGATCCACAGTTCCTCGTCGGCGGCGGCGTCACCCTTGAACGTGGCGTAGATCAGGGTGGTCGCCGCGGACGCGGGCTGGGGCAGGACGAAGACACCGAGAAGCAGGGCGAAAACAGCGGCCACGCCGCCGATGAGGCGCTTCACAAACGTTCTCCCATTCGACTGTTAGCGCTAACAAATCAGCGCGTACGGGGATGTGCCGAGGGCAGAGCAGGGGGATCCAGCCATGTCGGGCCGGGGGGGCAACCCATTCATGGTTCGAAGTTTCTGAATGATTGCGCTCAGATTGCGGCGCTGTCAAGGAGTCCGGCCCCAGTGACCGGCATCAACGGACGACGGCCGCCGCCAGCTCCTTGCGGGACGTGATGCCCAGCTTCGGGAAGATCTTGCGAAGGTGCCATTCGACGGTCCGGGGGCTCAGGAACAGCACCGCGCCGATCTCCGGATTGGTCCGGCCCGCCGCGGCCAGCCGGGCGATCTGCGACTCCTGCGCGGTCATCTCGGCGGTCGTACCGGCCACCCGCTTGCGTACCGTCTCGCCGGTCGCGGTCAGTTCCCGGCCGGCCCGCTCGGCGAAACCCTCGGCACCCATCGCGCGGAACGCCTCGTACGCCGGGCGCAGCTGCTCCCGGGCCTCCGCGCGCCGGTTCGCGCGGCGCAGCCATTCGCCGTACAGCAGCCGGGCCCGCGCCTCCGGCAGCCGCAACCGGCTCGCCGCGAACTGCTCGACCGCCTCCCGGTAGTCCGCCTCGGCGTCGTCGACCAACGCGTCGGCCAGCGCCCGCGCGCCCCGCGCCCACGGCGTCCCGCCCGCCGTGCGGGCCCGCGCCACCAGCTGGTCCCGGGCCTGCGCCGCGATCTCCCCCGCCCCGGAGCGCACCGCCGCCTCGACCAGCTCGCCGAGTGTCCACTGCAGCACCGCGAGATCCTCGTACGACGCGGCCTCCCGCGCGGCGGCCAGCGCCGCCGCGTAGTCGCCGTGCCCGTTGTGCAGCACCGCGTTGCTGTACCCGGCCACCCCGAGCAGCCAGCCGACCCCGCCGGACGACGCGTCCCGGGTCAGCCCGCCGATCAGCGCCGGCGCCTCGCCGTCACCGCGGAACGCCGCCAGGATGCTCGCGGCGGCCGGATGCGGCGCCGGGCCGGTGACCCGGGCCAGCGCGGTCGCCTCGTCGATCAGCTCGGCGGCCTCGTCGAACCGCCCCGCGTAGATCAGCGCGGTGGACCGGAAACTCAGCGCGCCCGGCAGCCGGGACAGCGCCCCGGCCGCCCGGGCGACCGCGACCGCCTGCTGGGTGCGCTCCAGGAACGCCGCGTCGTCCCACACCTCGGTGACCAGCATCCCGGTCAGCCAGAGCAGGTCCAGCTCGCTGTCCGGCGGCACCGCGTCCAGGGCGAGCCGGAACGCCGGCCCGGCAACCGCGTGGCCCCTCCGGCTCCACGTGATCAGCGCGGCCAGCAACCGGCCCGCCGGTTCGTCGCCGGCCGGCCCGTCGGCCGCGGCGTCCACGGCCCGGCGCAGGTCGTCGCCGCCCAGCCGCCCGGCGTTGATCGCGGCGCCGACCGCCGACAGGTACGTCTCCCGGGCCGCCACCGGATCCAGCTCCTCGAGCCGGCGGGCGGCCGCCAGCAGCGGCGGCACCTCGCGCCCGGCGGTGAGCACGAACGCCACCCGGGCCCGCAGCCGTTCCACCCCGGCCTGCCGCACCGGGTCGGGCGGTCCCAGCTCGACCGCGGCGAGAAGCTCCGGCACCGCGGCCGCGGCACCCGAGGCGAGCCGGGCCCGCGCAGCCGCCAGGGTCCGGTCGGCGCGCGGACCGGGCGCCGGGGTGAGCGCGGCGGCCCGTTCCAGGAACGCCGCGGCGGCGGCCCGGCCACCCCGGGCCAGGGCCCGCCCGGCCGAGCTCGCCAGGTCCCCGGCGACCGCCTCGTCGGCGCCGAACGCGGCGTACCCACGATGCCAGGCGCGCCGGTCCGGGTCCCGATCGGCGTCGGTCACCTCGGCCAGCGCACGGTGCACGGCACGCAACTCCGCCGGCTCGGCGCCGCGCCAGGCCGCCGACCGGACCAGCGGATGCCGGAACCGCACCCGGGCGCCGATCTCGACAAGTCCGGCCGCCTCGGCGGCGGCCGCCGCGTCCGGGCTGATCCCGAGGTGATCGGCGGCCGCCCAGAGCAGCGGCACGTCACCGACCGGTTCGACCGCGGCGGCCAGCAGCAGGGTGCGGCTCGCCGCGGGCAGGGCCACGATCCGCCGCGCGAACTCCGCCTCGACCCGGCCCGCGACGGAACCGGTGGCCGGGATGCCGTAACCGAACGCCGGATCCGCCTCCCGGGACAGCTCCAGCAGCGCGAGCGGGTTGCCCCGGGTCTCGGCCACGATCCGGTCCCGGACCCGGGCGTCGAGCAGACCGGGCAGCACGGTCGCCAGCAGCGCCCGGGCGTCGGCCTCGGGCAGCCCGTCGACCTGCAGCTCGGGCAGCCCGGTGAGCAGTGCGTCGCCGGCCGGGGTACGGGCCGCGAAGACCAGCGCGACGGATTCGGCGTCCAGCCGGCGCGCCACGAACGTCAGGATCACCTCGGACATCCGGTCCAGCCACTGCGCGTCGTCGACGACCACGACCAGCGGCCGGTCGACGGCCGCCTCGGCGAGCAGCCCGAGCACGGCCAGCCCGATCACCAACGCCTCCGGCGGCGGCCCGGCACTGAGCCCGAACGCGGTCGACAACGCGGCCCGCTGCGGCTCCGGCAGCCGGTCCAGACGGGTCAGCAGCGGCGCGCAGAGCTGCTGCACCGCGGAGTAGGCCAATTCGGTCTCCGGCTCGACCCCGGCGGTGCGCACCACCTGGGCCGCCGTGGCGTGCCCGGCCAGGTGGTCGAGCAGCGCGGACTTGCCGGCCCCGGCTTCTCCGCGCAGCACCAGCACCCGGCTCTGCCCGCCCCGCACGTCCCGCAGCAGCCGATCCAGCCGCTCCGTCTCCCGGCCCCGCCCCAGCAGCCCGCCCGTCTCCACAGCCCTCGGCACGGCGAAAGCCTACCCAGCCCGCTCCCGACCGCTTCCGGTCAAACCCCTATTCGGTACGCCTACGGAGCGCCCGCCCGCAGGCTACGAGCCGAGTCCCGCCCGTGAGGCCACGCGAGACCGTGGCCACTCCCGGCCGCAGCGCGACTCCCGGCCCCGGCTGGCTTCCAGGGGTGCCTCCGCGCTGCGGAGGCACCCCTGGGGACCAGCCGAGCCCCGCCGGCGCGCGGCGGTCCGGGGCGGTCACGGTCTCGCGGGGGTCAGGAGGTGAGGCCGGCGGCGGTGGCCATGTGGGCGGCGTACCAGGTGGGCCAGGCCTCGTCGTGGACGCCGTGCAGGGTTTCGGCCTCGTAGACGCCGTGGGCGGTGGCGGCGTCGCGGAGGGCCTGTTCCAGGGCGGCCGCCGAGTCGTAGACGACGTGGTCGACCCGGCCGGGCAGGCGGCGGGTGACCTCCTGCAGGGTGAACAGGTTGCCGTCCGGGTCGGTGAAGGTGAGGAACGAGCCGTAGGTCTGGCGCTCCGGATGCGGGCCGGCCAGCCGGGCCTCGGCGCCGGCGTGGTGGAAGACGCCGCCCGCGTCGTGGAAGATCTCGCTGGGCGCCGCGCCGCGTTCGGTCAGCTCCTTGTGTGCCGCCTCGATGTCGTCGACGACCAGGTGCACGCCGTGGTCCGAGCCGGGGGCGGCGTCGGTGACCCGGCTGCCGATGATGATCGAGGCGGCCGAGCCGGGCGGGGTGAAGTGCACCACGCGGAAGCCCTCCGGGCCGGTGTAGTCGACGTCCTCGCGCCAGCCGAGCCCCCGGTAGAACGCCTGGGACCGATCCACGTCGGCGACGGGCAGGACGACGATCTCGAGCTTGAAATCCATGACGGCTCTCCCTACGGATTCTGTGGTGCCTTCACCATCGCGCGCCGGGCCGCCCCGCGGAACCAGGGACAGTCACTGGCCGGCACCCGGGCCCCGGGTCAGCGCGACGCGACCGGGGCGGACGGCAGCGGCTGGATGTCGGTGATGTCGTAGCACTCCTCGTCGTCGATGGCGTTCGGACGGTGGTCGATCGACACGTGGGCGGGGCGGCCGGCCGCGTCGGTGGTGAACTCGACCACCGCGTCCGGTTCCGCCGACTCGACCTGCTCGACGATGTACTTCAGGGTCGGGAACGACGCGAGCGGCACCTGCACGGTCGACTCCGGGTCGGCGGGTTCCGCCGAGACCACGACGTCGCGGTCACGGACCACGATGCGGAAAGTACCGATCACGGCGCGTTCGCCACAGCTCGCCGTGACGACGTACGAGTAATGGTCGGGCAGAGTGCCGGCGACCGCGCGGACGGTCGTACCGGAGGGGGTGCTCGAACACCCGGAAAGGGTGAGGGCGGCGGTGACGGTGAGCAGCGCGGCCCGGCGCGGCCGGAGATCGGTCATGTGGTGTTCGACGCACGGTGACCGGCGCCGGTTCCGCGCCTTCTGCCGGAGCTGCGGCATAACGACAGGAGGGACGGAACCTCGGGTGTCGGAAATGCCTGTCATTCCAGGTCACGAACAAGATCAAATCGGTCCAATACCGTGAAGAACGTCACTATTAGGTACGTAAAACTTGGTCGATGCCCGTCCGGTGTGGTTACCGTCGGTCGTCCCGCGATGGCGGGCACTGTGGACGGACCGCCGAGTCCTGCCGCCGATCCACAGACACGAAGAGATGGCAGGAGCGGGGGAACCACGTTTTCCGGCGCGCACCGCGCACGGTTCGGGAGTCGGCCGGCTTCCGAAACGGGTGACAGGGGGCGCGTCTTGGGGTGAAGCCGCATAGGACGGCCGGGCCACTCTGCCCGAACCCGACAGCTCACCTCGTAGGCGTGGAGGAATTTCCATGTCTCGGATCGGTAGACGAACGCGCCTTGCTGCCCTCAGCCTGGTGACCGCCGGCGTGACCGGAGCGGGCCTCTTGCTCGCACCGGCAGCTCCGGCCCTGGCCGCCAGCGTCAACTGGGACGTGGTCGCCAAGTGCGAGTCCGGCGGCAGGTGGCACATCAACACCGGGAACGGGTACTACGGCGGTCTGCAGTTCGACCGCGGCACGTGGAAGGCGAACGGCGGGGCCAGGTACGCCTCGACCGCCGACAAGGCCACCAAGGCCGAACAGATCAAGATCGCCAACAAGCTGTACGCGAAGCGCGGCCTGAGCCCGTGGCCGGTGTGCGGCAAGAAGGCCGGCGTCTACAAGAAGGCGACCGCCAAGCCCGCGAAGAAGGCCAAGGCGAGCGGCAAGACCTACGTGATCAAGTCTGGTGACACGCTCGCCAAGATCGCCAAGCGCTATCACGTCAAGGGAGGCTGGCGGGCGCTCTACGCGCTCAACAAGGACCGGCTGAGCAGCCCGAGCCGGATCTTCCCCGGTCAGCGCATCCGGCTCTGACCTCCGCTCACGCCAGCCAGCCCCGCAGGGTCTGCACGGTGTGCGGATCGAGCGGGAAGGTGACCCGGTCGTAGCGGTCCCAGCGCTCGAGGGACCAGTAGTTGCGCTCCTGACGCACGGTCACCTGGACGTTCGTGGCGGCGCCGTGCCACACGGCGCCGCTCGCGGACACCCCGTAGCGGCCGCGCTGGAACATGCCGACCTTGGTGAGAGCGGCACAGGCCGGGCAGCGGCCGTCCGGGGTGGCCACGCAGTCGCCGCAGACCGTGCCCTGGCACAGGCGGCACGGGCGGACCGCCTCGGAGCAGAGCCGGCAGGTCGGGTTCAGGCAGTGCGTGCACCAGTCGAGGGCGCCGGTGAGGTGGTGGTTGCGGCAGGCGTGCAGCGCGCTGAGCGGCGCGCCGGTGGTCTCGTCGGTGACGTACCCCTGGGTCTTGCCCGGCGCCACGTCGTAGACCAGCGGCAGCTCGAAGCCGTCCGGCAGCCGCCAGGTCTCGGCGATCCGCAGCCCGACCGCGATCCGGACCGCGTCGGCGGGTTTGCGGCGCAGCCGGCGCACCAGCTCCGCGGTCAGCTCCTCGGGCAGGTCGAGCGGCGCGGCCGGTGACTGCGCCGCGAGGGTGGTGACCGAGCCGCGGATCATCGCGGGCGGGATCTCCTCGCCCGGCGGGTGCTCGACGACACGCGGGACGACGAGCTGCTGGATCCGTTCGGCGCCCTGGACCTGGACGCCGACGAAGTCGTCCCGGCGGGTCAGCGCGGTGACCTCGGCGAGCCGGCCGGGCGCCAGCAGGGTGGCGCCGACCAGGCCGCGGTTCATGTCGTCGGGTGACTTGCTCAAGCCGTGCCAGACCGGCCGGCCGGCGTCGTGCCGGACACCGAGCTGGGCGTGGCCGCCGACCCGGACCAGGGCCGCTTCCCAGACGCCGAGGCGGGCGTAGGCGACGATCTCCGGCTGCGGCTGCCAGTCGCCGGCGGCCCAGCTGCCCCGGTTGCCCGGGTCCTGCCACTCCGAGACGATCTCCTCGCGCTTGTCCGAGGCGTCGTCAGGGGCGCGGTCGACGATGCCACGACCGTCGATCCCGATCACCGCGCCCGGGACGCTGTCGTCGAGGACCAGCCAGTTCACCGTGTTCTTACCTCTCCCCGTCGTGACCTCGATGGTAGTCGGCCGGGCACAGCGGCCACCCGGGCCGTGACCCGCGCGCCAACTGTCTGATGTTTTTTCGACATGCGCCGGTCCTCTGCGGACAGTTAGATCGACGAAATGATTAGCTTTCCGTCCAGAAGAGCGTGGCTGGCGGGGATCCTCGCGCCGGTGCTGTCGACGGTGGCGCTGGCCGCACCCGCGACCGCGGCGCCGGCGCTCGCCCCGTTCGACGCGGTGAACCAGTTCATCGGCACCGAGCTGGACACCACGCAGAACAAGAGCAACGACGCGTACGGCAACACGTTCCCCGGCGCGGCCGTCCCGTTCGGGATGGTGCAGCCCAGCCCCACCACGTACAAGCCGGGCAACGCCGGGGTCGGCGAGAAGGGCGGGTACGAGTACACCGCGAGCCTGATCCGGGGCTTCGGGATGACCCGGCACTCCGGCACCGGGTGCACCGGACGGTTCGGTGGCTACGAGTTCCCCACCATCCCGTACGCCGGTGACTCCCTGCCGGTGAACCCGGCCACCGACGTCAAGGGGTACTACCTGAGCTTCAGCCACGCGAACGAGGTGGCCCAGCCCGGGTACTACAAGGTGGCGCTGGACAACGGGGTGACCACCGAGCTGACCGCGACCACGCGCACCGCGGTGAGCCGGTACGCGTTCGCGGGCGCGGCCACCCTGCTGCTCGACGTGTCCGGGCAGAACAACCGGTCGTTCGGCAGCGAGATCACCATCGACCCGGCGAGCCGGACGGTCTCCGGGTGGATGTACGGCACCGACGTGTGCGACGTCGGGAACCTGTACAAGGCGTACTTCTCCACGACGTACGACCAGCCGTTCAGCTCCTACGGGACGTGGAACGACGCCGAGATGGTCACCGGGAGCACCCACGCGGAAAAGAGCGGCACCGACACCGGCGTGGACTTCCGGCACGACACCGGCGGGTGGCTCACGTTCGCACCGGGGACGACGGTGACCGCGAAGACCGGGCTGAGCTACGTCAGCGTGGCCGGTGCGGCGGCCAACCGTGATCGGGAGACGGGCGGGAAGAGCTTCACCGACGTACGAAAGCAAGCGAAACGGTCCTGGCAGGAAGCGCTCGGGACCGTGACAGCGGCCGGCGGCGACGACGCGCAGCGGACGTCGTTCTACACCGCGCTCTATCACGCGTTCCTGCACCCGAACGTCCGCGAGGACGTCACCGGCGAGTACCTCGGTTATGACGACGAGGTGCACACCGTGGCGCGCGGGCGGCACTTCTACCGCGACATCAACTTCGCCGGGTCGGGCTGGGACATGTACCGCAGCCAGGCGCAGCTGATCGCGCTGACCTTCCCGCGGGTGGCCGACGACATCAACCAGTCGATCGTGGCGCTGGTCCAGCAGACCGGCAGGTGGGCGCCCGGCGCGGCCCGGATGCAGGGCGACAACCTGCAGGTCATCCTGGCGACCCTGGACGACATGGGCGCGACCGGTTATGACCGGCAGGCCGCGCTGGCCTCGATGGTCGCCACCCAGCGGCTGCCGGCCACCACGACCACGCGCAGCGACGGGTATCAGTACTTCGCCACCGGCATGATCGAGAACCGCAAGGGTGACTTCGCGACGTCGCGGGTCCTGGAGTACTCGGTCGACGACTTCGCGATCGCGGAGCTGGCCGGGCGGCTCGGCTCGGTGGCGGCGCGCGACTTCTTCATGGGGCGCGCGCAGAACTGGATGAACGTCTTCGACCCGGTGACCGGGCACCTGCGGCCCCGGGAGCGGACCGGTTTTGATCGCTCGTTCGACCTGCGGACGCGCGACGACGGCAGCGGGCGCGGGCAGTTCAACCAGTCCACCGGATATCAGTACGGGTGGATGGTCCCGCACAACCTGGCCACGCTGATCGCCAAGCGGGGCGGTGTCGCGGCGGCCACCGCGCAGCTGGACACGCTGATGGCGCAGTTGGACGCGGGCGCGTACACGCAGACCGGGAACTACCTGTCCAACCAGCCGGCGTTCACCACGCCGTGGGTCTACAACTGGCTGCAAGCGCCGGCCCGGACCGCCGACACGCTCCGGCGGGTGGTGTCGGAAATGTACGACACGACGCCGTCCGGGCTGCCGGGCAACGACGACCAGGGGTCGCTGAGCGCCTGGTACGTCTTCGCGCAGCTGGGCGTGTATCCGGCGATCTACGGGACCGGCGACCTGGTGATCTCCGGCCCGATGTTCTCGAAAGTCACGATCGACCCGGTCGGCGGTCGTCCCGTCAAGATCACGACCTCGGGCGCAGGACGTTATGTCAGCTCGCTGAAGGTCGACGGGGTGCGGCAGACCGCGAGCTGGGTGGACGCGTCGTTCGCGCGGCGCGGTGGCACGCTCGCCTTCACCATGTCGGACACGCCCGGCACGTGGGGCACCGCGGCCGCGGACGTGCCGCCGTCCTACACCGCCGGCGCGGACGCCCGCAACAGCGTCGGCACCACGCCGGACGGTCAGGGGAACCTCGGTTCGCTCGACCTGAGCGACTGGTCCCTGCCCCGCTCCGCGTTGCCCGCGCCCGGCGCCGCGATCGCCGGCTTCACCTGGCCCTCGGCCGCGCCCGGCACGCCGGACAACTGGATCCCGCACGGCCAGCGGGTCGACCTGCCGGATGCCGCCGCGACCAGCGTGTCCTTCCTCGGACTGGCCACCAACGGGCCGGCCACGGGTGTCGCCACGGTCCAGTACACGGACGGTTCTTCCCAGCAGGTGAACGTCACCTTCGGTGACTGGGCGGCGGGAGCGGTGGGCGGCAACGTCGAGGTTCTCTCGGTGCCGGCCCGCAACAACGCCAACGGTACGAGTGCAGCCGGCACGTTCCGGGTGTTCTCGGCGTCGGTGGCGGTCGACGCGGCGCGGACGGTGGACGCGGTGCTGCTGCCGGAGGGCACCGACAAGGGCATCATGCACGTGTTCGACGTGGCGGCATCATGAGCGCAAGGGCGCGGCGGGGCGGCGCGAGCACGCAACCGGCAACGGCAGGGCGGTAGGAGCACGCAACCGGCATTGGCGGGGCGGTAGGAGCACGCGAACGGTGGGGTTCGGGGGGCGGTGGCGGCACGCGATCGGGTTATGCGGACGTTTGCAGCCCACCTGGGGGCGACAGGAGCACGCAGTCGTCGATTGCGTGCTCGCACCGCCCCGCCGCCGGCTTGAAATGGCCGGGCCGAGCCGTTGGCTGCCAGGCTGAAAACGACCAGGACGACAACGGTCCGGCCGCTCCGCCCGCTGCCGGGTTGAAAGACCCGGGCGAAAACGGCTGCGCCGCACTGCCGTCTGCCAGCCGAAACGGCCAGCCACCGGGCTGAGAACGATCAGGGGAAAACGGTCAAGGCCGGGCGATGCCGCCGCATCGCCCGGCCCTGACCTCCCGTCCCGTGGATCTCCCGGATCCCGGCGGGGGATCAACACGGGGACGGGTGGTTCCGGTGGGTCACGCGGGGTGGGCCATCGCCAGGTCCGCGTAGACGACGATGTTGTCCTCGTAGTGGCCGGCGGCGCTGTCGAAGTCGCCGCCGCAGGTGATCAGGCGCAGGCCGGCGCGGTTGATCGCGCCGTAGACCGCGTCGGTCGGGAACCGGTCCTTGGCGTAGCGGTCGACCTTGACGACGCGGAACATCGCCATGCTGCCGTCCGCGCGGTCCACGTTGATCGAGTCGCCGGCCTTCAGGTCGGTGAGCTTGTTGAACGTGCCCGGCTTGTTCTTGAAGTCGACGTGCCCGGCGAGCACCGCCGGGCCGAGGGCGCCAGGCGTGGGCGCCCGGGTGTACCAGCCGACGGTCTTGGCGTCCGTCGGGACCTGCATCGCACCGTCGGCCTGCAGTCCGAGACCGGTCAGCGGCACGTCGACGTCGAGGGCCGGGATGACCACCCGGGTGGGCACCGACGTGCTCATCAGCGGGCCGACGGTCAGGGTGCCACCGGCGGCGGTCGAGGTGGCGGCGGCACCGGCGGACGGCGCGGTGCCCGCGGGGGTCACGGCACCCTCCGGCGGGGCCGCGCCGACGACCGACGCGGCGAGCGGTGGCTGGTGCGGCTGCTCCCGCGCGCCGGTGACCAGGGCGGTGATCCCGACCGCGGCGAGCACCAGGACCGCCGCCGGGAGCGCATAACGCCCCCAGCGACTGCCGGCCTTCGTCGCCGCCGGTGCGGGGTGGTCAGCGCCGGCCACGGCCGGCTCGGTTCCCTCGGCGTCGGTCATCGGACCGGCTCAGCTCTGGCCGGTGAGGCGGCGGCGGGCCAGGAAGACGCCGGCCGCGCCGAGCAGGGCGACCCCGCCGAGCGCGTACATGGGGGTGGAGTCGTGGCGGGTGCTGCCGTCACCGGTGGCGACGCCGCCGACCGGCACCGAGCCGACCGCCGCGCCGGCCACCATGCCGCAGACCGCCGGGTCGGTGACCTCCTCCGGGATGCCCTTCAGGCCGGCCGCCTTGGCCAGCGTGGACTCGCCGAGGCCGGCCAGGTCGTACTTGCCGTTCTTGTTCGCGTCGATGCCGTGCTCGACCACGTGCAGGTCCTTGAGGTGCGTGATCGTGCCCGCGGGCAGCTCGGCGCCCGGGATGGTGCGGTCGTAGGAGAGGTTGCCCTTGGCGTCGGCCGTCGGCATCCGGTCGACGGCCAGGCCGCTCTTCGGGGTGGTGTCGCCCTTGGTGGTCAGCGAGACGAAGATGTCGCCGTAGTCCGGCATGCCCTCCTCGGTGCTGACGTAGCCGTTGCCGTCCTTGTCGGCCGACATGTCCGGGCAGTGGAAGTCCATGCCCTCGGTGGAGCCGTGCAGGTGCTGGGCGTGCGGCGCGTTCGGGACCAGGCCGGTCGACCGGATGCTGATCTTCAGGTCCCCGTTGGACAGCGCGGTCAGGGTCGCGGCGCCGGACGCGCCGGAGTGGTTCAGGGCGTCGAGCTTGACGTGGACGCTCTCGTCGGCGAACGCGGCGCTCGGCACGGCGAACAGGATCGCGGCGGCGGCGGGCACGGCGAGCAGGGTGCGGGCGAGTTTCACGGGCGGGCTCCAGACGAGGGGGGTTCGACTTTCTTGATCACCATGGATTCGGAGCGGTCGCTCGAGCGGATTGGTGCGAGCCTCCGTCCGATCGCCGTGGAGCCCGCCGGACGTGCCGAATGCCATGAATCTCTGGTGTTGACAGCCCGCACACAAGGTCGAATGTGAGGATGTTCCGCGAAGCGCGGACGAAGTGAACACGGGGGTTTCATGCGGTCGATTCCTGCTGCCTGGGTGGCCGGTAGCACGATCTTGCTGCTCACCGCATGCAACACGGCACCGCCGTACGCGTCCGGAGCCTCGGCACCGCCCTCGGCGGGCGCCTCGCCGTCGGCGCCGGCCGGACCGGCCTGGGTGGCGACCTGGGGTGTGGCGATGACCGACGGCGGGCAGGCGTTCGCCAAGCAGACGCTGCGGCAGATCGTGCACACCAGCGTCGGCGGGGACGGCGCCCGGCTGAAGATCTCCAACGCGTTCGGGACGCAGCCGCTGGTCCTCGGCGGGGTGCGGATCGCCCAGCGGGTGAAGGACGCGGCCATCGACCCGGTCACCGACACCGCGGTGACCTTCGGCGGGAAGACCACGGTGACGCTCGCACCGGGCGCCTCGGTGGTCAGCGACCGGGCGGAGTTCGCCGTCGCGGCCGACACCGATCTCGCGGTCAGCGTCTACCTCCCGGCCGCGACCGGCGAGACGACCCGGCATCCGCTCGGGACGCAGACCAACTTCATCGGTACGGGTGACCAGGCCGCCGCGACCACGATCAGCGGCGCCACCGCGGTGAGCAGCTACTTCTTCCTGACCGCCCTGGACGTGGTGAACCAGGAGGCGGCCGGCACCGTCGTGGCGTTCGGCGCGTCGATCACCGACGGGCGGGGCTCCACGCCCGGGGCCAACCTGCGCTGGCCGGACCTGCTCGCCGACCGGCTGCGGGCCTCCGGCCGTACGTTCGGTGTGGTCAACACCGGGATCAGCGGCAACCGGCTGACCAAGAACGGCAAGGACGGCCGCGGCGAGAGCGCGCCGAAACGCTTCCAGCGCGACGTGCTGGACCGCACCGGGGTGGCGTGGGTGCTCATCTCCGACGACCCGCTGAACGACCTGGGCAGCCGCAAGCCGGTCACCAGCGACCAGATCATCGCGGTGCTGAAGCAGCTGATCGCCCGCGCGCACGCGGCGGACATCCGGGTGATCTGCTCGACGCTGACGCCGTTCGAGCGCGCGGGGTACTGGTCGGCCCGGGGTGAGCAGGGGCGGACCGCCTACAACGCGTTCGTGCGCAGCCCGGAGAGCGGCTGCGACCAGGTACTCGCCCAGGACACCGCGACCCAGGACCCGGCCGACCCGACCCGGTTCTTGGCGGTGAACGACTCCGGCGACCACCTGCACCCTGGCGACAAGGGTATGCAGGCGATCGCCGGAGCTGTCGACCTCGACTGGTTCGGCCCGGCCACCAGGTGACCGGCGGCGCTCTCGGGTCGATGCGCCGACGGCTGGGCTAGCAGCCGGAACCAGGAAGTACGACGTTGGAGCAAGTCTTGAGGTGCAGGAATGCGCTTTCCGAGCCAACCTACGGCAACAATTTAGAAACGTCAATGCACTAAAACGAGGGCCGCCGGGACCACCGGATCCGGCCCGGCGGGGCGTCGCGGCCCGGTGCGGGCCGGGCGTCGCGTGGAGGCCCGGGAGCGGGCCGCTGCTTCTGTGACGGCCGCCAGGTCGTACCGAAAGGGTCTGCGGCAGTGATCTGTCGCGGTCTGATGGGTAGTGTCGGACCCGGTGGCGGGAGGGCCGATGAGTATCAGCAGCAACGAGATCGCCCGGTTGGCGGTGCTGGTCGACGCGGACAACGCGCAGCCGGCCATCGTCGAAGGGCTGCTCGCGGAGGTCGCGAAATACGGCACCGCGCACGTCAAGCGGGCCTACGGCGACTGGACCGGGACGAACCTGCGCGGCTGGAAGGAACATCTGCTGGCCTACAGCATCCAGCCGATCCAGCAGTTCGCGTACACGACCGGCAAGAACGCGACCGACGCGGCGATGGTCATCGATGCCATGGATCTGCTGTACTCCGGGCGGCTCGACGGTTTCTGCATCGTGTCCAGCGACAGCGACTTCACCCGGCTGGCCGCGCGGATCCGGGAGTCCGGGCTGACCGTGTACGGCTTCGGTGAACGCAAGACGCCGAAACCGTTCGTGGCGGCCTGCGACAAGTTCATCTACACCGAGAACCTGGCCGTGCACCACAGCCCGATCGAGCCGGCCGACACACCCGCCGCTCCGCGTCCGCCACTGCCCGCCGCACAATTGAAATCGGACAGCGCGCTCGTCAACAAGCTGCGCAACGCGGTCGAGGCGGCGTCCGACGACGACGGCTGGGCGGCGCTCGCGGCCGTCGGGCACATCCTGACCAAGCAGAGCCCCGACTTCGACGCTCGCAACTGGGGTTACACCAAGCTCAGCGATCTGCTGCTGACCACCGGGCTGTTCGAGTCGGAACGGCGGCCCACCGAGCGCGGCAAGACCTCGGTGATCTACGTCCGGGACCGGCGCCGGCGCTCCGAGCGCAAGGCGGCCGAGCCGCTCTGACGCCGGCGCGTCACTCCAGGTCGAGCTGCAGGTGGCCGGGCAGCCGGTAGCCGTGCGCGTCCAGGTGACAGGCGGACCGGACCCGGGTGGTCCGGCCGGTCGGCAGGGTGACCAGCGAGCCCGGCGGGACGTCGGCGTCCGGCGGGCAGAACACGATCGTCCGGCGGTGGTCGACCACGCACGGGCCGACCAGGGTGGGTTCGGCGAACCGGTCGCCGTGCCGGGCCGAGACCCGCACGGTGGTCGGCGCCGAGGTGTGCAGCAACGCGAATTCCAGCCAGGTCATGGTCATCTCATGCCCCGTCCGGGAACCGTCATGCCGATCATTCAGTGCGTGTCCCGGTGCTGGCGCAGGCCCTCCAGCCGGGCCTGGGCGCGCTCGACGGCCGCGCGGGACCGGTCCAGGAACGCGTTGCTGCGGTCCAGCCGGGCCACCTCGCGGGCGAACGCGTCCTCGATTCCCTCGATCGGGTCGGCACCGGCGGTGTCCAGCTCCCGCTGGTCGAGGACTCGTTCCCGGGCCGACTGGACGACCTCGCGCTCGTTGGCCCGGGCCTCACGCTCGTCGGCGGCCCGGCTCTGCTCGTCGGCCACCCGCTCCCGGACGCCGACCAGGCGCTCGCGCTCCTCGACCGCCCACTCCCGCTGTGCCAGGGCGCCCTCCCACCGCTCGAGCTCCGCATGGCGGGCATCGAGCCGGTCTTCGCGGGGCTTCTCAGGGGGCACCCCCCGATAATAGGAAACCTGGGGCCGTCGTAGTAGTCAGCTTCCGGTGACGAACGCGGCAAGAGCGCGGGCGTCGCCCGGATCGATCCACTCGAACGTGCCACGCAACCGGTCGGAACGCTGGTCGACGGTGGTGATGGCGGCGTTCATCTCCCCCCACGGCATGCTGACGTGCAGCAGGGTGCGCAGGATCGCGGACGGCAGGTGCGGGCTGGCGTCGTCGGCGGTGGCGCGCAGCAGCAGGCCGCTGGTGGAGACGTCCTGGACGTGCCCGGAGAGGGCCACCAGGCGCTGGGTGGTGCCGGTGTCGACCTGCGCGGTGCCGGTCGCCGGGTACGACCCGGGCCGCCGCGGCGAGTCCCGCCGCTGGACCACGCCGGCCGGGGTGTCACCGAGCACGGTGATCAGCCCGTCGCGCAGTTCCGCCTCGACCCAGGTGACGCCGGCGCTGCTGGCCAGCTCGAGGATGCCGTACCGGCGGGTGCCCGGCTCGTCGAGGCTGAGCACCGGCATCGGCGGCAGCTCGGCGAGGAACGGCGCGCGGACCTCGGACAGGCAGACCAGCGGGATCGCCTCCATGTCCGGGCAGCGCAGGGTGAGGGTGCTCCCGGCGGGCACCGTGATCATCGCGATCGCCTCCTCCGGGCCGTCCGGCCCTGTCCTCTGACGTTCTCACGCGTGAGGGGCCGGGTTAGGGTTTGCCGCAAGATCGGGTGAACGGGAGCGCGAATGACCGAGCGGGAGACGCTGACCTGGGACGGTTTCGGCCGGGTGGGGCGGGAACTGGCGCAGGCGATCGTCGACGACGTGGCCGACACCGGCGCGACGCTGAAGCTGGTCCGCGACTTCTGCGCCGGGCACGCGGCCACCGTGCGCACCGCGGTGATCTACGAGAAGCCGCACTCCGGGGTGCGGTGCGACTACGTCTGGGCCCGCACCGACAAGTGGATCAATTTCCCCTGGTCGAGCGAGCCCGCGGTCACCGCGGCGCCGGTCTGACGGTCAGGCGTCGCCGGACTTCTGCTCCGGTGCCTTCGCCATCAGCGCGTCGAGGTCCAGCTGCAGGGTGGAGAGCAGCCCGCCGTGCTTCTGGGTGTCGACGTCGTCGGGCAGTTGCTTGTCGACGAAATCCGCGCGGTGTGACAGGCCACGACCACGCAGTTCGGACAGGATGAGGTGCTTCGGAATGATCATTTCGATGGTGCCTTTCCGACGATCGCGAAGCGCAACGCCGGCGCGCCGCGGAAAATGCGTGCCAAAACCAAGGCGGGCCGAAACTAGCACGTATCCCGGTTCGGCGCTCAATTGTCAACCAGGTGGCAGCATTCTTTCCTCATGGTCCAGCTCGCGTTCCAGCACCCGCAGGCCGGCGTCCGGCAGCCGGCCGGCGTCGCGCCAGCGCAGCAGTTCCTCCCGCTGCGCGTCGATGGTGACGTGCCGCAGCCAGGCGCGGGTCTCGTAGCCCTCGGCATGACCCTCGATCTCCGCGCCGGTGGTCCGCAGCGACTCGATCCGGCCCTCGTACCGGCGTAACCGGACCTGCAGGGCCTCCCGCATCTGCGCGATCTGCCGCGGGTCGAGCTCCGGTTCCTGGGCGCCGAGCTCGCCCAGCCGGATCAGGGCGGCGTGCACCGACGCCGAGCGGGCCTCGTTGCGCAGCGCCGCCTGGTCGTCCGGGCTGGCGTGCAACCCGAGCAGGCGCACCAGCGGGGCGAGCGTCAGGCCCTGCCCGAGCAGGGTGACCAGCACCGCGGTCAGGGTGCAGAACACCAGCAGGTCGCGCAGCGGGAACGGCGAACCGTCCACGGTGGTCAGCGGCACGGCGAGCACGGCCACCAGGCTGATCACCCCGCGGGTGCCGGTCCAGCTGAGCGCGATCACCTCGCGGCCGGTGAGTGCGCCGGAACGCCAGCCGAGCCGGGCCGGCAGGGTGTGCGTGGCGAGCAGCCACAGTGGCCGGGACACCAGGACCACCCCGACGGTGACCGCCACGGCCGGGAGGATGACGGCCGCGTCGTACTGCCGCAGGTCACGCAGGATGGCCGGCAGCTGCTGGCCGATCAGCAGGAAGATCATGCCCTCCAGCAGGAAGTCGACGAGCCGCCAGACGGCGCTGGTCTGCAACCGGCTCGCGCCGGAGGCCCACCGCGGCGCGTCGTGCCCGACGATCAGCCCGGTCACCACGACCGCCAGCACGCCGGAGACGCCCGCCCACTCGGCCAGCAGGTACGCGGCGAACGGCGTGGCCAGCGAGATCGCGTTGGCGGTGAGCGGGTCCCGGGCCAGGTGGCGCAACCGGCGCACGCCGTACGCGACGAGCGCGCCGGCCACGATCCCACCGGCCGCGGCGAGCAGGAGCCGGCCCAGCGCGGCCGGTCCGGAGAACCCGTGCCCGGCCGCCGCGGTGATCGCGACGCTGAGCAGGGTCAGCGCGGTGGCGTCGTTGAGCAGCCCCTCCCCCTGGATCACGGTGACCAGCCGGACCGGCAGCCCGGACCGGCGGGCGACCCCGAGCGCGACACCCGGGTCGTGCGGCGCCACCGCCGCACCGATCGTCACCCCGGCCGCGAGGGTCGCCCCGCCGACGAACCAGGCGAACCCGGCGCCGATCGTCAACGCGGTGATCAGCACCAGCAGCACGGAGAGCCCGATCACGGTGACCAGGTTGCGGCGGATCGCCAGCAGCGAGGAGTCCAGCGCCGCGCTGTAGAGCAGCGGCGGGATCAGGTAGGTCAGCACGAACTCGGGGTTGAGGACGACGTTCTGGCCGGGCAGCAGGGAATAGCCGATGCCGGCCAGGGTGAGCAGGGCGGCGGAGGGCAGGCCGGTGCGTTCGGCGACCCAGCGCACCATCACCAGCACGACGAAGCCGGCAAGGACGAAAGTCAGTAACCGCTCGTGGCTCACCGTCCGATTCTCCCGGACTGACCGGATCACCGGGATGAGCCGGATCACCATCGGCTCCGATGTCGTTTTCCATGCTAGGGTTCGGCATTCCCGAACCGCTGACCTGCAGTTTTGTGCGTCCTGCGGTTCCCGCGCCACGGATCAGTGATCGGCGCCACCTCATGCGAGAACCCCCCGTACCGGAGCCCGACATGCCGATCATCCCGTTCCCGACGCAGCGCGGGCCGTCCCGTCCGGAGCCGGCGTCACCCGGGCACCGCGCCCCGGCGATCCACGCCAGCCTGTCCAGCGTGCTGAGCCGGGTCGGCGCGTTCACCCTCGAGCTGCGGAACACCACCGCGCCGGCGCCCGTCCCGGACGCGGCCATGCTGCAGCCCGCCGACCTGCGTGGCGCGACCGGCACCGCGGTGACCGGCGACCGATGGGCCGGGCTGTGCCCGCCCCGGCCCGATCTGAGCAGCGCGTCGCCGCTGGCCGGGACGGTCGTCGCCGAGCGGGCGATGTCCGCGGTGGTGACCGTCGACGACCGGCCCACCCTGGTCCTGGAGTACCTGTCCGTGCACGGACCGGACGACCCCGCCCGGTACCTGCGCGACCTGCGCGCCTCACTGGAGCAGCACCTGGTCGTCGACGGCGGCGGTCACCTGTGGTCGATCACCGGCCGGGACGTGGCCGGCCCGGATTCGCTGCTGCTGCGGCTGCGCCGGCGGTTCCGGCACGACGGCGACGTGGTGACCACGGACGTGCACGTGGCGGTCGCCGCGGCCGGCCGGGTGCTGGTGATGGTCGCCGACACCGGGTGGGAGACCACCGACGGCCGGCCCGCCCTGGTCCAGGAGTTGATCGCTCCTGCGGTCCAGCGGGCGCGCCGGCTGCGGTGAGGAACGGTCAGCTGTGCTTGACGGTGAGGCTGTAGAACTTCACCTTCGCGCCGTTGCTGGTGCTCTCCGACGAGGACTGGTTGTACGAGCCGGCCTTGAAGTACTGCCGGTACGGGTTGAACGAGGACGGGATCGCGTAGCTGGTCCTCGTCCCGTTCACGGTCAGGTTGATGGTGTTGCCGGTCACGTTGATGACGTAGGTCCACTTCACACCGAGCGCCACGTTCCCGACCTTGTGCAGGGTCTGCCCGCCGGCCGGTGAGTTCTCGGTGCCCAGGTAGATGTCGCCGTTCGGCCGGTAGTAGAGCTCCAGCAGCGGCTTGGTCGACGTGCCGCCGGAGCCGAGGTGCACCTGGCCGACCGCGACGTTCTTGGTCACCGACGGGATCCGCAGCTGCGCGGTGAGCGTGTGGTTGCCGGACAGGGTCCAGTCCGCGGCGCTGCCGTTGGTGTTCATCTCCCGGAACTCGGACCGGGCGTAGTTGGAGTTGGGCGTGGTGACGCCCTTCTCCGGCGCCCAGAAGGTCATCGAGCCGTCGTTCTTGTCGGTCCAGAAGTAGGTCGGGTTGCTGTAGCCGTTCGCGCCCTTGAGCTGCGCGGGCGAGATGGTGTCCGGCTTGCCGGGCGAGCCGGTCGGCAGCTGCAACTGCCAGACCGACAGGTCGAAGTTGCCGCCGGGCGCCACGGTGGGGTCGAGGGTGGCGGCCGCCGACGCGGTGGTGATACCGGCGACGCCGAGCCCGCCGACGATCACGGTCGACACGGCGAGGGCCAGCAGGGTGCGCTTGCGCATGGGGAAACCTCGATGCGATAGGGATTCACTCGCCGGGGGGAATTGGCAAGTTACTTGCCAATAAAGCAGGAGGTCGATGCCGGGTCAACCGTTTGTCCAGGTCAAAACCTTAAACAACCTTAAATCGTACGACCTGGGCCGTCCCCAAACGCAGCGTGACCGTCCCGGGCCATCAACGCGACGCCCAGCCACCCCAGACCGCTGCGCGTGCGCCGGGGTGGTGCGGGCGGTCCGGGAGGGGCCGCTACACCCCGGCGGGCGCTCAGCGATCGGGAGGGGCGGCGGCGATCGCGTCGTGCGGGCGGGACCGGGCGTTGCGGTGGGGGACCTGTCCCTTCGTACCGGAGAATGGTTTTGATCTTGGGGGTGGCGGGGCAAGCGAGGCGCATGACGAATGACGCGCAGACTCTGCTCATCCTGGGTGCCTCCGGGGACCTGACCGCGCGGCTGCTGCTGCCCGGGCTGGGCGCGCTGCTGGCGGCCGGGGACGCGCCGCCGCTGACGCTCGTCGGCGCCGGGATGGACGCGTGGGACGCGGAGCATTGGCGCAAGCGGGTCGTCGACGCGTTCGGCGACCACGGCACGGCGGAGCAGGCCGCGAAGGTCATCGAGGAGAGCACGTACGCGCAGGCCGACGTGACCAAGGCCGAGGACCTGCGGCGGCTGCTGGACGGGGCCGAGCGGCCGGTGATCTTCTTCGCGCTGCCGCCGGCGATCACCGCGAAGGCGTGTGAGGCACTGACCGAGGTGGACCTGCCGGAGGGCACCCGGCTGGTGCTGGAGAAGCCGTTCGGCACCAGCGCGAGCAGTGCCGCCTCGCTGAACCGGCTGCTCACCCGGCTGGTGCCGGAGGAGCAGGTGCACCGGGTGGACCATTTCCTGGGCAAGTCGACGGTGCTCAACATCCTCGGCGTGCGGTTCGCCAACCGGATCTTCGAGCCGCTGCTCACCTCCGAGCACGTGGAGAGCGTGAAGATCGTCTTCGACGAGGACCTCGCGCTCGAGGGGCGGGCCGGCTACTACGACCACGCCGGCGCGATGTCCGACATGATCCAGAGCCACCTGCTGCAGATCCTGGCGATGCTGACCATGGAGGCGCCGCTCACGCTCGACCCGCAGGAGTTCCGTGACAAGACGTCCGAGGCGCTGCGCGCCACCCGGCTCTGGGGCGGCGACGCCAAGGAGTCCAGCGTGCGGGCCCGGTACACGGCCGGCGAACTGAACGGCAGACAGCTTCCCGCGTACGCCGAGGAGAAGGGCGTCGACCCGTCCCGCGAGACCGAGACGCTCGCCGAGGTCACCCTGGCCGTGGACAACTGGCGCTGGGCCGGTGTCCCGTTCACGCTGCGGTCCGGCAAGGCCGTCGCGAACAGCCGCAAGGAAGCGATCATCACGTTCAAGGCGGCGCCGCGGGTGCCGGGCGGGCTGCACGGGCACGACGCGCCGAACCGGCTGCGGATCGGGTTCGGGCCGGACATGCTGGCGCTCGACTTCACCGTGAACGGCCCCGGCGACCCGTTCGAGCTGGACCCGGTGACCTGGGACGTCGACTTCGGCCCGGGTGACCTGCCGCCGTACGGCGAGGTGCTGCGCGGGGTGTTCGACAACGACCCGATGCTCTCGGTGCGGGGCGACGCCGCCGAGCAGTGCTGGCGGATCGTCGAGCCGGTCGCGGCGGCGTGGCGGGCCGGCGAGGTGCCGCTGCTGGAGTACCCGGCCGGGAGCGCCGGACCGGATTCACCCACCCGTACGGATGGTTGATCGTTGCCCGTGACCGGATGAGCGGAGAACCTCGTTCCGTGGCCGACTGGATTCTGGTGCCCTGCCTGGTGTCGTTGCGCACCGAGTTCGACACCCTCGCACCGCACCGCGACCGCACCTCGGACGGCTCGATCGGCAATCCGGCGCACGCCCGGTCGAGTTCGGACCACAATCCGGACGAGACCGGGAACACGCCGTCCGAGGACGCCGACCGGGTCAACGAGGTGCACGCCATCGACGTCGACGACGACCTGCGCAAGCCCGGCTGGACGATGGCCCGGGCCGTGCAGGTCATCGTCGGCCGGCACCGGGCCGGCAAGGACGACCGGCTGCAGAACGTGATCTTCGACCGGCAGGTCTGGTCGCGCAGCTGGGGCTGGGCCGCCCGGGACTACGCCGGCCCCAGCCCGCACACCGAGCACGCGCACTTCTCCGCCCGATACACCACCGCGCAGGAGCGGGACACCCGCCCGTGGGGACTCTTGGAGGACGACATGACCGAAGCCGAGGTGATGGCCGCCGTGCTCAAGGCCCTGGAGTCCGATCGCGGGCAGAAAGCGGTCGGCGCCGGCTCGTGGAACCACGTCGAGATCAACCCGGCCACCGGCAAGAAGGACTTCCGGATGGGTGGCTGGGCCCGTAACGACCTGGTCCGCAGCGCGGAGCGGATGGACGTGCTCACCTCCGGCCTGGACGAGATCCTGGCCGTGCTCGCCCAGCGCCCGGCGCCCGAGATCGCCGAGGTGCTGCGCCGCAGCCTGGGCGACCGGGCCGGCGAGGTCGGCCGGCTGCTGCAGTAGTGCTCAGAGCGGCCCGGACGGCAGGTCGCGGCGGACCACCTTGCCGGTGGCGTTGCGCGGCAGCTCGTCGATGAAGATCACGTCGCGGGGCACCTTGTAGCGCGCCAGCAGCGCCCGGACGTAGTCCCGGATCTCCTGCGGGTCCTGCGCCGCGTCCGGGGTGGACACCACGAAGGCGCGCAGCCGGCTGCCGAACTCCGGGTCGTCGACGCCGATCACCGCGGCCTCGACCACGTCGTCGCGTTCGGCCAGCAGGTTCTCCACCTCGAGCGGGTAGACGTTCTCCCCACCCGAGATGATCATGTCGTCGTCGCGGCCGTCGATGTAGAGCAGGCCGGCGTCGTCCAGGTGGCCGCGGTCGCCGGTGGCCATGAAACCGTCGATGACCTGCTTGCGCTGGCCGTCGGTGTAACCCTCGAACGGGATGCCGGTGCGGACGAACACCCGGCCGGTGACGTGCGCCCGGGTGATCTTGGCGTCCTGGTCGTCGTAGAGCCCGACGTGCACGGTGACCGGCGGCCGGCCGACCGTGCCCGGCGCGCGGCGGGACTCAGCGGGCTGGGCCACCGAGGCGACGGCCACCTCGGTCGACCCGTACACGTTGTAGATCACCTCGCCGAAGGTGTCCTGGAACCGGGTGGTCAGCTCCGGGGCGAGCGGGGAACCGGCCACGAAGACCGAGCGCAGCGACGACGTGTCGTACTTGGCGATGACCTCCGGGCCGAGCGCCAGGATCCGGGTGAGCATGGTCGGGATCGCGACGAGCATCTGCGCCCGGTGCTCGGCGATCGCCCGCAGGATGGTCTCCGGGTCGAACCGGCGCAGCAGCACGGCGTGGTCGGCGAGCGACAACCCGACGGTCCAGGCCCCGAAGCCGGTGCTGTGGAACAGCGGCGAGGCGACCACGATCGCGCCCTGCCGGGGGAACGGGATCCGGTCCGCGATCAGGGCGCTGGCCAGCGGCGACACCTTGGTGCGCGGAGCGCCCTTGGGCAGCCCGGTGGTGCCGCTGGTCAGGATGATGAAGCCGGGCGGGCGTTCCGGCATCGGCAGCGGGGTGATCGGCCGGCCGGCGATCAGCATGTCGATGGTCTTGTCGGCGGCGCCCTCGTCGGCCCAGGTCAGGTAGCGCGGCAGGTCACCCGGCAGCGCCTCGATCACCGGGGCGAACTCGCTGTCGTAGAGCACCGCGCGGACGTTCTCCCGTGCCACCACCTCGGCGAACTGCTGCGGCGCCAGGCCGGTGTTCATCAGGGCCAGGCGCAGGTTGG
The DNA here is from genome assembly GCF_001509495.1 of Actinoplanes awajinensis subsp. mycoplanecinus. Lineage (NCBI taxonomy): Bacteria > Bacillati > Actinomycetota > Actinomycetes > Micromonosporales > Micromonosporaceae > Actinoplanes > Actinoplanes awajinensis. The sequence continues at coordinate 125,916 of NZ_LLZH01000281.1, read as the reverse complement.
CGCGGGCCGCGGCGCTGATCGTCAGGACCAGGCCGCGGTGGTCGCGGGCCAGCACCCCGATCACCGAGCGCTCCGGCAGGTTCAGCTCGCGCAGGGCGTGCGCCAGCGCGTTCGACTGCTCGTCGAGCTGACGGTAGTTGAGCGTGCCGCGCTCGTCGGTGAGCGCCGGCGCGTGGGGATGCTCGGCGGCCGCCTTCATGATCAGGGCGGCCTGCGGGCCGAGCCGGGCGTTGCGTTTCGCCGCACCGAGCAGGTGGTCCGGGCGCAGCAGGTTGACGATGCCGATCTGGTGCATCCGCAGTACCGCGCGCAGGTTTTCCAGGGTGCTCATGATCAGGCCTTTCGCCGGAGGTCGTCGACGGTGCGGTGGGCACGGAGCAGGGCCTCCGCCGGGTGGGCGGCGATCGAGGCCGCGAGATCAAGAGCTGTCCGGTACGCCGTGCCGGCCGGGGTGATCCGGTTGATCAGTCCGAGGTCGTGGAGGCGGCGGGCCGGGATCGGGTCACCGGTGAGCAGCAGTTCCATGGCGAGGGCGCGGGGCAGCAGGCCGGCCAGCCGCCGGAGCCCGCTCCCGGCGTCGTCGGCGTCGCTCTCCGGGACGCCGATCAGCGCGTCCTCGGCGGCGACGATCAGGTCGGCGGCCAGGCCGGCTCCCCCGCCGTCGGCGGCCTCGACCGCGGCGATCAGCGGCTTGCCGGCGGCGAACGTGATCGTGCCGGCCGGGGCCGGGCCCGCGAGGACGGCGACCTTGGCGTCCGGGTCGGCGTCGAAGTCCTCGACCGCGTGGTGCAGGGCTTCGGCGGTTGCCGTCGCGCGGAGCCGGATCACGGTGACCGGGCCCCGCCACTCGACCAGCACCGCGGGCTCACCGGGCGGCGGGAGCGGCTTGCCCTCCGGCTGCACGTCGCCGGCCGGATCGACCCGGCGGACCACCCGGCTGCCGTCGTCGAGGATCTCCGTGACGATCCCGGCCTCCGGCTCACCGTCGCGGCGGTAGACGACGGTGCCGGCCTCCCGCACCCCCGCGCCGCCGGTGCGCACCGCGCGGGTGGGGCGGTGCAGGCGCAGGCCGGCGTTGACGTCGCGGAACGGCCGGTCCGGCGGCGACGCGGAGAACACCGTGGCGGCGTGCTTGGTGAGGTACCAGCCGACCGCGGTGGCGAGCCCGATTCCGTCCGGGTCGGCGCGCAGCCTCGGCACCAGGGTGGCCACCGCGTGACTCGCGTAGTTGTTGCCCGGCCCGCCGGCGAAGGTCAGTCCCCCGGTCACGGTGAGCGGCCGGTCCGGGTCGTCGATCGGCAGGCCCAGCTCGGCGGCGGCGATCTGGACCGCGGACGGGAAGCAGGCATAGAGATCCAGGTGCCGGACGTCGCCGATGGTCCGGCCGGTGTGCGCGAGGACCGCCGTGCCGACCGCGTGCAGGGCCGGTGAGGTGGTCAGGTCGGCGCGTTCGGTGACGAACCAGGTGTCGGCGGCGTGCGCACCGGCGTACGGAAAAATCCATCGGTCCTGCGGGACGCCGGCGTCGCGGGCCGCCTCGGCGCTGCACATGATCAGGCCGGCGGCCTGGTTGACCTGCAGGTTCGCGGTGAGCAGTTTGGTGTACGGCGCGCAGACCGGGCGGTTGCCGCCGTCCGGGGTGGCGAGCTCGGTCGCGGTGCGCGGCTGGCGCAACCAGGCGTAGGGGTTGGTCGCGGCGACCTCGGCGAAGCGCGCCCACAGCCCGGTGATCCGCTTCAGGTGATCACTTTGGGACAGTCCGAGGCGGGCGCGGAGTGCGGACTCGATCAGGGCGTAGACGTGCAGCGGGGAGATCAGGCCGGCGGCGGTCTCCGCGGCGTTGTTCGGCTCGCGGTCGGCGCCGAGGGTGCGCGAGGGCGCCGTGCCGTCGGGTTGGGTGGGCCAGCCGAGCGGGCGGCCGGCGCGCTCGGCGGCGGCCGCGGTGGCGGCGGCCTCGGCACCGGCGATCAGGGCGATCGTGGTCTCGCCGCGGGTGATCGCGGCGGCGAGGTCGTTGATCAGCCGGAGCGGGCCGTCGCCGCCGAAGAGCCCGGTCTGCACGGTGGTCTGTGGCGCGGCGCCGACCTGCGCGGCGATGAGCGCCCCGCCGTCGGGGTATTGCCAGGACACACTGGCCACCCATCCGACGGTATCGGCGTTCTTGAGGAGATCGGCGCTGCCGCGCCCCGCGCCGCCGTCCGCGCCGCTGGACCGCGCTGCGCCGCTTTCCGGCGCGCTTGCTGCGGCGCTGTCCTGTGCGGCGAGGTGCAGGGCGCGGACCGCGAGCGACACCGGGTCGCCGTTGCGGACGTCCGTGGTGTGGTCGCTGACCTGGCCCACGCCGACGATGACCGGGGTCCACGGGTCGAGGTCACGCCCGCTCCGCTCATGCCGGATTTTTCCCGACTTCTCGCGCTTTTTCCGGGCGCCGGGCGGCGCGGGCGCTGCGGCGGCCGGCAGATCAGCGGCCGCCAGCCGCCGCAAGGAACTCCGCAGCGCGTCCGCGAGACTCCGCGCCACCATCGGCCCGAGCGGTCCCGCCGTCGGCCCGCCCTGCACCCCGCCGTCCAGCCGCACCAGCGCCCCGGCCCCACCCGGGCCCGCTTCCAGCGACAGGTAGACACCGACCTCGATGCCCATCGGCCCGGTCCCGTCCAGCCAGAGATACCGCGGCCCGTCCGCCCCGGCGACCGTCCAGCGCACCTCGACCGGCGTACCCATCAGCTTGACCCGCTCGGCGAACCGCACCCCGGCCGACAGCACCGGCGGCGGCTCGGCCGGCCAGCCGGTGTGCATCACCAGCCAGTCCGCCATCCGGGCCGGCGTCGCCAGATAGCCGAACACCCGCTCGACCGGCGCGGCGACCGCCACGGACAGCGCCCACGGCCGGGCCAGCACGCGCGGCGGCGGCACGGCGGGCGGTGCGGCGGGCACGGATCGGCGGCGAAGACGCATCGACTCCTCTTAACAGTCTCGCGTGACGGTAATTCAGTGACCTGCATCACGACAAGACCGAAAACGGTCGGGAAAGTTCGGTCATGGACGCCACTAACCGTCACGTCGTACGGTAAGTGCCGTGAGGCGGACCCAGGCCCAGCGCAGCGAGGCCACCCGAGAGCGGATCCTCGACGCGACGTGCCAGTCCCTGGTCGAGCGCGGCTACGCGGAGACCACCACGGCCGAGGTCCTGGCCCGTGCCGACGTGCCCCGCGGCACGCTGCTGCACCACTTCCCCACCAAGGTGGACCTGCTGGTCGCCTCGGTCCAGCACGTCGCCCGGCGACGGCTGGACGCGCTGGTCGCCGAGCTCGACGCGGTGCCCGGCGACGGCGCCGAGCTGGACGCGTTCATCGACATCGTCTGGCGGCACTTCTCCGCACCGCTGTTCTGGGCCGCGCTCGAGCTGTGGAACGCCGCCCGTACCGACACTGAGCTGCGGGCCGCGCTGATGCCGGTGGAGAAGGAGGTGTTCGGGGTGCTGCACGACCGGGGGGTGGCGCTGCTCGGGGAGGATCCGCGGGTGCCCACCGTCGTACAGATGACTTTCGAGGTGATGACGGGCCTGGTGATGACCGGCATCGTGAGCGGGGAGCTGGGCCGTCGGGAACTGCTGATCCGCCGGTGGAAACGGGCGGCCGCGGTCCTGCTCGGGCGGCGTGCCCCGGACACCCTCGTCGAACGCGCGAAGGGACACTGACCATGTACGAGGACCCGTTCGAGACCGCGGAACGCGTCACGTTGCGCGCGTCGATGACCCGGTTCGTCCAGCGGGAGATCACCCCGCACCTGGACGACTGGGAACGCGCCGGCGAGATCCCCCGTGAGCTGCACCTCAGCGCGGCCAAGGCCGGCCTCTACGCCGTCAGCTTCCCGGAACAGGTCGGTGGCGACGGCGGCGACACGGTCGACATGGTGGTGGCCACCGAGGCGTTCCTGGAGGCGGGCGGCTCGTCCGGCTGCCACGCCGCGCTGTTCACCCACGGCATCGCGCTGCCGCACATGGTCGCGACCGGCGATCCCGGCCTGATCGAGCGGTTCGTCCGCCCGGCGCTGGCCGGTGAGAAGCTCTGCTCGCTGGGCGTCACCGAGCCGGACGCCGGGTCGGACGTCGGCGCGCTGCGCACCACGGCGGTCCGCGACGGCGACGACTACGTGGTCAACGGCGCCAAGCTGTTCATCACCACCGGCACCCGCGCCGACTTCGTGACCACCGCGGTCCGCACCGGCGGCCCGGGCGCGGCCGGGATCAGCCTGCTGGTGATCGAGCGCGGCACGCCCGGTTTCGCGGTCTCCCGCAAACTCGACAAGATGGGCTGGCTCTGCTCGGACACCGCCGAGCTGTCGTTCACCGACTGCCGGGTCCCGGCCGCGAACCTGGTCGGGCCGGAGAACGGCGGGTTCCCCCTGATCGGGCAGGTGTTCGTACCGGAAAGAATCGTCACGGCGGTGCACGGCTACGCGATCGCCCAGCGCTGCCTCGACCTGACCCTGGCGCACGTGCGCCGGCGGGAGACGTTCGGCCGCCCGCTGATCAGCCGGCAGGTGGTCCGGCACAAGCTGGTCGAGATGCGCCAGCGGATCGAGCTGGCCCGCGCCTTCACCCGGCGGGTCGCGGCCCGGCACGCCGCCGGCGAGTGGGTGGCTGGCGAGGTCTGCCTGGCCAAGAACGCCGCGGTCGAGGCGTGCAAACACGTCGTCGACGAGGCGGTCCAGCTGCACGGCGGCATGGGCTACCTGCGCGAGTCCGAGGTCGAACGCCACTACCGCGACACCCGCATCCTCGGCATCGGCGCCGGCACCACCGAGGTCATGACCGACCTGGCCGCCAAACTCTTCCACTACGACCGCTGAGGCGGCCGCCGGGCCGATCGGACAGTTGCCTTCCTGGGGCAGGAACGATAGACAGTTGTGGTTCTTGGCGGAGTGTCCGATGGGGATCATGGAGGGCTGGCGTGACGGAGCCGATCGAGTGGGTGCCGGCCGGGATCGACGTGAATCGGCCGAGTGCGGCGCGCGTCTACGACTACTTCCTGGGTGGGGCGCACAACTTCGCGGTCGACCGGGCGCTCGCCGAGCAGATCGCCGCGATGACGCCGAACATCGGTGAGACCATGCGGTCCAACCGGGTCTTCCTGCGCCGGGCGGTGCGCTACCTGGCCGGGCAGGGCATCCGCCAGTTCCTGGACATCGGCTCGGGCATCCCGACCGCCGGCAACGTGCACGAGATCGCGCTCGCGGCGGCGCCCGGCGCGAGCGTCGTCTACGTCGACATCGACCCGGTGGCGGTCGAGCACAGCCGGGCGATCCTGGCCGGCGTGGACCGGACCGGGGTGATCTGCGCCGACGTGCGCGACGCCGACCGGGTGCTCGCCGAGGCGGAGAAGCTCGGCCTGGACTTCACCCGGCCGGTCGCGGTGCTGCTGGCCGGGGTGCTGCACTTCGTACCGGACGCCGACGATCCGGCCTCGGCGGTGGCGGCGCTGGGTGCGGCCGTCGCGCCGGGCAGCTACCTGCTGATCTCGCACGCCACCGGGGACGGGCAGCCGGCCGAGGTGATCGAGGCGCAGAAGCTGTCCGGGCGGACGGCCACCGAGATCGTGCTGCGCCCGGCGGCCGCGGTCACCTCGTACTTTCAAGGGTTTGATCTGGTCGAACCGGGCCTGGTCTTCATCCCGCAGTGGCGGCCGGACCCACAGGATCCGGTCGACGAGCACCCTGAGCGAGTGGGAGCGTACGCCGGCGTCGGCCGCAAGGGATGACCGACTTCGTCCAACTCTGGCTGCAGAAGATCCCCCAGACCGGCTTCGTCCCCCTGGACGGCGTCGACTTGGAAGCCCTGCTGCAGCGGCTCGCCGACCGGCTCCACCAGGGCACCGACGGCCGGGAGGTCGGCGCGGAACTGGTCCGGGCGCACCTGACCGATCCGGAGGTGCTGGCGCAGACCCTCCCGCTGATCGCCGACCGGGAGCTCGCGGGCGCGGTCGCCGCCGGGTACGCCCAGGCGCTGCGCCAGGCCACCATGGCCGAGCAGGAGCAGCTGACCCGGGCGGTGTTGCAGGGGCACGCCTCGGTCGAGCGGGCGTTGCGGGCCAGCGAGTCCCGGCTGCGGGCGATCTTCCACCACGCCGCGATCGGCATCGGGGTGAGCACCATGGACGGCCGGATCGTCCGGGTCAACCAGGCGTTCGCCGACCTGCTCGGCTACACCGTCGACGAGATGTGCACGATGACCGTGCCGCAGCTGGCCCACCCGAGCGACCCGCCCGGCATGTGGCAGCTGTACGAGGAGATGATCCGCGGCGAGCGCGACCACGTGCGGCTGGAGAAGGCGTACCCGCGCTCGGACGGCGGGGCGGTCTGGACCGACCTGACGTCGTCGCTGATCCGCGACGAGCAGGGCGCGCCGGAGTTGACCATCGCGATGGTGCACGACATCACCGAGCCCCGGCGGCTGCAGGAGAGTCTGGAGCACCAGGCCACCCACGACCCGCTGACCGGCCTGCCGAACCGGACGATGATCGCCGCGCACCTGGAACGGATCTTCGAGACGGCGGGGCGGGTCGGCCTCTGCTACCTCGACCTGGACGGCTTCAAACGGATCAACGACACGCTCGGCCACCTCGTCGGCGACGCGCTGCTGGTGGCGGTCGCCGAGCGGCTGGCCGGGTGCGCCGACGAGCCGTGCCGGGTGGCCGGCCGGATGAGCGGTGACGAGTTCGTGCTCGCGGTCCGGGACCCGTCCGGGCCGGACGAGATGCGCGCGCTGGCCGAGCGGATGCTGACCGAGCTGACCCGGCCGTACGAAATCGGTCGTCATCATCTGCGCGTCTCGGCGAGCATCGGGGTGGTGGACAGCGACGTCGGCGCCACCACGCCCGCCGAGCTGATGAAGGCCGCCGACCTCACCCTCTACGTCGCGAAGTCCGAGGGCCGCGCCCGCTACGTCATGTACGACGCCGACCGCAACGCCCGGCAGTCCGCCCGCTACGCCCTGGCCGCCGCGATGCCGGACGCCCTCGATCGCGGTGAGTTCAGCGTCGTCTACCAGCCGCTGGTCTCGCTCGCCGACGAGCGCCCGCGCGGCGTGGAGGCGCTGGTCCGCTGGCAGCATCCGCTGCTCGGCGAACTCTCCCCCAGCACGTTCATCCCGCTCGCCGAGGAGACCGGCGTGATCGTCGCGCTCGGCCGGCACGTGCTGGAACAGGCCTGCGCCCAGGCCGCCGACTGGGCCCGCCGCCTCCCGGACACGCCGATCTTCGTGAGCGTCAACATCACCGTCGCCCAGGCCCACGAGCCGGCGTTCCCCTCCGAAGTCGCCAAGATCCTCGCGGACACCGGCCTCGACCCGCGCCTGCTCGTCCTGGAACTCACCGAGAGCGCGATCATGGACACCGACGGCGCGCCGCTCGCCGCCCTCGACGGCCTCGCCGACCGCGGCATCCGGATCGCCATCGACGACTTCGGCACCGGCTACTCCAACCTCGCCTACCTGCGCCGGCTCCCGATCCACATCCTCAAACTGGCCGGCCCGTTCGTCGACGGACTCCGCAATCCGGCATCCGCCTCGGAGGGCGCCGCCGTCGACGAGCAGATCGTCGAGACAATCGTCCGGCTCGCACACGCCCTTAACATCACGGTCACCGCCGAGGCCGTCGAAACCCGCCTCCAGGCCGACCGCCTGCGCCAGCTGGGCTGCGACACCGGCCAGGGCTATCTGTTCTCCCGGCCGCTGCCGCCCGACGCCATCCTCCCCTTGCTGCACAAGTCCGGCCCCAGGTTCGCCGCCCACCCCTGACCGCATTTTCCTGGTACGGCTACGGAGCGCCCGTGTTCGTACCGGAAAAGGGGTGACCGGAAGCGGACAGCGGATCGTCAGTCGAGGATGCGTTTGCGGTGCCGGGCGAGGCGGACGGCCTGGCCGGTGGCGAGGGGGAGCAGGACGCCGGTGATCAGGACGCCGAGCAGGCCGGCGATGACCACCTGGCGCTCGTAGTCGTGGGAGCCGACGAGCCGGCTGATCGTGGAGAACGGGGCGATGTCGTTCAGGCGCATCGCCTCCATCAGGGTCATCGGGGTGAGCAGGATCAGCAGGGTCCAGGCACCGCGGGCCCGGCCGGCCCCGGCGTCGCGCAGCGCCAGCAGGACGGCGGCGGTCAGCAGGGCCAGGGCGATCAGGTGCAGGATGTACATGGTGGGCGTGATGTAGCCGCAGCAGAAGCGGTAACCCCAGGTCGTGGTGTCCCAGACGTTGCCGACCGGCTCGTCGACGCCCACCGCGAGCGAGGTCAGTGGCAGGTGTGCACCGCCGGCCAGGAACGTCGCGACGGCGGCGGCGAGCGGCAGGAGCCGGACCGGCCAGGACGGGGTGCTCGGCGCGGCGAGGGCCAGCAGGGCCAGGGCGACCAGCGGGAGCAGGAGGTAACCGGGCATCGAGACGACCGGGATGCCGACCGTCGCCCGGACCAGCAGCACCGCCGTGACCAGCAGCAGAGCGACGACCGCGACCACACGGGCGAACCGGCCGGGCCGCGCGGCGAAGGCCAGCACGGCCATCAGGCAGGCGAGATAGGCGAGCGCGGCCGGCGTGCGGAACGGGCCGAGCGGCAGGTTCACCTGGGTCGCGTTCGGCCAGAGGTGCTGCACCTCGACGGTGGACAGGAAATAGACCGCGAGCGCGCCGAGGGTGGCGAGGGCCAGCACGCCGGCCGCGGAGACCCCGTCGGCGAGGCCGCCGAGGCCGATGGTGCGCAGGCGTTCGCGCAGGCCGCCACGGATCAGGTCGGCGGTGTCGGCGAACCCGGGGCTGCGGCGGTCGCCGGCCATCTCCAGGTAGAGGTCGACGAGCTCGGGGCCGCGTTCGCGCCGGTAGCGGCTCGGGTAGGCGAACAGGAGTCGCTGGTAAGCGGCGGCGAGATCGGCGGTCGGGGTGGTCGACGGCTCGGTGGGGGTGTCGGTCATGCGAAGCTCACCCCTGCCTGCGTGGCGCCGCCGATCGGGCCCAGCTTTGCGGTGGCCGCCGCGACGTGCCGGCGCATCCGGTCGGTCTCGGCGCGCAGGGCGCGCTCCCCGTCCGGGGTGATCCGGTAGTAGCGGCGCAGCCGGCCGTCGACGACCTCCTCGCGGTCCCGGGCGACCAGGCCCTCGTCGGCGAGCCGGTCCAGCGCGCCGTAGAGCGTGCCGGGTTTGAGGGCGACCCGGCCCTCGGAGAGCCGGCTCACCTCGGTGATCAGGCCGTATCCGTGCCGGGCCTCGTCGGCCAGCGCGGTCAGAATCAGGAACGTCGGTTCCCGCATGGGATCTGCCATGATCGCCACTATACCTTGGTCACCAAGATATGGTGGCGGTCATGCAGTGGTGACCATCCGGCGGCGCTCTCGTTGACCCGGACATGTCTCGCACGCTTGCCATCGCCGCCACCCTCGCCGCCCTGACCGTCTGCGTCACCGGATGCTCCAGCGGATCCGAATCGACGATCGCCCCGGCCGCGCAGGACTCGCCGGTCGCCGTCGGCACCGGGGCGGAACCGGGGCTCAAGGCCAGCGCCGAAGCGCAGCTCGGGTTCCCGCCGAAGCCGGACGCGGCGACCACGCAGTCGTACCTCGCGGATCTGAAGGCGATCGACCCGGCGCTCGTCGCCACCACCGACCCGGAAGCGCTGGTGAACCGCGGCCGGGACCAGTGCCGCGACATCAAGGCCCGCCCGGAGAAGGAGTGGACGAAGGTCGCCGGCCAGCGGTTCACCACGGCGAAGACCCCGGACGGGCTGGCCGATGCCACCGCTTCGCAGGTCATCAAGGTGGTGCGGGCGCGGTTGTGCCCGACGTACTGACCTCGATCGCCCGGCCGTGCATCGACCCTCGCTCGCCCGACCTTGCATCGGCCCTCGCTTGCCAGGCCGGTGTCGGTGCGAACTCGTTTGACTAACCGGTATCGATGGATGAGGGTCGGTTATGACCTCGTCCAGGGTGACCATGCAGTCGATCGCGCGGGTCGCCGGAGTGTCCGTGCCGACCGTGTCCCGGGTGCTGAACGGCCGGGACGGCGTGTCGCCGTCGACCCGGTCCCGGGTTGAGGATCTGCTGCGGGAGCACGGATACCGGGCCCGGAACTCGCTGCGGGCCGGCTCCTCGCTCGCCCTGTTCGACGTGATCTTCCCGGAGATCGAGTGTGCCTGGGAGACCGAGCACATCCGGGGCATCGAGGAGGTCGCCCGGGACGCCGGTGTCGGCATCGTGGTGTCCTCGCTCAGCGGCGGTGCCACCGCGACCGAGCAGCTGCTCCGGCGGCTGCGGATCGGCCGCACCGACGGCGTGATCCTCGCCGCGAACACCGGCGACGAACCCATGCGATCCGCCCTGAGCAGCCTGAACATCCCGGTGGTGGCACTCGACCCGGCGATCCGGGTGCCGGGCCAGGTCCCCACTGTCGACGCCGCGAACTGGGCCGGCGCCCACGCCGCGACCCGGCACCTGCTCGACCTCGGCCACCGCCGGATCGCGACGATCACCGGGGATCCGGGCCTGCGCTGCAGTCAGGCCCGGTTCGACGGGTATCGGGCCGCGCTGGAGGAGGCCGGGCTCGTTGGTGCTGCCGGGCTCTCCGGCGGCCTTGTCGACGGGCTTGCCGGCGGGCTTGTCGAGTGCGGGGATTTCCTGCACCGGTCCGGCCTGGACGCGGGGCTGCGCCTGCTGACCCGCGACCACCCGCCGACCGCGATCTTCGCCGCCAACGACCACATGGCCCTGGGCGTCTACGAGGCGGCCCGCCGCCTGCGCGTCGGCATCCCGGAGCAGCTCAGCGTGGTCGGCTTCGACGACCTGCCCGGGGCGGGGTGGGCGTCGCCGCCGCTGACCACGGTCCGGCAGCCGCTGCAGGACATGGGCCGCAGCGCCGCCGAGACGCTGCTGACCCTGGCCCGGGGCGAAACCCTGGACACCCCGCACGTCCGGATGACCACGAGCCTGGTGGTCAGGGAGAGCACCCAGCAGGTCAGCTAGTGCCGGGTCGCGGGAGGGCGAGCAGGTGTCGCACCCGTGCCTGGTCCGAGGCCGCGGCGGTCAGCCGCGCGGCGAGATCCTCCAGCGCGGCCCGGTCGGGGCCGTAGGCGGAATACGCCCCGGCCTCCGGGTCGGGTTTGAAGCGGCCCGCGAGATGCGGCGCCTCGTGCGCCACGATCCGGTCGACCACGCCGTCCCAGAAATAGCCGTTGGGCAGGTGCCCGAGCTCCGCGATGACCTCGTTGACATCGTTCATGTCGGCCTCCAGCCACAGGCTGAACTCGCCGGGCCGCAGCTCGCGGACGTTGATCGCTTTCATACCCGGAAGGCTAGCCGCCACCTCCGACAAAAATGCCGCGTCCAGTTCCTCGAAGAGCACGACCGGTACGGACGGCACCAGCCGTACCCAGTACCCACGCCCGCAGACCCACGCCGCGGCGAGCGCCGGCGTCACCGATGCCGCGTCGCCGGTCACCCGGTGCAGGGCAGCCACCACGTCCGGAGGCAGGTCGGTCTCCGCGGCCCGGGACGGCGTGAGCCAATGCTGGGTACGCCCCTCGGCAAGCCGGGCCATCCACAGCAGATGCCGCTGCACGTGCGCCAGCGCGTCCACCGCCCGCAGCAGCTCACCCCGCGCCGCCACCCGGTACGCCAGCACCAGCCAGTTCGCGAACCGCCCGCACAACTCCCCCACGTCGTCCGGCAGCACCGGCTCCGCGGGCAGCGAGTCGAGAGCCACCCGCAGCGCCCCGGTCCGATCCACGACGACCATGCGCTCGGCCGGCGCGCCCCGAGCCGGCCACGTCCCCACCGAGGCGATCTCCGCGGTGCCGGCGAAGTGGAACTCCCCGCGCACCAGCCCGGGGAAGAACACCACGTGCGCGCCGAACTCGTTGACGACCACGTGCCGGGCCGGCCCGATCGCGTCCAGCCAGGCGAGCGGATCCATCGGCTCGTCGGAGAACAGCCAGAACTCGACGTCGCTGTGCTCGTCGGCCTCCCCGGTGACGAACGAGCCGTAGATCAGCGCCGCGCTCAGCCGGGCGTCCTCCCGGCAGAGTTCCCGGACCCGGGCGATGAGCCGCTCCTGGAGCACTACGACATCAGGATGTCGTCGACCTTGACCGTGCAGTTGTTGACGTGCACGCCGTACTTCTCGACGGCCTCGATCACCCGGCTGCGCACCTCTTTGGTCACCTCGGCGACCACCTCGCCGGCCCGCAGGCAGAGCACCACGGTGAGGTCCACGTCGATGCCGTCCACCTTGGCCGTCACGCCGCGGCGGGCGTCGCCGACCTCGTCCAGGCCGACCTTGTCGAGCACGGCGTTGAAGAACCGCGCCACGTCCCCGCCCAGCTCGGCGACACCGGGCACCGACCGCGCCGCGGCGCCGGCCAGCTTCTCGATCACCTCGCGCTCGAAGACGGTGTCGCCCCGGTAGGCGGCCGCCTCGACCACCTCGGCCCCGCCGTGCTGCGGAGGCACCGGCTGCGCCGTCGCGCGAAGGGTGATCTCCTGGGTACGGTCCGCGTGGAACCCGGACTCGTCGTTCATCGGCTGGATCCCTCGGCTTGCGTTCGGCGGTGTGTCGAGGGCGAGCCTACAAGAGGGATCGATCCGCTTCGGTCCGAGATCACGGCGCGCCGAACAGCAGCACCGGCTTGATCGTCCGGCCGTCGAGGGCGTCCTGCGCCGCCGCCTCGATCGCGCCGAACGGATACGTGGTGACCAGCCGTTCCAGCGGGAACCGCCCGGCCTGCTGCAACGCGATCAGCTCGGGGAGCAGCCGGAACGGATCGGCGTCCCCCTCGATCACTCCGCGGATCCGGATACCACCGGCCAGTACGGTCATGATGTCGACACTTGCGCTGCCGCCGATGCCGACGAGGGCGAGCGTGCCCCGCCGCCGCAGCGCGGTCACCGCCCGCGCGATCGTGTCCGGCCGCCCGGTGGTGTCGATCGCGTGGTGGGCGACCTGCCGCAGTTCCACGCCCGGCTCGACCGTCTCCGCCGCGCCGAGCGCCCGGGCCAGCTCCCGTCGCGCGGGCTGCGGCTCGACCACGATCACCCGGCAGTCCCGGGTGCGTGCGGCGAGCAGTGCGCTGAGCCCGACCCCACCGGCCCCGAAGATCACCACGGTGTCACCGGGCGACGGGTCGAGGACGGTGAACACGGTTCCCGCCCCGGTCTGCACCCCGCACCCGAGCGGCGCGGCGAGCACGGCGGGAAAGTCCGCGGGGATCCGTACGGTGTTGCTCGGGTACGTGATCGCGTACGTCGCGAAGCTGGACTGCCCGAAGAAGCCACCGAACACCGGCCGCCCGGCCCGGCTCAGCGTGGTGCTGACCCCTCGCGTGTTCACCGCACTGTCCAGGCAGTACGCCGGCTGCCCGGCCGAGCACTCCGAGCACGTGCCGCAGCTGCGGAAACTCAGGCAGACGTGATCGCCGGGCCGGACCGTGGTGACCGCGTCGCCGGCCGCCTCGACGATCCCGGCGCCCTCGTGCCCGAAGACCATCGGCAGCCGCGCGGCCGGCCAGCGGCCCCGCATGATCAGGTCGGTGTGGCAGATCCCGGCCGCGGAGATCCGCACCAGGATCTCGTCCGCCCGCGGTTCCGCGATCTCCACGTCCCGCAGCACGAACGGTCCACCGGGCTGCTCGACGAGGGCCGCCTCGATCCGCACGTCAGCCGGGGTCGCGGTCGAGGCGGAAGTAGTAGTACCGGCCCTGGTCGCGGACGCCCTTGCCGTTCATCACCCCGAGCAGGGTGTGCTCACCGGCCCGTTTGAAGTGGTCGAGCACCGGCTGGCCGTCGTAGATCATGGTCGCCGTCGGCTCGCCGCGGAACTCGACGGTCCACAGGCTCGCCCGGCCCTTGGCCATCTCGATGTTGTCGTAGAGCGCGCCGTCCGGCCGGCGGCAGACGATCGGGGACACGTCGGTCAGCGAGGTGAAGATCTTCCCGTACCAGTCGATCCGGGCCAGGGTGCCCTCGAACCGGTGCCCGGTGACGAATTCGCTGCCCCGCCAGGCCCCGAGGATCTCCTCGGGACGGACGGTGGGCAGGGCCGCCCAGATCTCGTCCAGCTCGTCGAACGTGAACTTGTCACCAGCCCCGAGCCGGGCGCGGGCTTGATCGGCGTCCATCGCTCGACTCTAGAGCGAAGGAGGTCTCGACTCCAGAGAAGGACGTAAGGTCGATGAGGTGACGCAACCGCTGTCGGGACTGCCGGACGAGCAGCTGGCCGAGCTGGCCCGCGGCCGCGGCTCGCAGCGCGCCCCCGCCGTCCTCGAGCTGATCACGCGGGCCGGCCGGGACGAGATCGCCGACCTGCTGGGCGAGCTGAGCCGGCTGCCGCTGCTGCGCGAGGACCGGCTGTTCCACCTGGTCTCGGTCGCCTGGGCGGCGATCATCGGGCTGCTCGCCGCCGAGACCCCGCACGCGCGCGAGGTGGCCTATGCCGCCTACGCCGATCTGCCGCAGCGTGACCAGGAGTTACTGCTGATCTACCTGCACGCCGGCCGCATCGAGGACGCCCACCCGGTGCTCGACTGACCGGTCGCCGCGCCTACCATCGCGCTGACCACCACCGCGACCTGAGGCCGGGAAACGTCTTGTCGAGCATCGCTGAGCTGACCGAAAAGGTGCGCGCGTTCGCGCGGGAGCGGGACTGGGAGCAGTTCCACACGCCGAAGAACCTGGCGATGGCGCTGGCCGGCGAGGTCGGCGAGCTCCTGGCCGAGCTGCAGTGGCTGACGCCCGAGCAGTCCGCGACCGTGATGACCGATCCGGATCTCGGGCCGCGGGTGCGCGCGGAGATCGGCGACGTCACGATCTACCTGGTGCGGCTCGCCGACGTGCTCGGGATCGACCTGGTCGAGGCCGCGACCGACAAACTCGCCGAGGCCGGGCGCCGCTACACGGTCGAGGCCGCCCGCGGCTCCGCCGACAAGATCAACACCAAGATTTGACCGTACGGAATCAGCCGTCCCCCGGCCGGTCCCGCTCCGGGTCCACCCGCACCACGTCGACGCCCCCGAGGGCCAGCACCTCGTCGACGGCCGGGACGCTGCCGCTGAGGCCGGCCCACGGCGGGTCGACGTCGTTGGCGACGCACCACGCACGGGCGGCCGGCCAGATGAACCCGGGATCGGGCATGGCGAATCGCGGCTGGCCGGGCCACATCTCGGCCCCGCCCCAGTCCCCGAAGTCGGTCAGCGCCCCGCGGAACAGGTAATACGCCCGCCCCCACAGCTGGAGCCTGGGCCCGTCGAGCACCTCGGGCGGGAACCGCAGCCGCGCGTACGCCGGGAAGCCGGCCGGGCCGACGGTGAGCAGTTGGAACCCCCACGGCTGGGGATCGTCCATCAGCCAGCGGGCGGCCGACAGATCGGTGCAGGGGGTGAGCGTCACCGGCACATCCTGCCAAGACACAGCGGCGCCACCTGGCCGGGTGACGCCGCTGTGCGCTGGGCTACTTGACGACGAACTTCTGGAACTGGGTCTTCACGTCCTTGGCGTTGACCTTGACGTCCATGTGGCTGGGCGGGCCGAGGTCGCTGCCGAGCGTCGACGTGTACGACACCGTCGACGGGCAGCTGGAACCGCCGAACTGCATGGTCTTGTTGAACACCACCCGGCCGGTGCGGATCTCGTACGCCTTCACCGCGACCTTGACCTTGTGGAACGTCACCTTGTAGCTCGGGCCGGTGCCGAAGTTGCTCCGGTAGCTGCACGACTGGACCGAGGCGCCCCGGGTGTCGTCGCCGATGCAGACCACCAGGGTCGCATTGGTGACGTCACTGGCCGACCAGGTCTTGGGCAGCCGACCCGACTCGGTGTCGTTGCCGAAGAACAGCGCCTTGTTGACACCCTTGCCGTACGCCTTGGCCGCGCTGTACTTCGCTGGGCTGCCGCAGTACGCCGGCTGGGAATTCGTCCCGGTGCCCTCCAGCTTCTCCCGGACGGTGGCCAGCTCGATGGCCAGGTCGGCCTTGGCGATCCCGGCGACCGCCTTGGCCTTGCCCGCGTCGGCCGGGTACGCCTGGATCAGCGACTGGTACGACGCCTTCGCCGAGGTCCACTGCTCCGCCGCCATGTGCTTGTCGCCGCAGCCGAGCAGCGCGGCCGGCTCGTGCTTGGCCACCGCCTCGACGGACCGGTCGAGGGTGTTGCCGGTCTTCGGCCGCTTGGTGATCCAGTCGGTGATCGTCACGGTGGTGCAGGGATCCTGGACCGGCAGCCCGGCGAGGAACCCGTCGACGACCGCGTCGGCCATCTTCTCGTGCCCGGGCCGGGTGGCGAGCACCGTGCCGATCTGGTTGAAGCCGGTGTTGAGGTCGGTGACGTCACCGGACAGGCCGTCGGTGAGCTTCGTGCCGGCGGCGGTCAGCTCCCGGCACGCGGAGACGGTGTCGTCACCCTCGGCCGCCAGCGGCGCGTCGGCGATGCGCAGGCCGAGCCACACCTTGTCGAGGCTGTCCATGGCGTGCTGGCAGTCGCCACTGGCCTTGGCGTCCGCCACGGTCTGGCCGATGCCACCGGCCTGCACCCGCAGCAGGCCGAGGACCAGCAGCGCGGCGACCGCCGCGGCGATGCCCACCCCCCGCTGGCGGAGCTTGGCGGCCGGCTCGACCGGGCCCTTGGCCAGGAAGAAGCCGTGCACGATCATCGCGAGCCACCAGAGGACCGCGACGATCTCGATCAGCACGGTGTGCACCGACGGCACGACGAAGAACAGCAGGACGAACGAGACGATCAGGGTCAGGAACCCCCACCCACCGCGCCGGGCCATGAAGTAGCCGACGCTCAGGAACGAGGCGCTGCCGGCCGCGACCGCGAGCCGGTCGGACTTCTTGGGCTCGCGCGGCGGCGCGGGCACCACCGGCGGTGGCGGCGTCAACGGCGGCTGCCAGCCCTGCTGAGGCGGCTGCGGCGGCCAGCCACCCTGCTGGGGAACCGCCTGCTGCGGCCACCCGGGCGGCGCCGGTTGCTGCTGCCACCCGGGCGGTGGCGCCTGTTGCTGCCAGCCCTCCGGCGGTGGCGGCTGCTGCTGCCAGCCCGCCGGAGGAGGCGGCTGTTGCTGCCAGCTCGCCGGTGCGGGCGGCTGCTGCCAGGGGTCCTGCGGCTGGGGCCAGCCCACCGGCGGGACCGGCGG
The DNA here is from genome assembly GCF_001509495.1 of Actinoplanes awajinensis subsp. mycoplanecinus. Lineage (NCBI taxonomy): Bacteria > Bacillati > Actinomycetota > Actinomycetes > Micromonosporales > Micromonosporaceae > Actinoplanes > Actinoplanes awajinensis. Next base: position 108,759 of record NZ_LLZH01000281.1, on the reverse strand, counting down.
TTGCTGCGGCTGGCCTTCCGGCGGAGGCACCGGCTGAGGCCGGCCCTCCGGCGGGGGCGCCGACCCTTGCTCCGGGACCGGCGGCCCCTGCTGCGGGACCGGCGGCGTCGGTGACGGCGGCTGAGGTTGTGGTTGCTGCGGCATCTGCGGAGGCTGCCGGTCATCCTGCGACGGCTGCTCCGGTTGCCCACCCGACGGCGGCTGAGTCATGCGATCCCCCGACTCGAAAACGTGCGGCCGATGCTCCAGGAGTCGAGCAAGCCATCGACCATGACCGCAGCGTACCGTCCGGGTGCGACAGAATTTCGGCTCGCACCCGCCGGCCGCCGAACGTGCCAAATCGTCGTTCCGATCCGCCGGTTATCGACTCTCCTCACTAGGATCGTCCGGGCACGCACCGGGAGGTTGTGGATGGATCCGGAGGGCGACGACGCGGAACGGGCACCCAGCCCCGGCCCGTGGGACACACCCCCGCGCAAAACCGACCCCGCTCCCGCGCGCAAACCCGGTCACAGCCCGCCGCGCAGGACCGACCCCACTCCTCCCCCGCGCCAGGCCGCTTCACCGCCGCCGGGCCGCACCCGGCCGGTGCCGGCGCGCTCGGCAGAGCCCGAGCCGCCCGCCGGGGATCCTGCGAAGGTCACCGACGCCGAGCCACCACAACCGACGGTCGTCTCGAGGGAATCGCCATCCCCCGCCACCCCGCGCATGTCCAACCCGTGGGCGACACCGGTTCGCCCGCAGACCCGGAAACCGGTCGCCCCGCCGCGCACCCCCGAACCGGTCGCCCCGCCGCCCCGCGCCCCCGACCCGGTGACCCCACCCGCCGCACCGGTGCCGCAGCAGCACCAGCCGCTCTTCACCCCCGCCCGGCGCCCGCCGCCCGCTCCCCCGCAACCCTCACGGGCGACACCCGGCGTGGCACCACCCGCGCCGTCGACGAGCGGGGACGGACCACCGGCGGCTCCTGTCGTACCCGAGGAAAAACGCGCGGCCGAAAGGTCGCCCCGCGGACCCGGACTGCTGATCGGCGTCGCGTTGGCCCTGGCGCTCGCCGCCACTCTCGGCCTTTTTTATCTGCAGACCCGGCCTGCGACGACGCCGGATTCCGCGGCGGCCGCCGCGCAGGCCGCGACGGCGCTGCGGGACCGGGACACCGCGTCGCTCGAGGTGAGTTTCTTCGACCAGGCCGGCGTTGACGTCACCGGCGACCTGACGGTCACGAAAGACGGATTCGCGATAGGCACGCTGACCGACGCGGGCGGCGGGAAAGCGGATTATCACGCCTCCGGCGACACCATTGCGGTACGCGGTGACAGCGCCTGGTGGTCCCGTCGCGCTCCGGCCCGCACCGACATCGTCACCGACCTTTGGGTACGCCCGGACGACCCCCCGTTCCCGGTCGACGACAGCCGGCTGGCACCGGCCGCCCTGGCCGGAATGCTGGACTGGGTGCGCGACGGCGGCACCCCGGTCACCGACGCGGAAACCATCGCCGGCACCTCGGTGGTCGGATTGCGCCGCAACGGCTGGACAGCAATGGTCAGCCGCGCGGAACCGCATCGACTGGTGTGGTTCGGCGGCCCGATGCAGGACGGCACCCCGCTCGGCACGCCGCTGGGCCTGGAATCCCGGCCGCTGGTGACCCCGTCCTATGTGAGCGTGCTGGTGAATCCGACACCGGAGAATGCCCGCCAGCCCCGCACCCCGCAGGAGTCGGTGCCGATCGGCGAGGTGCCGGCGAAACGGCCCGCTTTCGACACGACTGTCCGGGCCACCACCTGCCGCACGGTGACCTGCACCTGGTCAGTGACGGTGCGCAACACCGGCACGGCGGCCGGCGACGCCTCGGTGATCGCCTCGGTGGCGCCCGGGATGACGCAGACCCAGGTCAAGAACCTCGGTTCCATCGCACCCGGGAAATCGGCGACCACACCGTCGATGAGTTTCCCGAATCCGGCGCCGACCAACAAGAACGTCACCGCCGACTACCAGGCGCAGGTGTTCAACCGGGAACTGCACGGCTCGACCCTCGGACTGATGCGCCGGCTGCAGGAGAACGGCATCGTCCCGGGCCGCTCGAAAATCCTCGGCGCCCTGGGCCCGGCACCGACCGAGACGGTGCTCTTCGCGCTGGACGCCATGCGCCGCGCACGCGGTTTCGACGCCGGCAAAGCGATAGCGGCGATGGAGGACGTGGTCACCGCGGGCGCGCTGCCGGAGGTCGGCGAGCTGGTCCGCTCCACCCGGCTGACCAACCCGGAAATCCTGTACACGAAACTGCCGGACCTGATTTTCGAGTACGACACCGGGACACCCGGAACGCCGGTGAACGAGCAGATCGGGCACCGCCGGGAATTGCAGATCGCCGCCGGGATGCTGCGCGAGGACCCGGCCGCGAAGCTGACGATCGGATCGGATTCCGGCCTCGTCGTGCGCAGCGGCCCGCGCACCTCCACCGTGCAGATCAGATCGGTCAGCGGCGACGCGGTGTCCGCCAATCTGGAAAGCGCGCTCAAGGACCTCGAGAAGGCCACCGGCACCCGGACCGTGCTGCTCTATGTGGATCCCTCGGCCGGATACACCTACGTGGCCGCCCGCGACCATTTCGACAGCTACGTCAAACCGGTCTGGTGCTCAGGCAACGGCAACCGCGCCGACGAGGTCGTGGTGATGAACCAGACCGGCACCCAGCGCTGGGCCAAGAAAGACTTCCCCGGCTGCGCCTGAGACCCGGCACGGACCGCATCGACACGACCACCTAGCGTGTAGGGGGTCCGTGCTCGATCCCCGGTCCGGCTGAAGGAGAACTGCCTCGGTGCTGCACGAGGAACCCGGCACCATCCGTACCCGGGCCGCGAGCCTGACCGAATATCTCCTCGCGGTGCGTGCTCAGATGGAGAAGCCGACCCGGACCGTGCCGGCCGAGGCCCGGGTGTGGCAGCACCAGCTGCCCGCGCATCCGCAGTGCCGGCTCGGGCCGCAGGGCGACGAGGCCGCCTGGCTGCAGGTCGGACGGCCACCGAAGGTGCGGGCGCTGGAAACGCCCCGGCGCCTGGCCGAGGCGCTGCGGGAGCCGGTCGTCGCGGATCAGGAGCCGGTCTTCCGGGCGCCGCCCGGCGTGGACCCGGACCGGGCCGCCACGCTGGAGACCGAGGTCGCGGAGTGGCGCGAGCAGGTCTGGCGGCCGTGGGCGGCCGAGACCCGGCCGGTGGACGCGACCCGGGAGTTGCACGCGCGGCTGAGCGAGATGCGCAGCCGGCTGGACATGAACACCGCGGCCGAGGAACTCGTCTGGGGGCACGGGGTCGTCCACCTGACCGTCGCCGATCAGCGGGTCGCCTATCCGCTGCTGGTCACGCCGGTGACGATCGACTACGACGCGGACCTCTCGGTGGTCAGCGTGTCACCGCAGGGGCCGCCCCGGCTGCAGACCGACGCGCTGATCGGCATCGACGACCGGCACCTGCGCCAGCTGCTCGCGCTCGGCGACGGCGGCCTGGTCAGCGTCGACCTCTGGGACGACCTGGAGCGCCGGGAGCTGTTCGAGCGGGCGCTGCGCCGGCTGGGCCACGATCCGGTACTGCGCGACGCCACCGGGCCGGCCGTCGACGGGCCGCACGTGCACGACACCGGGGTGCTGTTCGTCCGCCCCCGGCAGCGGATGCTGCGGCGCTTCCTGGAGCAGCTGCGGGACCGGCTCGCGGCCGGTGACCTGGACAGCGTCGGCGCGCTGGCCTCGATCGTCGCGCACGAACCGAGCCGGTTGGCGATGCCCGGCGACGAGCCGGAACGCTGGAAACCCGTCGGTGGGCGGCTGCTGATGCCGCTGCCGACGAACGAGGCGCAGGAGTCGATCGCGCGCCGGCTGGCCGGCAACCGGAACGTCGCGGTGCAGGGTCCGCCCGGCACCGGCAAGACGCACACCATCCGGAACCTGATCTCGCACCTGATGGCGCACGGCAAGCGGGTCCTGGTGGTGGCGCAGAAGGAGGATCCGCTGCGGGTGCTGCGCGACGGGCTGCCGGCCGAGATCCGGGCGCTGTGCCTGGCCGTGCTGGGCCGCTCCGCCGACCAGCTGACCCAGTTGCAGCACGCGGCGCGGGAGCTGTCCGACCGGGCGGCGACGCTGGACCAGCACCGGGAGCAGCAGCGGATCGACGCGCTGACCGGTCAGGTGGAGGAGACCGAGCGGGAGCTGGGCCGGGCGCTCGCGGCGTTGCGGTCGATCGCCGAGAACGACGCGCGCACCTACCGCATCGACGGCGCCCCGCTGAGCCCCGCGGACGTGGGTGAGTGGCTGGTGGCGCGGGAGGCCGCGTTCGGCGACATCCCGGATGCCGTACCGGAGGATCAGCCGCCGCCGCTGAGCGCCGACGAGTTCGCGCAGTTGCTGCGGCTGGCGGTGACGCTGGATCCGGCTGACCGCGTACAAGCGAAAAGACATCTGCCGCCGGCCGCGGAACTGCCGCAAGCAGCGGCGATGCTCGCGAATCGGCGCCGGCAGGCGGCACTTGCCGCGGACCTCGCGGCGCTGGCGGACGCCGGGGTGCACCTCGCCGCGGTCCGTCGGTCCGGTCCGGACGGGTTGTCGCAGCTCACCCTGCGGTTGCACGACACCGTGGGACTGTTGCGGCGGCGCGAGGGCGCGTGGGTGGACCGGCTCGGGCGGCAGCTGGCCGACCCGCAGTGGGCACAGCAGTGGCAGCAGCACGTCGCCGGGTGCCAGGCCGCGCTGGTGCAGCTGGCCGAGGCCGCCGGCGCGATCGGCGGGCACACCGTGACCGTTCCGGACAGCCACCTCGGGCAGCCCCGGCAGTTGCAGGCCGAGTTGGCCGAGCTGCGGCAGCGGTTCGCCGCCGGCAAGGGGGTGAGCCGGGTCTTCCAGAGCGGGCTGGCCCGGCTCGCCGCGGAGTGCCTGGTGGACGGCGAGCCGTTGCGCACCGCCGACGACGTCGTTCTGGTGATCGCCTACGTGACCCGGGTCCAGGTCCGGAGCCAGCTGGCCGGGCGGTGGACCGACTGGGCGCAGTGGCTGCACATCCCGGCCGATCAGTTCACCGGGTTCCCGGAGCTGTGGGCGAGCGGGCTGATCGAGCAGGCCCGGATCGCGGTGCGGTGGGACCACGACGAGTGGCCGGCGCTCTACGACGAGTTGCGGCTGGTGCTGCCTCAGCTGGAGCCCCGGGCCGAGAGCGCGGTGCTGGCGCAGGCGGCCGAGCTGCTGGGCCGGGTCGCGGTGCTGTTCGAGCACGATCACCTGACCGAGACGGATCAGCGGATCGTGGCCTACCTGCAGGACGGCATGTCGCAGCCCGACGCCAGCGACCTGTGGCGGCTGCTCGACATGCAGTGGCAGGACGCCGACCTGGCCGGATGGGACGGCACGTGCGCGGAGATCCGCCGGCTGGCCGCGCTGCGCCCGGACGCGCTGGCGTACACGGAATTCTCCGCGCGGCTCGGCGCCGTCGCGCCGACCTGGACCGCGGAGATCGGCGCGGGCACCGCGGCCGCCCTGCACGGCAACGGCGCCGACTGCCTGCAGCGATGGCGGTGGCGGCAGGCGCAGACCTGGTTCGACGAGGTGATCGGCGACCTGGACGTGGAGACGCTGGGCCGGCGGGTGGAGCGAGCCCGGCAGGCGATCCGGCAGCTCACCCACGAGCTGGTCGTCGCGTCCGCGTGGCTGGCCGTCTCCCGCGCGCTCGACGACCGGAAACGCGCCGCGCTCGCCGACTGGGCCACCTCACTCCGCAAGATCGGCAAGGGCACCGGGAAGAAGGCCTCGCACTGGCAGGCCGAGGCGCAGCGGCAGATGTCGGCCGCGGTCGACGCCGTGCCGGTCTGGGTCATGTCGATCGACCGGGCGATCGAGCAGTTCGCCGGCGGCGCGCGCTTCGACGTGATCATCGTGGACGAGGCGTCGCAGGCCGACATGTTCGCGCTGCCGGTGCTGAGCCTGGCCGAACGCGCCGTGGTGGTCGGCGACGACCAGCAGATCGGCCCGCAGCTGACGTTCCTCGGCGACGTGCAGGGCCTGATCGAGGCGCACCTGCCGGACGTGCCGTCGGCGAACCAGTTCGACCCGGAGGGCAGCCTCTACGACCACGCGGTGCGCCGCTCCGAGCGGATCCTGCTGACCGAGCACTTCCGCTGCGTGCCGCAGATCATCGAGTTCTCCAGCGCCACCTACTACGAGCACCGGATCGAACCGTTGCGCACCGATCGGCCGGCCGGGATCGGTGAGCCGGTGCGCGCGGTGCACGTACCGGACGGGACACGGCAGGCGATCGCCGCCTTCGGCGACGTCAATGTCGCGGAGGCGGAACGGTTGCTGACCCAGGTCCAGACGATCGTCGAGGATCCGGCGTACGACGGGAAGAGCCTCGGCGTGATCAGCCTGCTCAGCGGCAGCGACCAGGGGATGTATCTCCTGCAACGGTTGCAGGCCACGATCGGGCTGGAGGAGATGGAGCGGCGGCGGCTGCGGGTCGGCGACTCGTACACGTTCCAGGGCGACGAGCGGGACGTGGTGCTGCTGTCGATGGTGGTGTCCGCGAACGACGGGCGGATCGCGGCGTTCACCAAACGCGACTACCACCGGCGGATCAACGTGGCGGCGTCCCGGGCCCGCGATCAGCTGTGGGTGTTCCACTCGTTCCAGCCCGGTGACGTGCCGGGCGACGACGCGCGCGGGCAGCTGCTGACGTACTGCCAGAACGTGGGGACGGCGACCGAGTCGTACGGCGACCTGGAACAGCGCTGTGACAGCGACTTCGAGCGGGCGGTGCTGAAACGGATGCTGCTGCGCGGGCTGCGGCCGCTGCCCCAGTTCAAGATCGGCAGCTATCGGATCGACTTCGTCCTCCCGACGGGTGACGGGCGGCGGCTGGCGATCGAGTGCGACGGAGACGCGTATCACGGGCCGGACCGCTGGGAGGACGACATCCGGCGCCAGGCGCTGCTGGAGCGGGTGGGCAACTGCGTTTTCGTACGGATCAGGGGCAGTGTCTTCAGCCGTGACCCGGAGAAGGCGCTCGCGCCGTTGTGGCGGCGGATCGAGGAGATGGGTGGGGTAGCTATCGTCCCTTTTAGCACGTCAACGGCCGACCAGCGCGTACGTTAAGTAACACCTGTACGGCCCGCACGCGGGCCGCCAGAACGGCTCCGTATCCTTGCTTCCATGGACGAAGACCTCGCTACCAGCACCGATGGAGGCTTCGCCGGACTGGGACTGCGGCCCGAGCTGCTCCGCGCCCTTTCCGATCTCGGTTACGAGGAGCCCACGCCGATCCAGCGGGAGGCAATCGCCCCGCTCATCGCGGGCCACGACCTGGTCGGTCAGGCCGCCACCGGCACCGGCAAGACCGCCGCCTTCGCGCTACCCCTGCTGCAGAGCCTGACCACCGGCGGCACCAGCCCCGCCGCGCTGGTCCTGGTGCCGACCCGCGAACTCGCCGAGCAGGTGTCGCAGGCCGTGCACCGGTACGGGCGGGACCTGAACGTGCGGGTGCTGCCGGTCTACGGCGGCCAGCCGATCAGCCGGCAGCTGCAGGTGCTGCGCCGCGGCGTCGACGTGGTCGTCGGCACCCCGGGCCGGATCCTGGACCACATCGAGCGGGAGACCCTGCAGCTCGACGCGGTGCGCACCGTCGTGCTCGACGAGGCCGACGAGATGCTCGACATGGGCTTCGCCGAGGACATCGAGGCGATCCTGGCCGAGACGCCCGCGGAGCGGCAGACCGTGCTCTTCTCGGCCACCATGCCGCCACGGATCGACGCCATCGCGCGCCGGCACCTGCGGGACCCGCTGCGGATCCGGATGGGCAAGGACACCTCCGCCGCCGATGGACTGCCGACGGTGCGCCAGAGTGCGTACCTGGTCGCCCGCGCGCACAAGACCGCGGCGCTCGGCCGGGTCCTGGACGTCGAGGCGCCCACCGCGGCGATCGTCTTCTGCCGTACGCGGGAAGAGGTCGACGAGGTCACCGAGAGCCTGAACGGTCGCGGGTACCGGGCCGAGGCCCTGCACGGCGGCCTCAGCCAGGACCAGCGTGACCGGGTGATGGGCCGGCTGCGCGGCGGCGCCACCGAGCTGCTGGTGGCCACGGACGTGGCGGCCCGCGGCCTGGACGTGGAGCAGCTGACCCACGTCATCAACTACAACGTGCCGTCGGCGCCCGAGGCCTACGTGCACCGGATCGGCCGCGTCGGCCGGGCCGGGCGTACCGGTGCGGCGATCACCCTCGCCGAGCCGCGTGAGCAGCGGATGCTCAAGGCCATCGAGCGGCTGACCGGCCAGCGGATCGCCCTGGAGAAGCTGCCCACGGTCACCGACCTGCGCGCCCGCCGCCTCGAGGTGGTCCGGACGACGGTGCAGGAAGCGCTGACGGCCGAGGATCTCGAGCGGTTCCGGGCGGTGCTGGACTCACTGACCGACGAGTCGGACATCGAGCTGGTCGCGCTGGCGGCGCTGAAGCTGCTGCACGAGGCGAACGGCGGCGACGTCGACGAGGCGGAGATCCCGACGATCTCCCCGGTCCGCGAGCGCGACGAGCGGGGCCGTTCGGCGGGTGGTCCGGGCACCGGACCGCGCCGGGGCCGCGCCGACGGCGGCGCGGTGACCCGGGTGTTCGTCGGCCTGGGACGCCGGGCCGGGGTGCGGCCGCAGGACCTGGTCGGCGCGATCGCCGGTGAGGCCGGGCTGTCGGCCCGCGACGTCGGTGCCATCCAGATCACCGACCGGTTCTCGCTGGTCGAGGTGCCCGAGGCGGAAGCGGAGAAGGTGATCCGCGCGCTGAGCCACAGCACGATCCGCGGCCGCCGCCCCACGGTGCGCCGCGACCGCCCCAACTGATCCGACCGTTTCTGATCGCTGTTTCTGATCGCTGACGAGGCCCCCGTGAGGGGGCCTCGTTTTTGTTGCTTTGTGGTGCGCACCGCTGCGGGTCAGGGCAGGTAGATGCTCTTCAGGCTGACGATTTCGCCGCCCTTCACCGTCAAGGCGAACAGGGTGCTGTTGTCCTTGTCGGCGAGGAAGCCGGGCAGCTTCGCGAACGAGCTCGGGACCGGGTTGACCGAGTCGCCGGACCCGGTCTTGATCACCGACACGCTGACCGAGCCGGAGACCGGCAACGTCCGCTTCAACTTGTTGTCGTTGACCAGGACGTAGTCGTTCGGCGGGCCGTCGGTCTCGCCGGGGTTCTGCTCCTGGTACTTCTTCCGGGCGGCCTCGCCGGTCAGCATCTCGACCTTGTCGAAGGTGATCGTGCGCTTGCTCGTGTCGACCTTGGTCAGGTAGGCATCGTGCTTGCCGTCGGCCAGCGCGGTGCCATCGGCGCCCGCGGTACCGCTGCTGCTCGGCGTGCCCGTCACCGAGCCGGTGGCGGTGCCGGTCGGGGCGGTGGTGGTGCTCGTCGGGGTGGTCGCCGGGGCCGCTGGGGCCGGGTTGCCGGACGAGGCGCCCGCACTGCAGGCGCTCAGGGCCAGGACACCGGACACCACCAGCGGAACCAGGCCGGTGCGGGCAGGGCGGCGGATGTTTCGTTGAGCCACTTCTTCGTCTCCTCTGAGTGCCAGCCATTCCGCCGGATCGCCATCAACGTAGTGACTCACGGCAGTCCGTGTGATCACGGATTCGCGCCATCCCGGTCAGCCCTTGTCGCGGGTACCTGGTCCTACGTACAGTTGTCGCATGCCACCCATCCCTGGGGATTGCGGTCCCGACGCTGCCCCGGCGCGAGATTACGACAGCTTGTACAAGGCGCTGATGGAGGCGCATCCGAAGGACGCCTTGCGGCTCCTGTGCCGAGTCGAGGTCGGCGATCACACGGTGGTCACCGACGGGCCGACCGAGCAGGTCCGGCAGCGCAGCCTGCAGCGCGACAAGGTGTTCATGGTGTCCCGGCCGGACGGCACAGTCGACGTGCACCACATCGAAGTGCAGGTGAAGCGGACCGGCGACTTCCCGGCACGGATGGCGGCGTATTGGGCGGGACTGGCCATCAAATACGAGGATCCCCGTCATCAGATCCATCAGACCGCGGTGTGGCCGGTCGGTGGCGGCCCTCCCGGATCCCTCCGGCGGAACCGCATGCATCTGGAATGGGACTCGGTGAACGTCCCGGACGATCTCGACCCGGAGGCGCTCCTGGCGAGTCCGCTCGCCCCGCTCGTGCTGTGGTCGAGCCGGCGGCCGGCCGATTTCGCCGACCGGATCGGCGGGCGGATCGGCGAGCTGCCGAACCCCGAGCAACAGTTGGTTCTCGTCGACCTTTGTATGCTGGCCGAGGAAGGTCTCGCAGCTCAGGTCGTCACTGCGTTGAGGAGCAGAGGAATGGGCAACGTTCTCGAAGGAACAGAAGCCGGCCGTGAGATCGCCCAGAAAAACCTGGACCGAGGCCTCGAGCAAGGCCTGGTGCGCTCAATGCGCCTGACGCTGCAGACCCGGTTTGGTGACATTCCCGGCCTGGACGACCTCGCAAGGAAACTCGTGGCGGAAGACCACGACGCCAACCTGGTGAAAGTCGTCAGCGGAGTCCCCCTGACCGAACTGCAGCAACTCTGATCACAACGTCACCGTCGATCAGCGCGAGCGTAGAGGAGCAGAGGGATGGGCAACTTCCTCGAAGAAACGGAAGCCGGCCGTGAGATCGCCCAGAAATACCTGGAGCGAGGCCGCAAAGAAGGCCTCAAGCAACAATTTGAGCAAGGCTACAAACAGAGTCTGGTGCGCTCAATGCGCCTGGTGTTGCAGACCCGGTTCGGTGACTTCCCCGGCCTGGATGAGCTCGCCGCTGCCCTCGTGGCCGCGGACCATGACGCCAACCTGGTCAGGGTCTTCAACGGAGTGCCGCTGGACCAACTCCAGCAGCCTTGACCCCGAAAAACACTGGAAACGCCGCCGGGTCGCCCCTCCGCCTGACAAGGTGTTTGGGGCGACGCAGCTCTAGCGTCGGCTAACTCTCCTCGGCCACTGCCACCGGCTCGACGGCCAACTCGCCGTCCCAGGCGAACGCCAGGTCAGTGGCTTCGCCGCTGACCGTCACGCCGTCGGTCGACGCCAGCGCGGTCTGGACCTTGCGCCATTTGGCAGCGAACCGCTTGCGTTCCACACCCAGATCGACGAGATACGTCGCGATCTGGCCGCGGGTCATCGGCGTGCCGTTCTCTCCCAGCACCCGCAGCACGATCCCCAGCGGATCGGCCTCGAAATCGGCGCGCACCGCTTCGGCATCGACGAACGATGCGAACCGCAGCGAGTCACGCGGGGCCAGAAGTTCGTACTCGCCGGGCTTGATCTCTTCCTCGGCTCCGTCGTCCCACCGGACCAGATAGAGCTCTCCCTCTTGCGTCAGGACGGTACCGACCCTGATCGGCCTGCCAGGCAGGTAGGGGACTCGAACAACGCTCAAATCATGCTCCACAGGTGCGACTCTATCGGGCGCCCAGGCAGAGCCTCAAAGACTCGACCACATCCCGATCCCCCACAAGTGTGCAATCAGCGAGTAATGTCCACTTTTCCGCGCATAACCGCTGGTCACGCCGTATGGGCCGACCCGGCGACCGCATACCCGCCCTTGCTGGCCTGCTTCACCCGGTACATCGCCTCGTCCGCCTCGCGGAGCAGCAGATCGCCGTCGACGACGTCCGCACCGACCGCGACACCGACGCTGGCGCCGATGTGGACCGTGGTGCCGGCGATGTGGAACGGCTCCCCGAGCTGGTCGACGATGCGTTCGGCGACGTGGACGGCGGCCGCCGCGTCGCCGTCCTGGACGAACACCGCGAACTCGTCGCCACCGAGCCGGACCACGCTGTCACCCTCCCGGACGCAGCGGTGCAGCCGCCGGGCGACGGTGACGAGCAGTTCGTCGCCGGCGGCGTGGCCCAGCTGGTCGTTGACCGGCTTGAAATCGTCCAGGTCGACGAGGAGCAGGGCTTGCCGTCCGCCGCCCGCCAGCAGCGCGCTGAGCGCCCGGCGATTGGGCAGCCCGGTCAGCGGGTCGTGCAGCGCCTGGTGGCGTACCAGCGCCTCGTGCTCGGTGAGCGTCTCCAGCGCGATCGACTGCTGGTGCAGCATCTCGTCGGTGACCCGCCGCGCAATGCGGTGCTCGCGTTCGAAGCGGTACAGCAGCAGCCCGATCAGGGCGGCCACCGCGATCATGGCCAGCGCGAGGGTCAGGCCGGCGATGTTCTTCGCCACCCCGGCCGCGGTCATCTCGGCCTCGCCGAGCTGGTCGAGTTCGGCGGCCAGCGCGACGAAGGCCGGCTCGGTCCGCTGCTGTTCCAGGGCCAGCGCGTCCGCGGTCTTGCCGACGCCGAGCAGGCCGAGTTCGGTGTCCAGCACGGCGTGGTAGTCGGCGACCTGCTTGCGCAGCGCGTCGCTGACCCCCAACTCCTCCTGGATCTTCTTCTCCTGTGAGCGGATCGCGCCGAGCTCGCGCGCCACCCGTACCGGAGTGTTGCCTTTTGCCAGGGTCTTCCACTGCAGCGAGCTCTCCTCGTGCAGCAGCATGTCGAGTTGGCTGAGCCGGGACCGGGCGAGTTCGTGGTCGCCGCTGCGCCCGTGCAGCACGAAGTTGGCGACCGTCACGCTGGCGAGCAGGAGCATCGTCAGCACCAGGATGCGCGGCCACCGCCACGACTCCGAGGTCCCCCGTCCGCCGGTCACGGTCCTCATATCGGCGGGCGGAGGCGTCCGGCCAAGCGTTTTCCCGCTCAGCGGTCGCCGGGCACGGCCGATGAGGCTGATATGACGAGGCGTCTCCCTGCCGTCGCGACGATGGTCGTTCTGCTGCTGCTGACCGCGTGCGGCACCGCGCCCTCCCCGTCGCGCGGGGGCGTCGGTTATCCCACCGGCCAGCCGTCCGTCACTCTCGACTTCTGGTACATGCCCTACGGCGGCCCGATTCAGGACCGTGCGGTGCTCCAGGAGGCCGAGAAGTTCCACGAGGCCCACCCCAACATCACCATCAATCCGGTACGCATCGAGTGGAGCGAGGCGCTGACCCGCCTGAGCACGGCCACGACGAGCGGCGAGGGCCCGGACGTCACCGTGATGGGCACGACCTGGGTCGGCGGGTTCAGCGCGCTGGGCGCTCTGCGTCCGTACACCGAATCGGAAGTCGCCGCGGTCGGCGGCCCGGACGTGTTCGCGGCCGCGAGTTGGAGCGCCAGCCATCAGCTCGGCTCGGCCGAGATCACCGCGCTGCCCTGGCTGACCGACGTCCGCGCGCTGTTCTACCGCAAGGACGTCCTCAAGCAGGCGGGCGTCGACCCGGCGACCGCGTTCACCGACTGGCCCGCATTCGAGAAAACCCTCAAGAAAATCAAAGACGCCAACGGTACGGTGTGGCCGCTGGCGATCGGCAACGAGAACAATTTCGGCATCATCCACAACGTCGCCCCGTTCATCTGGGGCGCGGGCGGCGACCTGCTCAACAGCGCCGGCGACCATTCCCTGCTGGCCGAACCCCCCGCCGTCGACGGTGTGGCCTACTACCAGCGCCTGGTCGGCCTCTACGACGACCCGAAGGCGATGAGGCTGACCTCCAGCGACGTCCCGGAAGCGTTCGCGAACGGCATCGGCGCCATCACCATCGACAATTCCCAGTCCGTCGGGGACTACTTGTCGGAACCGAACCGCCCGGGCTTGCGTAATGGCTGGGGAACGGCCCCGATGCCGGCGGGAAAGACCGGCCGCTTCGGCTTCCTGGGCGGTTCCGGCCTGGCAATCCTGAAGTCGGCGCAGCACCCGGACGCCGCTTTCGAGTGGGTGAAGTATCTGACGAGCGAGGAAAGCCAGCGCCGCTACGGCGTGACGTCGGGCTTGTGGCCGTCGCGGACCGCGGCCATCAAGGGCACCCGCCTGGAGTCGGACCCGGCCTACGCGGCGTTCCGCGAGATGATCCCAGCCGGCAAGATGTACCCCTCGATCCCAGCGTGGATCGTGGTCGAAAGCATCATCGCCAAGGACCTGGCCGACCTGTGGCAGTCCGATGGAGCCCTGACCCGCCCCCAGATCCAGTCCATCCTGACAAAAGCCAGCGCCGACATCGACACGGCCCTGAAGGACCCTTCACAGACCGGCATCAAGTAACCGCCCGGCGGCGCCCGCCGACGCCGGACCCGCGTCGTAGCGGCCTGCTAATGCGACCGCTACAGTCTGCGTTGTCCGTATGCGGTTCCGACAGGCTTCCGAAGCTGGATATGCCTCCCATCCGCACGATAAATTCGTGCTGCCCGGGGGCAACAGCTCATGTCGGCATTCCGCGTGTCCGCGGCCGGTCTCCTTCGTTTCGCCACCGAGAACACGCTGGCCCTGACCAGCCGCTGCATCGACGCCGTACTCGCCGGCGTCCACCCGGGAACCGGCGAATACTGCGAGTACCTGGTCGATTTCCTCGGCCCGCTGTCCGGCCACGGTCACACCGTGCGCGGTGTCGCCTACCTGCACAACGCGGTCGACCGCGACATCACCGAACTGTTCCCGTGGAACGTGAAGAGCGACCGCAGCGTCGGCGACGCGCCCGGCAGCCCGTTCTGGGCCACCGACCCGAACGGTTTCGGTCAGGTCGGCTGTGTCTACACGGCACAGGGCTTCGAGTACGAGTGGTCCGGCGTCATCATCGGCCCGACCTGGTGGCCCGGGACGGCCGTCTGGTGACCCGGCGAACGGAGTTCAAGAACCCGGCGTTCGCAAGTCGCTGCCGGACGACGAGGTCGACCGCCTGATCCGCAACACCTACAAGGTCCTGATGACCCGCGGCATGCGCGGCACCGTCCTGCACTCCGCCGACCCGGAAACCCGCGACTTCCTGACCAGCCTGGTCCACGTCAGCCGTGCCCCAGAAACGGTCTACGCGAGCTGAAGGCGACATCTCCAGCAGGCTGGATCCGCTGATCGTGACGATGCATCAAGACCGATTTTTTCGACTTCGGCGAAGCCCGGCCAAGAATCCCTCCTCGGATTTCTTGGCCACGTCCCATCCGGTTTCCCGGAGCACGGAAGCAGCTGTCTCCTGATTCGATCGGACCAAGGCAGAGATCTGCTTGACGCGGTACTCCCGCCGCGAATCGCCGAGGATCTTTTCGTGCCCGGGTTTCGGGTCCAGGAGCCGCTCGGCGATCAAGCTCTCCAAGAGATCCTCCAGAGACGGCCGAAGCCGACGCCCTCCTACCGGCAGATGGAGATCCTTCATGTGGTCGCCATTGCGACCCACCTCCCCCAGCATCCGTTCCAGTGCGGGATGCACGCCGGCGACCTGGATATGAGCCTCGGTGTAAAGGTCCTTATCGCGCTCGTAGTCGTAGTGCAGGAGCAGATCCTCATGCTCCTCGCCGAGATAGACACCCCAATAGGTGCTCGTGGCGGTAAGGAAGCCCTCGTCGTTCCGATACCAAACCGAACTGACGTCAAGCCAGATCTTGGTGCGAGCCCGCGAGCGCATCTGGACTTTGTCCGTCATCAGGTCCACGCGATTCAGGCGCGTGCCGATGTGAGCACGTTTGGTTCGGCTGTTGATGACGGCGCCTAGCTGTGTGTGATCACAGACCGTCTTGTTGAGGACGTCTTGCAAGGCCTGAGCGAATCGCCGCGCCTGCGAACCAAGATCAAGGCCGCTCACCGCCAAGGACCCGCCAGAACTTCAGGGCCTCGGGAGTCTCGAACCGACGACTGGCCGCCTGCTGCGCAAGCTCGTCGAAGGTAAGGCCGAGTCGCTGCAACCCGAGACGAGCGGCCGCGCGCCACTCGTCGTCGCTCAGCTCTGTCACCTCGACAGCCGGCTTCGCGGGGCTGAACTTGACCTTCCGGGACCGGATGCTTCCCGGCTTCTTGCTCTTGATCGCCATCTAGCTGACCCTTCCAGGCGGAGGGGTGGACCTGGTTGGTTGAGCAACCAATTCTAGAACGCGGCTCTGACATTTCCGATACCCCATGGCGCTGACAGTAAGCGGAGTGTGGCAAACCTCAGGACGGAACGGGCAGGCGGGGCCACCGGAGATCCAACACCCTCTGAACCGCCGGAGCTCGGCGACCTTGCAAGGTCAGCGGGCTGACCGTAAACGGATAGATCACCCTATGTCAATTGAGTGATCACTCGTTCGGCTGAATACTCACCGATTCCTTCAGAAGACATTCCGGCCAGTTGCCAGCCAATCACCCATAGCCATTCTCCAGCTCGGATCATCGATAGAGAAAGGGATCATCCAATTGGATCTTCAACGACCCCAACGCCGGTCTCAACGATCGCCATATATGTGGCACCCCGAGGAGGCCAGCAAAGGTAGACCTGGTGTTCCGGCTCTTGAACTACCCGCCAGCGGTGATGTCAGGAGATGGCGTCGAGGAGGTCGAGGTAGCCGTGGGTGGCGTCCCACAAGTGGTTCTCCGGGTAGGTGCCGCCGCCCCGGTTGTCCCGGCGCCACTCGCGCTCCCAGTAGCTCCCCTCGACGCGACGTAGGTGGGCGAGGCTCGTCGCCAGCTCCGCGGTGAGCTGCTCCCGCAACTCGGCGGCGCCCGGAGCCGCCGGCCGCAACTCCTCCGCCT
Source organism: Actinoplanes awajinensis subsp. mycoplanecinus (assembly GCF_001509495.1). Taxonomy (NCBI): domain Bacteria; kingdom Bacillati; phylum Actinomycetota; class Actinomycetes; order Micromonosporales; family Micromonosporaceae; genus Actinoplanes; species Actinoplanes awajinensis. The sequence goes on along the minus strand of NZ_LLZH01000281.1, from coordinate 92,207 downwards.
CGCCGCGGCGAAGTGCGTCCAGAGCGACAGCGTCCGGCCCGTCCTCGCGAGACCAGATCCGCAGTGGCCGGACGATCCGGTGGTTGGACACCGGCCTCGACGCGGAGCGCCAGAACCGGTCCACGCCACCCTTGTCGATCTGCAGGAAGTACGGCATGCTGCTGCAGCTCTGGGGTTGCGTGTGCCACGGCAGATCGTCCGGCGGCAGGTCGAGGACGAAGGCGACCTGCACGAAGTCCAGGTCGCCTGGTTCGTCGAGGACCGCACCGAACGCATACGCGCCGACCAGCAGGAGCTCGTCCAGGTCACCCACGTGCTGGCAGCGGTCGGCGATCGTCTGCAGCCGCTTCACCGCGGTCCCGTACTTCATCCGGAGATTCTTGCGTGCCGGACGGTCATGAGGCGAGCCTTGCGGCGGACTTCAGCGATTCCGGGTCGCGGATGACGAAGCCGCGGTAGACCGTGTCGATGAGTTTCGCCTCGCGGAGGTCGTGCAGGGCCTTGTGGACCGTGATGTCCGCGGCGCCGCACAACGTGGCGAGCTCCGACTGGGTCAGCTCGATGTCGACGGCGATGCCGTCCGGGGTGCGGTGGCCGTGGCTGGCGCCGATCTCCGCGAGGGCGCGGGCGACCCTGACCTTGGCCGGGTAGGACGCGAAGTCGACCCGGCGGCGGTTGGCGGCCCGCAGCCGGTCGGCGACGATCCCGGCCACCTCGATCGCGGCGTCGGCGTGCTGACGCAGGAAGTCGCGGAACCGGTCGCGGCCGATCACCCGGATCGTCGAGGGCCGGCAGACGGTCACGGTGGCCGAGCGGGGCAGGTTGTTGAGCGCGGACATCTCGCCGACGATGTCGCCGGAGATCCGGATCGAGATCAGCGCGTGCCGGCCCTTCGGCAGGCGCGCGGTCACCTTCGCCAAAGCACTTTCCAGTACGACCACGTGCGTCTCCAGTAGGCCCTCGTGCATCAGCACCTCCCCGCTCCGGTAGCTGCGGCGCACCCCGGCTCCGAGCAGCGCCGCCCGGGCCTGCGGGGCGAGCCGGCCGAGCAGGGTACGGACCGACCAGTGCGTGTCGTCCACCGGAACTCCTCGAGGGCCAGCCAGAGAAAACCGCTACGCAGAGCATCATGTCCAGCACTCTGGGCAACTTCAATCGGGGACGCCATCGATGACCGAAAATTGGCATTTCATATTTATATGCATTTCGCGGTGGGCCCGGCCGGTAGAGATATCAGGGTCCGACATCCCACCGGAGAGGGTGCGCAGATGCCCGAGTTCAGTGACCCGAAACGGCGAGTGGTCGTCTCCGTCGACATGGAGAGCTACAGCCGTCGCAGCAACGCGCTGCAATACCGCGCCCAGCAGGACTTCCGCCGCATCATGGACGAGGCCGCCGCCGAACTCGGCGTGGACCGGCCCACCTGGCTGCAGCAACAGGCCGGCGACGGCGAGCTGGCAATCCTCCCGCCGGACGCCAGCGAGCGGGCGCTGGTGGGCAACCTGACGCCGACCCTGGACCGCATGCTGCGGCAGTACAACCTGGGCCGCAGCGAGGACGGCCGGATCCGGCTGCGGGTCGCCGTACACCAGGGGTTGGTTCATCTCGACGGCGCCAACGGATATCCCGGCGAAGCGGTGGTCACGGTGTGCCGGCTGATCGACTCACCAGTGCTGAAGGACGCGCTCAAGCGCCGCTTCCCGCGCGCCAACGTGGTGCTGATGGTCTCCGACCCGATCTACGCGGACGTGGTCCGGCACTACCAGGACCTGCGACCGGACCTGTTCCAGGAGGTCTTGGCCGAGTTGACGGAGAAGGATTTCGCGCAGCCGGCCTGGCTCTACGTCCCGCACGAGAACGCGGCCTCCGGCGACGCGCCGGAGCACAGTGCCGCACCGCGGCAACCGCAGCCCAGCGCTGCCGCCGCCGAGTCGCAGCCGACGCAGATGTTCCGCGACATCCGGACGGAGGGCCCGGCGGTCTTCGGCAACCACAACACCCAGAACAACCGGGGGTCCTGGCGATGACCGACGAGGCGAAGCCGCCCGCGGACGAACCGGCGGCCACCGACGACACCCCGCAGACCGCAGAGACCAGACACCGCGCGGACGCCGAGCCAAAAGCGGATGAGTCCGATGAGTCCGCAGAGAAGGGCAAGAATCCCGCGGAAAAGCCGGACGACGCTGAGCAGAAGGACGAGGAGAAACCGGAGCAGCCCGAAGAGAGCAAGGTCGAACCGGACGAGCTCCGCATGGCGGAAGCACTCCTCAAGCGGATCCTGGGTCCCCACTTCGACAGCCAGACGTTCGCGCGGATCACCGCGACCGGCGCGTCCATGTACGGCAACGGCAACGTCCAGGTCAACGCGTCGGAGCGCAAGCGCCCGAATCTCACCCCGCCGGCGGTCCCGCCGGACATCAAGAACTTCTACGTCCCGGTGGGCGTGGAGGAGGAGCTGGGGCGTCATCTCGACCACCGGACCACCGTCTGCCTGACCGGCGGTTCGGGGACCGGGCGGCTCAGCACGGCCTACCACGCGCTCGCGGAGCGTTTCGGTGACGCCATCGTCGAGATCCAGGTTCCCCAGGACGAAAGTGTCGCCGCCGCGGTCCACGAGAAGGTGGACCTACGGCTCCGGCACGGGTACCTGCTCTCCATCGGCGACGAGGACCCCGCACCGATCATCAGCCGGCTGGACGCGGAGATACACCGCGCCGAATCGAAACTGGTGCTGATCAGAAATCGCACCGACCGCGCGAAACCGTACAGCGACGGCAACGTCGATCACGTCATCCCGAACTCCGGCAATGTTTTCCGGGCCCACGCGCAACGCCTGGCCGAAAATGCGGACCAGCGGGCGAAGTGCCTCAGAGTCCTGGAGACGGACATCTCCCTGCCGGCCACGCCGGGCGAGGTCGTCGCGCTGGTGGAACGGCTTCTGCCGCTGCCCGGGCCCGATGTGGTGGACTTCGCCCGGACAAACAGCCATGCCGCGTTGCTCAAGCGGGCGGCGAGCTACCTGGAGGTCCAGCAGGAGAGCGGCCCGCCGGGGCGACGGCGGCTCCGGCAACATCGACGGGCGTTCCGGATCGCCTACGCCGCCGCGGCCGGCCGGCCGATCGGACAGGTCTTCACCATCACCGGCCTGCTCCTGTCCCAGCTCGACGCGGAGTCCGGCTGGACCGACCTGGGCCGGACCGCGCTGGAGCACTCGACCGCGGCCCTGCTCGGCGACTGGCACCCGGAACGGTGGGGATCGCGTCCGCTGGCCCGGCTCGACGACGACCTGCTCGACGCGGTCTTCGACGTGGCCTGGCACGAGTTCGACCACACCCGGCCCGCCCTGGTCGCCTGGCTGAACGAGCTCGTCGCCATCGACGAGTTCCGCCCGACGGCGATACACGCCGCGACCAAACTGGCCATGGCCGACTTCGACGAGGCATTTCCCCAGATCGTCGACGCCTGGAGCCGCGACCGGAAGCTCCGGGTCCGGCAGGCGGCCGCACAGACCGCGATGGCACTCAGCCTGACCCGGACCCACCGTGACCGGGCACTGCAGGCGGTGCACGACTGGGTCTCGGCCGCCACGAAGGCCAGCCGGGACACCGCGGCGGCCGCGTACGCGAGTGGCCTGCGCCAGAACGATCCGCAGTGGGACCTCGCCGATCTCCGCACCATCGCCGGCGACCCGGCGCAGTGGCGGAGCTGGACGATCGCCGAGGCGGTCCGTCAGCTCCTCGAGCCCGCGCTGGCCGGGGTGATCGTACGGACGCTCGCCGACTGGATCCGCGCGGACGGGCCGGATCGGATGGTCATCCGGCACGCGGCCCGGGCCCTGGTCCGGATGGCCGACGTGCCGGTCGGATCCGGCTGGGACAGCCCGCCGATGCTGCTGGCCGGCCTCCGCGACGGCACCGTGCCGGTGCACGACCTCGGCCCGCTCTGGCATGCCGCGTTGCTCGCCGACAGCACCCGGACGATGGCCTGGCCGGCGCTGCTCGGCTGGCTGCAGTACGCCGACGCCGTCCGGGAGTTGCGCGGAGCCGCCGGTGACCTGCTGACCGAGTTGACGACGAAATCACCACCGTTGCGGCGCCGGTTGCGACTGCTGCTGGACCGCCCGGACGCCCCCGGCTGGATCGCCGGACTGATCAAGGAGTGGACGACGTGACCGACCCGAAGAACCCGCCGCCCGCCGCACCCGGCTGGTGGCGACGCCTCGGCATCCGCCTTGCCGCTCTGTGGAAACGGCTGCTGGCCGGCTTCCGCGGACCGGATCCCGTTCCCTCCGTCCCGCCCCGGCCGCCCACGCCGCCGGGTCGCCAGACCGAGCGCCGCAGCATCACCGCCCTGACCGTCCCGGCCCGCGGTTTCGCCTTCCACTTCGAGGTGTCCGGCACGTTCGTCTGGACGACCGACGGCTTGGAACGCTACGCCCTGCACTCCCTGGTGGAACGTTTTCTTCCGTACGCCCACAGCTACCTGAAGGAGATCGCGACCGACGTGGCTCGCGGGGTGGAGGCGCACCGCGGTGGCGACTTCGAGAACCGCCTCCGCGAACGGCTCGACCGGGTGGGCGAGTGGAAGTATCAGCGGCGCGGCCAGGAGGTCGCCTGCCGAGCCCACGTCCGGGTCGATCTCGACCAGCGTGTCCAGCAGCACGTCCGCCCGTTCTGGGAACGGCTGATCACCCTCGACTACGAGCGGGATGTCGCCGCCCGCCGGGCCCGGAACGTCGCCGGGGTCAGCTCCCAGTGGGCGGTGATCCTGCAGAAGCTCCTCGACGGCCCGATGCCGGGCGGCGCGGCCGCCATGACCGACGACCAACTGGCCTCGGTGGTCCGCGGCCTGCTCGAGGAACGCGCCGCGGACCTGGATCCCGTCTGGGAGGCGCTGCGAGGCGTCGACCCGCAGAACGAGTACGCGAGGGAAGGCTACTTCGACCTGATCCCCGGCAGCCGCCCGCCGCAGTCCCCGGCCTGAGCCGGGCTATTCGACGACGCAGGCGAGGGGGTTGTCGTCGTAGACGGCGGTCTCCACCGCTTCCAGTGCCCGGTCGAGCAGCTCCGGCTCCGCACCCGTCGTCGACGCCAGCCACCGGATCCACTCCGGCAGCGTGGCGAGCAGCAACGACCCGTACGCCTCGTCGTAGTCGTCGTGGACGTACTGCTTCGTGTACGCCACCCGGTGCGGCGAGAAAGTGTCGAAGCTGATGTCCCGCGCCCCGCCCCAGATCTCGGTCAGCGACGCCGCGACGTCGTGCACGTCGTCGGTGCTGAGGGTGGTCCCCCGCTCGGTCAGCCACGCCGAGAACAAGGACGCCGCGTCGGCCGGCTCGGCGGGCGGTGGTGCCGGCAGCTGCAGCAGCGACTCGGCCAGCCGGCGGCAGCGGTGATACTCGGCGAACTGGTCGGCGGTCTCGCCGCCCATCCGGAGATCACCCTCGGACACCGGCAGCAGCTTCCGCAGCAGCGCACGGTCGTCGATCTCACCCCACGTCGTGCCGGCCGCGGCGAACTCGCCGACGCCCTGCTGCCACGCGGCGAGGGCGTCCTCAGCGGTCGGGTAGAAGCCGCTGTGCACGGTGGCCACCAGGAGGGCGCAGGTGTCGACGTCCCACAGATACCAGCGCTCCCCGTCGCCGGCCGGGAACGACGCGGTGATGCCGTAGCGGCTCCCGTACCGGTCCCGGGTCCACCGGGTCTCGCCGACCGGCGGGGCGGCCGCGCCGGTGAACGACTGGGGCAGGACCCCGGCCAGGGCGGACAGCACCCGCGGCGCGTCCGGGCCGTCGTTCGCCGTGGCCGCTTGGGCCAGCGCCCCGGCGAAGATGTCCGGGCTGATCATCCGGGTGACCGGCTTGCGGGCGTCCAATTCGGAGAGCAGCGGTCCGAGCCGCGCGCAGAGCTCGTCCGCCAGCTCGACGTCCGACCGTGACGCGGCGAGCGCCGTCAACTCCGCGACCAGGGCGGCCGCCGGCGCGACCGAGGCTTCACGACGGGCCGCGTCGAATCGCTCCCGATCGGTCCGGACCCGGCTGTCGACGTCCATCATCGACTCCACCGGCCGCTGCGCCCGGAGCCGGGCGGCCTTCGCCGCCGCGTTGGGCTTGCTGGGCTTCTTCCGCTTCTTCGACACCGGCACCCGCGCAGCATAAAACGCCGCGGGCCGCGCTCGGCCCGAGCCCCACCCCGATGGTGGAATGAGTCCATGGTCAAGGCACCGAAAACAGATCTTCGGGATTATCTGCGCGCGATCGGGCCGGACGCCCTCGTCGAGCTGGTGATGGAGCTGGTCGAGGCCGATCCGGGGTTGCGGCGGACGCTGACGCTGCGGGCCGCCACCCACGGCACGCCCGACGTCAAGGAATTGCGGCGGGTGCTCGGCGCCCTGCGCGGTCGCGGATTTCTTCCGTACGGGCGCAGCTTCGACTACGCGCGCAAAGCCGGCGAGGTGCTGGACGCCCTCGACGTGGCGGCCGCGCAGTCCCCGCAGGAGATCGGGCCGCTCTACCGCACGGCCATCCAGCACCTGACCAAGACGACCGAGCAGGCCGACGACTCCTCCGGGATGATCGGGGACGCGATCCGCCGGGCCGTCGCCGGCTATGCGAAGGCGTGCCGGGCCGCACCGCCCGCCGACCCGGCCGAGCTCGCCACCTGGATGATCGATTTCCAGGTCAACGGGCCGGGGTGGCCGGAGGTTCCGATCGGCGACTTCGCCGACGGGCTCGGGGAGAGCGGCCTGGCGGTGTACTGGCAGCACCTCACCGACCTCGCCGGAACGCGGCTCGGATCCGCCGGCCAGTGGGCCGTACGGCACCTGCGCGAGGAGTACCTGAAAGCGATCGCGCAGGACCCGGACGCGCTGGTCGCGGTGTATGCCGAGGAGCTGCCGCAGGCCTATCGGTACGTCCAGATCGGCGAGGTGCTCCGGGACGCCGGGCGGCCGGTGGAGGCCATCGCCTGGCTGCGGCGCGGGCTGGCCGAGGCGGACCGGCGCGATCACCGCATCGATCTGCTGCTCGCCGAGTTGCTCACCGGCGAAGGCGACGACGCCGCGGCCGCCGAGGTCCGGTGGAGGCTGTTCGCCGAACGCCCGGACAGCCCCGGTCACCGTGCCCTGCTCGACGCGGCCGAACGCGCCGGAACGCTGACCGAGGTGGCCGAACGCGCCAACACCCACCTGCACGACCGCGCGGCGCACGGCGGCTACCACGCCGACCCGCTGGTCCAGATCCTGCTGGACGGCGGAGACGTCGACGCCGCGTGGGCGGCCGCCGGGAAGTACCAGTGCAGCACCGGGAAGCTGTACCAGGTCGCCGAGGAACGCGCGAAGACGCATCCTGCGGATGCGATCCCGGCCTTCGCCCACCGGGTCGAGGCCGCTGTCGACCGCAAGGACAAGAAGGGGTACGCCGAGGCCGCGCGCCTACTGGCCGACCTGCGTGACCTGCACGAGCGAGCCGGCCGCGACTACCCGGCCTTCCTCGCCGGCGTCAAGGAGACCCACGCCCGCAAGACCACCTTCCTCGCCACCCTGGCCGCCGCCGGCCTGTGATCACCCGCGCCGAGTCGGGAGATTGACACTCGCCAGCACTTCCTGTCAGATTGACAGTAAGGCAGCGTGGCATCCATGGACATCGACGCCTGGGAGCCGCCGCACGTGCTGCTGGCAGTGGACTTAGTGATCTTCACGTTGCGCGGCGGGCGGCTTCAGGTGCTGCTCGTGCAACGCGGTGTCGCACCGTTCGCCGGGGCCATGGCGCTGCCCGGCGGCTTCCTCAACCACGCCGAGGAGGATCTCGCCGCGGCAGCGGGACGGGAGCTCGCCGAGGAGGCCGGGCTCGCCGCCGAGGAGCTGCACCTGGAGCAGCTCGGCGTCTACGGCACGCCGGGCCGGGATCCGCGCGGGCGGGTCGTCTCGGTGGCCTACCTGGCGATCGCGCCGCGACTGCCGGAGCCGGTCGCCGGGACCGACGCGGCGCAGGCCTGGTGGGTGCCGACGGACGTGGCGCTGGCCGACGGGGCCGCCCTCGCCTTCGACCACCGGCAGATCATCACGGCCGGTGTCGAGCGGGCCCGGACGAAGCTCGAGTTCTCGGCGCTGGCCACCGCGTTCTGCGGGGCGATGTTCACGATCGCCGAGCTGCAGGAGGTCTACGAGGCGGTGTGGGGCGTCCGGCTCGATCCGCGGAACTTCTACCGCAAGGTGCAGAGCGTGGACGGCTTCATCGTGCCCGCCGGACCCACCAGGAAGAACGACAACGGCCGCCCGGCGCGGCTGTTCCGTCCCGGGCCCCGGGACACGCTGCACCCCCCGATGACCCGGCCGCCGGCACCGGCGGACAACGTGAGGACAGAGCGAGCATGAGCACTGACGTCGTCGTGATCCTCACCGCCCTGAACGTCGAGTACGAAGCCGTACGGAAGAAAATCAACGATCCGCAGGTGCACTGGCATCCGGCCGGCACGCGGTTCGAGACGGGCCGGCTCGGCCCGCGGGGGTGCCGGGTCGTCCTCGGGCTGGTCGGCCAGGGCAACAACTCCTCCGCCGTCCTCGCCGAGCGGGCCATCACCGAGTTCTCCCCGGCCGCCCTGCTGTTCGTCGGCGTGGCCGGCGCGCTGTGGCCGGGCGTCGAGCTGGGCGAGGTGGTGGTCGCCTCGCAGGTCTACGCGTATCACGGCGGGACGTCCGAGGACGACGGCCTGAAGGCCCGGCCGAAGGCGTGGGAGATCTCGCACCGGGCCGGGCAGATCGTCCAGCACCTGATCCGGACCGGCGAGTGGTTCCCGGAGCCGCGGGCCCGGGTGCGCTTCGCGCCGATCGCGGCCGGCGAGGTGGTGCAGGACTCGCGGATCTCCGAGCAGGCCCGCTGGGTGCGCCAGCACTACAACAACGCGCTGGCGATCGAGATGGAGGCGGCCGGTGTCGCCCAGGCGGCGCACCTCAACGACGCGTTGCCGGTCGTGGTGGTCCGCGGGATCAGCGACCGGGCCGACGGCACGAAGGCGCAGGCGGACGGGGCGAACTGGCAGCCGCGCGCCGCGGCGCACGCGGCGGCGTTCGCCGCGGCACTGGCGAACGAGTTGGTCACGCAGGGCGGCAACGGTCAGCGGCAGACGCGGGGAAGGGAAACACCCATGGGTACGAACGGCCCCTCATTCACCAACATCGCGCAGGGCAACGCCCGGGTTGGCGCCCAGTACGGGCAGGTCATCGGCAATGTGACCTCGGGTGGCAACGCACCGGATGCAGCCGACCTGGCAACCGAACTCGCGACGTTCCGCGACCTGCTGAACAAGGCTCACCTGGACGGCCGCCTGGACGACGACACCTACGCGGCGGCGAACGACGAGCTGGACGGGGCGAGCGGCCGCGTCGACGAGCAGACACCGGCCAGCCGCGGAAAGCTGCTCGTAGCGCTCAAGAAATTGAACGGCCTGGTCGGCGACACGGCCGACCTCGCTGCTCATCTGGCCGCCATCATCTCGCTGGCCAAGGACCTGTCGTGAGCACGGCGACACATACCAACGTTGCAGGAGGCAACGCCTCCGTCGGCGTTCAGGCCAGTGTGGTCCAAGGCAACGTGGTCCACGTAGCGGGCGACTACAAGGCGGAGAACGACACTTCTCCGGAGGACACCTTCCGAAGAGGGGTCCGTCTCCTGGACGCCCACATTCCGGCCAAGGCGCGCGACGTCATCGAGCAGGCTGTCGCCGACGGATACGAAACCGCCGAGGTGCACTTCTACCGGCTTCTCGCGTTGTTGACCGGGCGCACCAGGCACCAGTTGGACAGCGCAGACTTCGATCAGATCGACGTCATTTGCGATCACGTCAGGCCGCTCGACGGTCACGACGCGTGGCACGCCGGCCTGCGAGCGATCTTCCTACTGCTCAGTAGCGTCCGAAGAGGAGACACCGGAGAGGTGGTCAAAGCGGTTGAGCGTCTCGCGCCCCGCCAGCGTGACCTCATCCTGAGGCACCTGGGTGTGCTGCAAGAAGGCTCGATCGAGGATCAGATGTGGCAGCTCTCCGTGGACCAGGCATACATCGGGAAGGCATCCGGCGACCGCGAGAACCGGGTCTGGGCCTTCTTCGAACCGAAGCCGACGGAGCCTCGGGCACGTCACGCGCGACCCTTCTCCGCGGAACCGATCGATTGGCTGCGCGCGCTCGGTGGCGGCGGAATCTTCGGGTACGCCTGCCTCCAGGTGGGTTCGTCGGCGCTGCGGTCCGGTGAACTTTCGCTAATGCTCGCGTCCGCGCTGGCGGTCGTGGGGGCCGCGGTATTTCTGGTGAACGGATCAGACTGGTACTTCCGGATCCAACGGGTGCGAGCCAAGAACGAGCAGATGAAGGCCGCGCGCAAGGACGAGAACGCTCCAGTGGACGGCTTCGCCCGCGGGGTGGGCCGCCTGGTCGACAACTACTTCCGCAAGTACGTCCCCAAGGACGGCACGGACCGGGAGAGCTGGCTCGAGCAGACCGCAGGAATCCGCCAGAGCATCCGCGACGAGCTCTCGGAGCTCTACCGGGAAAAGCGGACCAAACATGATCAGATCGCCTGGCTCGTCCGTCACCTGGTGAGTGAGGTACGGGCCCAGTGGGACAACGGCACCCTCCTCGCCTATCAACAACAATGGCGCGCGCCGCTACGGGTGAAGGCCGCGTGCATAACCGGATTCGCGGTGGTGATCGCCGCCGGCTTCTGGATCGTGCCGACCGCGCTGACGACGGCGCCACTCGTAGGAACGGCATGGCTCCTGATCAGCGTGCCGTCCGGAGTATTCGCCGTGATGGGGGTGTTCCGACTCGATGCGGAACGACGGCGGACGAGAGCCGACGAGAAGGAGTATTGGCAGCGACTCGCTCGGCGCCAGAAGGCATACGAACGATGGGTCCAGAAGCTGACCTGCAAACCGACCGACGCGGAGATGGCCGAGTGGCTCGAGTGCGACCGCCGGATCCTCGTCGAGGAGACCATGCGTTACTACCGGCTTAGGCCGGATCACGTGATCGCGCACGCTTTCATCGAAGCCCGAGGAGGATCCGCGAAACGCGCCCGGGTGCAGCACGGCCCTTGGCGCTACTCGCGATATCGGATGCTGCTGTTCCTGCTCACCGATGAGGGCGTCCGGCAGGTCGACATCGATCTCGACTTCTATGCGGGTGCCTCCCAGCGCACGCAGCGACTCACTTACCGATACGCCACGGTCACCGCGGTACGTGTTGCCGGGGTCGAGGGGCAGCGACAGACCTTCGAGTTGACTCTGTTCAGTGGCGAGCCGGTCACCGTGCCGGTGTTCGATCCGTCCGATGGTGAAGACACGGACGAGGACGACAAAGGCCTGTCCCGGCTCGCCTTCGACGCCTCTGGGCTGACACAGACCCTCGACGTGCTCGAAGGCATCGCCGCCGAGGGCAAGGAATGGATAAGGCGCAGACGGAATCGTGCTGATGAACGCCTCGGCGACCTCGCCGACGCCATCCGCGACCTCATCGAGTAGCGACACCACGACGGATCGAGGCGCGGGCGGGATCGCCCGTCCGAGGCCTTGACGAATCGCGTATTTCACCCACGCCGCGGCGGTGGATAGGGTGGGTTGAAGATCTTCGGGAGGGGTGGGATGGCCGGGCAGCGGAGTGGGTCGTTCGGTCTCGACGACTTCGGGGTCGATGATCGGCTGCGGCTGTTCAGCTACGTCAACGCGGACAACCGGCTCGCCTACCTCTGGCTGTTGCGCGCCTTCGAGGCCGCCCGCACCAGCTACCAGGTCGTGCTGCACACCTCCGATGTGCACGCCGCCCTGGCCGGGCTCAGCGCGGCCCACGCCGAATGCCCCGATCCGGCCACTCTGGAGCTCGCCCGGCTGCTGGACGCGCTCGTCGACTGGGGTGTGCTCGACCGCGGTCAGGACGGCACCCGGGCCGCGACCCTCGCCGAGTACCGCAACCGGCACTCCGTCTACCAGTTCACCGAGGCCGGCTACCGCGCGCACCGGGCCGTCGAGAGTGTCCTGGCCGCCGGGATCGAGGACAGCACCCTCTCCCGGCTGGTCTTCGCGGACCTGCTCGCCGACCTCAAAGCGCTCAAGGACGCCAACGAGAGCGGCGACGCCGAAGAGGTCTACCGCAAGCTCAACCGCCTCGACCGGGCGCTCGCCGACGTCGCCGAACGGGCCGCGCGGTTCTATCACATGCTCGGTGACCTAGGCCGGACCCACGACATCCGGCCCGAGGTGTTCCTCGCCCACAAGGATGCGCTGCTGGTGCACCTGCGGGACTTCCACGACGAGTTGCAGCGGTACACGCCGCGGCTGCGCGAGGCCGTGCACGAGGTCGAGGCGACCGGTCTCGACCGGATGATCGAGGCGGCCGCGGAGGCCGACGAGCGGCTGTTCGCGACGCCGGCCGAGCGGATCAGCGACTGGGCGCGGCGATGGCAGGGGCTGCGGTCGTGGCTCGCGCCGAGCACCGACGTGCCGAGCGAGGCGGAGCGGCTGTCCGGGGCGACGATGGCGGCGATCGGGGACGTCCTCGCGCTGCTGCGCCGGGTGACCGAGGCGCGCCGGGGCGGGGTGAGCCGGGAGTCGCAGCTGCGGCACCTGGCCGCCTGGTTCACCGGCGCCGGGTCGGCGGAGGCCGCGCACGCGCTGTTCGAGGTGGTGTTCGGGCTGGGCGCGCCCCGGCACGCCGGGGTGGCGTACCCGGACCCGGAGGCGGTCGCGAGCCGGTTGTCCTGGTGGGAGGCGCCGGCCGTGGAGTTGTCCCGGTCGCTGGTGCAGTCCGGGCGGATGCCCGGGCAGGGCAACGGGCGACCGGCCCGGATCGACCGGTCCGAGGCGCCGCGGCGGGTGCTGCGGGAGCGGCAGCTGGCCGACGAACGCCGCCAGACCGAGGCCGCGGCGGGCCTGGTCGAACACCAGGGATTGACCGGGGAGAAGGACAGCAACCTGAGCGACGACCAGACCGCCGCGCTGCGCCGGCTGCTGGACATCGCCCTCTCGGCGCGGGCGGCCGGCCGCCGGGATGCGCCGTTGGCCGCGGCGGCTTTCGGCGTACGCCTGACGTTGCACCCGTGCCCGGGCCGCTTCAGCACGGTCACCACCGACGCGGGCCGCCTGCACCTGGACGGCTACGAACTGACGGTGACCATCGCCGGGCACACCACGGCCCGTCGCCCGGCGGAAGCCGTCACCGCATGAGGTTCGCCGCCGACGTCGCCGACCTGGAGATCGCCGACTACCAGCGCGCCGTCCGCCTGGTGCTGCGCCACCCGCTGATCACCGCCACGTTCCCGGACGAGAAGGCCCTCCCCCGCGTCCGCCGGTTCGCCGCCGACCTGCGCACCGACCTGTCCGAGGCGTTCGGCTACCGGCTGGAACTGCACGGCGCCACCGCCCGCCTGGTCCGCACCGCCGACCGGCTCGACCCGGACCGCGGCGCGGTGTCCCGGACCGGCCGCCCGTTCGACCGCCAGCGCTACGCGTACCTGTCGTTGTGCCTGGGCACGCTGGGCCGGGCGGGCATCCAGATCACCCTGAGCGAGCTCGCCGAGTCGGTCGGCGGTGACGCGAACCGGATCACCGGGCTGGGCCTGGACCCGGACGTCGGCGCGGACCGGCGCGCGTTCGTCGACGCGGTCGCCTGGCTCGAGGAACGCGGCGTGCTGCGGCTCGCCGACGGGTCCAGCTCGTCCTGGGCCAGTGACCCGGGCGCCGGCGAGGCGCTCTACGACGTCGCCCGCGACGCGGTGTTCGCGCTGTTCCGCCCGCCGCGCGTGCTGCAGCACATCGACTCGGTCGGCGCGCTGCTGGAACGGTCGCCGATCAGCAGCGGCAACGCCGAGCGGCGGGCCGCGGCGCAGGCCGCCCGGCGGGCCGTGCTGGAGCGCCCGGTGGTCTACTTCGACGACGTGCCGGCCGAGGTCGGCAACCATCTGCGCGGGCAGACGCTCGCCGCCGACCTGCAGCGGCTGACCGGCCTGCGCCTGGAACGCCGGGCCGAGGGTGTGCTGCTCGTCGACACGGCCGGCTGGTCGTCCGAACGGTTCCCGGGCACCGGGTCGGTGGCGCAGGCCGCGGTGCTGCTCGCGGTCGCGATCGCCGAGCGGGTGTCCGACCCGGACGGTCGCAAGGCGCGCCGGATGCCGATGCCGGACCCGGGTGAGGCGCGGGCCAAGCTGGCCGGGCAGATCGACGCGGGTCTGCCGGCCGGCGTCCCGCTGCTGCTCGACGAGCCGGACCCGGTGGACCCGGCCGGCGATCCGGACGAGACCGATCAGCGGAGACTGCCCCTGATCACCGACAGTTTCCTGCGGGAGGCGACGGCCGAGGTGCTGTCGGCGTACGGGTCGGCTTTCGGTACGGCCTGGCACGCGGATCCGGAGCGCCTGCGCACCGAGGCGGTGGCCCTGCTCGTCCGTTTCGACGCGGTCGTGGTGGTCCCCGGCGGGGTGCTGGCCCGCCCGTTGATCGGCCGGTACCGCAGCACGGTCGCGCAGGTCAAACAGCGCACGCTCTTCTGAGACCGTCGAACGAAGGACGCACGTGGCACGCTTCGCACCCACCCGGGCCGGGATCATCAACCTGTGGGACTACCGGGACGAGGAGTTCCTGTTCGTCGACGGCTGGCTGGTGCTGCGCGGGCCGAACGGCTCCGGCAAGACGAAGGCCCTCGAGGTGCTGTTCCCGTTCGTGCTGGACGGGCGGATCGAGCCGCGCCGGCTGAACCCGTTCGCCGGCGAGGACCGGACGATGAAGTCGAACCTGCTCTACCGGGGGCAGGACTCCGCGTACGCGTACGTGTGGATGGAGTTCGGCGACGGCGCGTCGTTCGTGACGATCGGGATCGGGCTGCGGGCGCACCGGCACAACGACCGGGTGACCCGCTGGCACTTCGTCGCGGACGGCCGGGTCGGCGTGGACCTGTCGCTGCTGGACGCGGACGACCGGCCGGTGTCCCGCCGTGACCTGATCGACCGGCTCGGCGCGGAGGCGGTCCGCGACTCGGCCGAGGAGTACCGGCACCTGGTCGACGCGCGGCTGTTCCAGCTCGGCCCGGCCCGCTACGAGCAGCTGCTGGACCTGGTGCTGACGTTGCGCAAGCCGCAGCTGGCGAAGGATCTCAACCCGGTGGAGCTGTCCCGCACCCTGCAGCGGGGCCTGCGGCCGGTGGAGGACCAGCTGCTGGTCGAGGCGGCGCGCTCGTTCGACGACATGGAGGCGGTGGCCCGTACCCTCGAGGGGTTGATCGCGGCGGACGCCGCGACCGGCGCGTTCCTCGGGGTCTACGCCACCTACCTGCGGACCCACGCGCGGTCCGCCGCGGACGCGCTCACCGCACGCCGGGACGCGGCCGCGGAACGCCGCGCGACCCTGGAAGCGGCCCGGCATGCGGCGGAGGGCGCGCAGCAGCGGGCCGGCGAGGCCACCGAGCGGCTGCGCACCGCCGAGGGGGAACCCGGCCGGCTGCGCGCGCACCTGGAACGGCTCAAGGGCTCGGCCGCCTACCGCTCGCACGAGCAGCTCGCCGACCTGGAGCGGCACGTCACCGACCTGGCGAAGGCCGCCCGCGACGCGGACGAGCTGGCCGACGGCGAACGGGCGACCGCCGGGAAACGACAGTCGGAATCGGTCAAGGCGGCGACAGCGGCGCAGGACGGCCGGGCCCGGACCGGGCGGATCGCCGCCGCCCTCGCGGCCGAGGCGGAGTCCGGCGGCCTCGACTGGCACACCGCGGACGCCGCGCCGGACGGGCTGGCCACCCGCCTGGCCGCCCGGTCCGAGACCCGCCGCGCCGACGTGCGGGCGGTGCGCGGGCTCGCGGATCGGCTCGCCGAGGCGGAGCGGGACCACGTGCGGTCCGCCGACGCGGACCGCGACGCCCGGGCCGCCGTGGACGACGCGATCACCGCGGAGCGGGGCGCGGCCGAGGCGCTGGGCGTGGCCCGGCGGGAAACCGCCGCCGCGGTGCGTGCCTGGGGCGTCCAGCACACCGCCCTGCTGACCGAGCTGGACCTGCCACATCTGCCGGAGCGGCTGGCGGCGACGCTCACCGAACCGGACACCGCCCCGGAACCGGCGCACCCGGCCGGGCCGGACGACAGCCGGACCGGCGACGCGATCTCGCTGCGCGATCTCTACACCGAGCAGGTCGCGGTCCCGGTCGCGGCGATCCGCGACGAGGTCGCCGCGCTCGGCGCCGAGGCGGACCGGCGGGGCCGCGAGCGGGACGAGGTGGCGGCGGAGCGGGCCGCGATCGCCGCCGAACACGACGACGCCCCGCCGGCCTCACCGACCCGGCCGGCGCCGCGCACCGGCCGCTCCGGCGCGCCGTTCTGGCGATTGGTCCGGTTCGCCGACGGCATTCCGGACGCCGAGGCGGCGGGCATCGAAGCCGCTCTGCACGCGGCGGGCCTGCTCGACGCCTGGGTTCACCCGGCGGACACCGACACCGAGACCGCGCTCGGCCGGGGCGCACAGGACGCGTTCCTGCGCACGACCGGCGGGCAGCCCACACCTCCGGCCGGGGGAAAGACCGCGGGCCAGGAGGCGGACCCGCCGATCGGCGGCGCCACGCTCGCGACCGTGCTGGTCCCGGAGGATCAGGAGATGGTGCCGGCCGCGCGGATCACCGAGATCCTGAGCGGGATCGCGCTCGGCGCGCTCACCGGGGCGTCCGGGGTGGCCGGTGACGGCCGGTGGGCGCAGGGCAGCGGCGTCGGCCGGTTCGTCAAGGACCGCTGCGAGTACATCGGCGCGACCGCCCGGGCCGCCCGGCGCGCGGCCCGGATCGCCGCCTGCGACGAGCGGATCGCCGCCCTGGACACCGAGATCGCGCGGGTCGAGGCGGTCCGGCAGGCGCGGCGGACCGTGCTGGCCGAGGTCGCCGCCGCGGGCGCGGCGTTGCCGCCACGCACCGCGATCCATCAGGCCGAGAGGCTGGTGGACCGGGCCGCGACACTGCTCCGGGTACGACGGGAAGCCGCGTCCGAGGCAGCCGGCCGCCTCGACGGCGCGGTCGCCGAGCAGGCGTCGGCCGGAGCCGCGCTGCGCCGGGCGGTCGCCGAACGATCACTTCCGGTCGACCGGGTCGAGCAGACCGCGGCGGCACTGGACCGGTTCGACCGGTTCGGCCTCGAGCTCACGCACGCCTACGAGACCGCGGAGCGGGCGGCCGTCCTCGCCGACGAGGCCGCCGAGCGCCACGCCGAGGCCGAGGAGCGGGCCGAGTCCGCCGCGCGGACCGCCCGGGAGAGCCGGCAGCGGCACGGCGAGAAGGACGAGGAGCTGCGCACCCTCGCGGCGGCGATCGGCGCCGAGGCGACCCAGATCCTGGCCGAGGTCAAGGACACCGAGCAGGCCGTGACGGTGGCCGAGTCCGCACTGCGGGACGCGCAGGCCGCACAGAGCGTGGCGCTGCAGGAGAAGGCCGGCGCGACCGCCCGGGTGGAGCTCGGTGAGCAGGCCGTGGCGGAGGCGGCCGCGGAGACGGCACGGGAGGCGGTGCGGCTGCGCCCGTACGCTCAAGCAGATCTTCTGGGGCTGATGCGCTGCCCGCCGCACCTGCGGTGGCCCACCGCCGGCCTCGCGGATCTGGATCTTGATCCGGCGGTGGTGGCGCTGCACGAGGCGGTGCTGACCGCGACCCGCGAGCTGAGCCCGACCGAGTCCTCGCTGAAGCAGTCCGCGACCCGGCTGACCAGCGCGCTCACCGAGTTGCAGGCGCAGCTGCCGGCGGCCGGGCTCGACCACCGGCCGGAGTGGGACACCGACGAGGGCGTGATCGTGGTCCGGGTCGCCGACGAGCAGGGGATGACCCCGGTCGCGCACTTCGCGGAACGGATCGCGGGTGAACGCCGCGACCAGGAGCAGTTGCTGACCGCAGCGGAACAGCGGGTCTTCGAGGACGCGCTGCTCGGTCAGCTGGCCGGGCAGATCCACCGCCGGACGATCGAGGCACGGGACCTGGTCGACGCGATGGACACGCAGATGCGGGCCCGGCGGATGTCGTCCGGGCTGACCGTCGGGGTCGGCTGGCGGCTCGCCGACGACCTCGACCCGGACCAGCGCGAGGTCTGCAAGCTGCTGGAACGGGACCCGGCGCGGCTCGGCCCGGTGCAGCTGACCATGCTGCGGCGGCACTTCGCGACCCGGATCAAGGCGGCCCGGGCGCAGGCGGCGGAGAAGCCGTACCGGGAGTTGCTGGCCGAGGTGCTCGACTACCGGCAGTGGCGGGTGTTCGCGTTCACCCTGCACCGCCCGGGTGGCACCACCGAGCCGCTGACCCGGGCCCGGCACAGCCAGCTCTCCGGTGGCGAGCAGTCGGTGTCGCTGCACCTGCCGCTGTTCGCCGCCGCGAACGCGCTGTTCGGCTCGGCCCGCCCGGACGCGCCGCGGCTGCTCGGCCTGGACGAGGCGTTCGCGGGCGTCGACGACAACGGACGCGGCGAGCTGATGTCCCTCGCGAAGCAGTTCGACCTGGACCTGTTCATGACCGGGTACGACCTGTGGGCCACCCATCCCGCGGTGACCGGTTGCGCCCACTACGACCTGTCGCACTCCACTGTCGAGCACACCGTCTCCACGGTGCTGCTGGTCTGGGACGGCACGATGAACGTCGCCGACTTCGACGGCACCCTGGCCCGCGCGCTCGGTTCGCCGGAGACCCGCCGGGTGCCCGCCGATGCCTGACCCGGGCGCCGAACCGGGCTGGCAGCGGTTGCTCGCCGCGGCCCGGCGCAGCCTGGAACGCACCGGCGGCAGCCTGGCCGGCTCGGTCTCGCTCGCCGCGCCCGACGAGGCCGAACGCCGCGTCGTCATCGGGGTGACCGGGGTGCACCGGCCGGCCGGGGTCGCCCGGGTCACCGTGCGGCTCGCCGAACTGGACGCGTTCCTGCGCGCGGCACACGGCGCCGGCCTGGCGGAGACGGTCGGCCCGTTCCGGGACCGGCCGGGGGAACGCGCCCGCGAGGCGGTCGGCCGGGACGCGGCGCTGTCACTCGCGGGGGAGAGCCGGCACGCCACCCAGCCCTGGTATCTCGACTTCGTGGCATCGCTGCGCCGGGACGGCACGCTGACCCGGATCGTCCGGGCCGGACTGCCGCTGCCCGCCGTGGTGACGGTACTGGACGCGCTGCCGGCAGCCGGCGAGCCGATGCCGGTCTTCGCCGAACGGGTGCTCGGCGACACCAAGGCCCTCACCGACGGCCCGGTACGCGGACTGGTGTTGCGCGCGCTGGCCGGCTGGCACCAGGTGCCGGTCCCGGCCGGCGCGGAGCAGGAACGGGCGCTGTGGGAGCTGGCCGGGGTGGTGCCCGACGACCTGGCCAGTCAGGTGCTGGTGCTGAACCTGCCGGCCGGCGGCGGCCTGCTCGGCGAGTGGCTGACCGGGGCCGCGGCGGCGCACGTGCCGTTCCGGGTCACCCTGCACCAGTTGCGGCTGACACCGCCGGTGCTGGCCGTACCGGAGATCTTCGTCTGTGAGAACCCGGCGGTGCTGCGCGCGGTGACCGGGCGGGCCACCGCGCCGCTGGTCTGCACCGAGGGTGTGCCGTCGGCGGCGGTGCACCTGCTGCTCGGCGCCGCCGGGCCGGGCACGGTGATCCGCTGGCGCAACGACTTCGACTGGACCGGGGTGCGGCTGACCGGGTCGGCGCTGGCCCGGTACCCGTCGGCGGTGCCGTGGCGGATGGGCGCCGCCGACTACGCGGGCGCCGCGGGTACGGGTCCGGGGCTGCTCGGCGCCGCCGCGGCGACATCGTGGGACCCCGAACTGGGCGAGCTGATGACCCGGGAGGGACGGTCGGTGATGGAGGAGCGGCTGATCGACACGCTCGCGGACGACCTGTGCGGGTACCCGGGACGGGCGGTCGCGTAAATTCTGCGGGTGCCGTTTTCCGAGGCGTCCCGTGCGGCGCTCATCACCCACCTCACGGGCCTGTCCGTCCGGCAGCTCGCCGAGCTGACCGCGGTCCGGCCGGAGCTCACCGCCGCCCCGGCGCCCCGCACCCCGGCGAAACGGGCCGAGCGGCTGCTGGACAGCGAGGCGATCGAGCTCACCTGCTCGGTGCTGACGTTGCCCGGGCTGCAGGTGGCCGAGGCCGTCGCGGCGCTCGGCGACGGCTGGACGATGGACCGGCTGGCCGCGCTGCTCGGCGTACCGGAAAATGACGCGGCCTTGCGCACGACGGTCGCGCACCTGTCCGAGCGAACCCTGATCTGGCCGATCGGTGGCGGTTTCGCCGCCGGGCATCTCGACGTGATGTGGCCGAACCCGCTCGGTCTCGGTGCGGGTGCCGCCGAGATGCTCAACGGGCTGGCCACCGCGCAGCTGCGGGAGATGGCGCAGGATCTCGGGGTGACCGCCGGGCGGTTGAAGGGCGACGTGGTGGCCGCGCTGACCGCGTGGTTGTCGATTCCGGACAACGTGCGGGGTGTGGTCGAGCAGGCGCCGGCCGAGGTCCGCCGGCGGTTGCAGGACGTGGCGCTGGAACCCGTGGACCTCTACACGTTCAACGGCTTCGCGTACGGCGGTGTCGTGCCGGCACCGCCGTGGGCGACCCAGCGCGGCCTCATGGTCCAGGCCGGCTGGGGCAGCGGCGGCCGGATGCCGCGGGAGGTGGCGCTGGCGCTGCGCGGCGCCGACTACCACGCGCCGTTCGACGGCGAGGCGCCCGCGCTGCCGGCCGTCACGGTCGCCGCGGAGGCGGTGGCCCGGGACGCGGCCGCCGCGGCCACCGAGACCCTGGCGGCGGTCACCGCCGTGCTGGAGACGATCAGCAAGGCGCCGGTCGCGACGCTCAAGACCGGCGGGCTGGGTGTCCGCGAGCTCCGCAGGATCGTCAAGGCGGCCGGGCACACCGAGGACCGCACCCGGCTCACCCTCGAACTGGCCGCGGCCGGTGGGCTGATCGCGGTGCAGGACACCGTCACGGTGTCCGAGGCCTATGACGACTACGCCACCATGGCGCCCGGCGGGCAAGTGCTGGACACCGTCGAGACGTGGCTGGAGATGCCGGCCTGCCCGCTCGCGCCGGGACGGCCCGGTGACCCGGCGGAACGCGCGATCTACTGGGACGCGAACGAGCACGCGATCCTGACCGCGTTGCGGACGGCCCTGCTGCGGACGGTCGTGGCGACGGTGCCGGAGGGCCGGGCGGTCACCGCGGACGACATGGCCGCGCAGATCGCCTGGCGGTTCCCGGCGCTCGCCGAAGCGGCCGGGTACGACCTCGGCCGGTTCCTGACCGGGATCTGGCGCGAGGCCCACGCGATCGGGCTGCTGGCCCACGGCACGCCGACCGTGTTGTGCCGGCTCCTGCTGGCCGGCTCGGATGAGCCCGGCGACGAGACCGCCACGGCCCTCCGAGCCCAGGCCGACGCCATGGTCCCGGCCACCCGGGCCACCGCCCTGCTGCAGAACGACCTCACCGCGGTCGCCACCGGCACCCCGTCCGCGGCACTGCTCGCGCTGCTCGACAGCGCCGCCGATCCGGAGTCCCGCAGCGGCGCCTGGACCTGGCGGTTCTCCCCGGCCAGCGTGCTACGGGCGGTCGACGCCGGGATCGAGGGCGCGGACCTGCTGGCCCGGCTGCGCCAGGTCGCCGAGGGCGGCCGGTTCCCGCAGCCGCTGACCTACCTGATCGAGGACACCGTGCGGCGGCACGGCCGGGTCCAGGTACGCCCGGTGGGCTGCTGCCTGTGCAGCGACGACGAGCCGCTGCTCACCGAGATCCTGCACACCAAGTCGTTGCGGGCGCTCGCGCTGAACCGGCTCGCGCCGACCGTGCTGGCCAGCGCGAAACCGCAGGCCGAGACGCTGACCGCGCTGCGGGCGGCCGGGTTCGCCCCGGCCGGGGTCCGCGCGGACGGCACCCCGGCGATCGAGCGCCTGCCCCGCCATCGGGCACCCTCGAGGTGATCAGGCACGGAATGCGACACGTCACCTACTCACGGTTTCGTGCCCCGTCGATTCACCGTCCCGGCCAGGCCGGCGAAACGTCGGTTCACTGTGGAGCATGTGCTTCCCGCGACCGCGCGACAGAGGTCCGATCGCGTATCTGACCGTCTCGGCGTCCGCCGTGCTGCTGGGGATCGGCACCGGCCCGATGGGGCTGGGCTCGCCCGGCGCCCCGATCGTGGCGCTGTTCTGCTGGGTCCTGACGGCGGCGGCCGCCGAGGTCGTGGCCGGGAACCCGCGGCGGCTGAACCTGCTGCCCTGGATGATCGGCGCCATGGTGCTCGTCGCCTTCGCCGGCCCGGGCGCGGTCACGGCCCTGCTCGGCGCGGCGGCCGCCGGCTACGGGCTGACAACCATCGTGACGGCGGCGCCGGCCCGACGGATCCCGCCGAGGGCGCACCGCGTCGAGCCCGCCACGACGGCCGGTGGCCGGACCTTCGACATCACCACCGACCTCAACCGGCTGCCTGCCTCGCATCCGGCCGACACCGGTCCCCTCCCGGTGCTCGTCCCCGCCTGACGCGGCCCCGCCGGGGCCGCGCGTTCTGATCAGGCGGCGACCGGGCGCAGGCGGCGCCGGAGACCGCGGAACCACGCGGTGAGGGTCAGCCACACCACCCGCAGCAGGCTGGTGCCGTTGAGCAGTGTCTCCCCGGCACAGGCGGAGACCCGGTCGAGCACCAGCAGCGCCTGTGCCAGGTCCTCCGGGTCGTCCCGCAGGCGCCAGAGGATCTCGGCCTGCTCCCAGGCCAGGGCCCGGGTGGCGCGGACCAGGATGCTCTGGCTCCAGTCGTCCAGGTCGCCGACGCAGCGGTCGATCTCGAGCTGCCAGGCGGTGGCGAACCGGCGGCGCAGGATCGGGATCTGCTGGTAGAAGATCCGGTTCACCAGCAGGTAGTCGGGGTGCTGCGGACCGTCGCCGGGGAAGCCGAGGCGTTCCCAGGTGGCGATCACGGCGAGCGCCAGGTCGTGGTTGATGTGCGCGTTGACGCCGAGGACCGCGGCGTCCATCACGGTCATCGAGTCGTCGTGGGCGCGGCGGAACAGCACTTCCCAGGCGTCGGCCGGGTTCCGTCCGCTGACACCCCAGTCGCCGAGCGCCCGGAAGTAGAGCCGGGCGAACTCGACGTCGAGCGTCTCCAGCCACTCCGGGTCGGTGCACTCCGGCGTGGTCAGGCTGTCGGCGACCTTCTCGGTGATGGTCAGGTAGAGGGTGTTGAACGCCGCGACCCGATTGGTCCCGGGGCTCGGTGGCAGAGAATCAAGGATTTTCTGTACGACCCTGAGCCGCTCGATCACGCCGGCGATGTCGTCCGGCGCGTTCTCGACGGCGGTGAGCATCTCCTGCTGGGCCGGCGACCAGTCGTGCGCCGTGGTGGTCACGGCACGCGCCAGCCGCTTGCGGCCCTGGGCGAGCAGCTCGGCGCTGGACTCCGCCCGTACTCGATCGAATGTCACGTTCACCATGCTGACGCGTGTCCGTCGTACGCGAAACATCCCCGCGCCGTCGGATCTCTGACGTATCAGCCTGCCTATCGGTTATTTCGGATAATTGCCCCGGTAGGCGGTTCTCGAATCGTCTCGTCCCTGGTGCGACGCCCCGCCGGACGGTTCGGGAAATGTCCATCCTTCGTTGCGACTCTTTCCGGCTCGATCCAGGCCACCGGCCGCCGGATCTTCGGCCCGACCTGGCTTAGTTCAGTGCCCTTGCAAATATCGCGTGTCACTGTTGGCAGCGCCTGATCATGTCGGTCGAAATGGAGTACGTGCAGTGAATATCGAGACGGCGCTCAAGGAAGCGATGACCATCGAGGGCGCTATCGGCGTCGCTCTGGTGGACTACACCAGCGGGCTCACCCTGGGCGTGCTCGGCGGCGGCCCGACCATGGACATGAACATCGCGGCGGCCGGCAACACCGACGTGATCCGTGCCAAGGTACGCACCCTCGGGATGCTCGGGCTGCAGGACGGCATCGAGGACATCCTGATCACCCTGGACAGCCAGTACCACCTGATCCGCCTGCTGCAGAACAAGCGCAACGGCGAATCGTTCTTCCTCTACCTGTCGCTGCGCAAGGACCGGGCCAACCTGGGGCTGGCTCGCCACCAGCTCCGCCGGATCGAAGCGGAACTCGACGTCTGATGCCCACCCAGGAGGATCTCGACGCCTCCGTCCTGGCTGAGCTCGCCGCGCTGCGCATGCAGGTGCCCGGCGTCGCGGGTTGCGTGGTGGCCGGTGTGGACGGCCTGCTCATGCTGTACGACACCACCATCGGCACGGAGCCGCACGACGTCGCCGCGCTGGCGGCCGGCGCGCACGGGATCAGCCGCACGACAGGTGCGGTTCTCGGGCAGGGCGGCTTCTCCGACGTCACCATCCACAACCAGAACGGCTACCTGACGGTCTACGCGATCGGGGACCTGGCCCTGCTGGTGGTGATCGGTGAGGGTGGTCTGAACATCGCCCGGCTGCACCTGGAAGCCCGCTCGGTGACCGCGAAGCTGTCCGGCATGCTGAAGATCCGGCCCGCGCACCACATGTGAAACGGCATACGCCCTCTGATCCGGCTCCGGATCAGAGGGCGTCGTCGTGTGTCAGGACAACGTGACGAAACCGTCCACGTTGAGCCGGCTGGCGCGGTTCACGAACCGGACCGTGTGCGTGCCGGACCCCGACCAGGTCAGGGTGTAGACGACCGACCGGTTCCCGGCCGTCGCACTGGCCAGGTTGACGCTGCTGAACTTCGTGCCGTCGACGTAGACGTCCGCGACGCCGCTGGACTTGTCGCGGGTGCCGACCAGCCCGACCGAACGGCCGGTGAACGTGTACGACACCGCCGCGTCCTTCGCCACCGTGGTCTGCTCACTGCCACCGAGCCGGGTGCTCCCGCTCGTCGTCGACCACGCCCCGGTGTACGTGCCCCCGCGCACCTCGACCGCCGTGGTCGCCCACTCCCCCACGACCTTGCCGGCGTGCCCGAGCTTGTCGGCGACCGCGAGATCCCAGCGGGTCCGTACGCCGGGCTTGGCCGTCGCCGCGAACTGCCGCGCCGCCGGTGCCAGGGTAGTCGCGCCGCTGCCGGTGCTCGCCGTGATCTTCTGCTGGGCGACACCGTTCGGGTCGGTCAGGTCCCAGCGCACCGACACCGGCACCCCGCTCGCGCTGACCGTGCCCCCGGCCTGCAGGTACGCGGCCGGCACCGGGCTGCCCACCGGCGCGTTGCCGTCCGCCTTGATCGTGATCGCGGCGGTCCGGCTGGTGTTGCCGTACGGGTCGGCCGCGACCGCCTGCAGCTTGTGCGTCCCGTCCGGGATCGCCGCCGCCACCGACGTCGCGGTCCCCGGGGCGGTCGCCACCACCACGCCGTCGACAAGTACCGCCACCGACGTGACAGCGGAGTCGTCGGTGACCCGGCTCCAGGTCACCGTGGTCTTCGCGGTGGTGATCGACGCGTTCGCCTTCGGGGCGGTCAGCGCGAACGCGGACGGCGCCTTGGTGTCGACCACCTTGCCGATCGTCACCGGCAGCCCGGCCGCCGTCGCCGGGCCGGTCCGGATCGCGACGGTGCCGGCCGGGTCGTTCCAGCCCTCGCCGGGCAGCAGCACCGGGATCGCCGGGTGGTAGGACACCAGCTGGTGGTCGTGGACGTACTCGCTGGCCAGCCCGGTGTCGACGAACCGCACCGCCAGCCCGGTGCCGGCCTTCGCGAGGGGCTGGTCGAGGCGCCCGCCGGTGCGGTACTCCAGGAACCAGGTGCGGGTCCCGCTGGTCCAGGTGACCTGCCGCAGACCCTTGCCGCCGGAGAGCGGCGCGAGCACGACCTGCTTGCCCGCCGTCGCCACCTGGGTGCCACCGGCGCCCAGCACCCCGAGCGCGTCGAGGTGCGCCGCGGTCAGCTCGCCGGCCGCCCGGTTGCCCATGATGTCCCACGGGTCGGCGTACCCCTCGACGGCACAGGTCGCGGAGAGCGGCACCGTCGTCTTGCGCGTGGCGTCGGCGTAGCAGTGGTAGCCGTCGCTGTGCCACAGGCCCAGGTTGTGACCGAGCTCGTGCCCGGCCACCTGGGTGGATTCGTAGCCGTTGAGCCAGACGAAGCTGTCGCCGTACTGGCCGGCGCCGATGGTGCCGAGACCGGCCCAGGAGCACGCGGCCAGCCGGGGGAACCAGACGACGACGTGGTGGAACCGGTCCTTCACGGTGTTGCCGGCGATCGCCCGGGCGGCCGTCTCGATCGCCTTGTGGTCGCAGCCGCTGATCGCCGTGCTCAACCTGGTCACCGCGGTGACCTTGTCGACGGTGAACCGGATCGCCCCGCCGCTGACCGTGTCGTAGTACTTGTCGACCTGCTTGCCGAGCGCGGCGAAGTCCGGCACCGGCGCGAGCGCGGCCTGCCAGTGGACGGGGACGACGACCAGGTGGTGTGTCCCGGCCACCGACGTGGTCGCGGCGGTTCGCATCCGCCCGTCGACCTCGCTGACCGTCCCGTCCGCCGCCCGGTCCACGGTCACCGTCGCGCCGGAGGTGATCCCCTCCGCCAGGTCCGCCGGCACCGCGATCGTCGTCCCGGCGCTGGTCACCACCTCGGTGCGGGTGACGTCCGCGCCACCCGGGAACGCGTCGGCGACGGTGCGCTGCAGCACCCCGGTGAGCGTGGTCCCGGCCGGCGCGGCCTGCGCGACGGCGGGAGTGGCGCACAACAGTGCGGCGGTGAACAACGCAACCGGTCGGATCATGCTCAGCCGGATCGGCCGCCCCCGCACCCACATGAGAACAACGAGGCCACTGAGACCCCAGTCAAACCCGCGCCGGTACGAACAGCCACGCGAGACCGATCCCACCCCGGACCGCAGCGCGACTCCCGGCCTTGGCTGGCTCTCAGGGGTGCCTCCGCACCCCTGAGACACCCCCAGGAACCAGCCGGGGACCCGGGGACGCGCCTCGGATCCGGGTGGTGGCGGTGTCGCGGCGGCCTCACGGGCGGGACGTGGCTTGTAGCCTGCGGGCGGGACTCGGTATGCGTACCCGATGGGGTTCAGCGGCGGCGCAGGAACAGGAACAGCGAGCCGGCCACGACCAGGAGGCCGGCCAGGGCCGCGGCGGTGATCGTGAGGACCTGGCGCAGCCACGCGTCGGCTTGCGACTCGGGTTCGGCGGCCTGTGGCTCGGTGGTCGGGGTCGGGTCGCCGAGCGGGTTCGCGGTGACCGCGGGGACCTTCGCGGTGAGCGCTTTGACCAGGTCGAGGCGGCCGAAACCGTACTGGTCGTCCCGGCCCTTCGGGCCCGCGTCGGTGGCGGTGGAGATCAGCCGGTTGATCACGTCGGGGGCCTTGAGCTCCGGGTATCGGGACCGGATCAGGGCGGCGGCGCCGGCGACCATCGGAGCCGCGCCGCTGGTGCCGCCGGGCGCCAGCACGTAACCGCTCGCGCCCCGGTCCATCACGCCGAGAGTGATGATGTTGACGCTCGGCGCGGCGAGGGCCACCTCCGGGCCGTGCACCGAGCCGCTCCAGAACCTGCCCTTCTCGTCGTATCCGGACACCGCCAGCACGCCCGGGATTTTGGCCGGCGAGTCGACCCCGGTGGACGACGCGCTGTTGCCCGCCGCGGCGACCAGCACCACGTCGTGGTCCAGCGCGTACTGGATCGCGGCACGCTCCTCGGGGGAGGTGATCCTCCCGCCGTACGACATGTTGATCACCTGGGCGCCGTGGTCGGTGGCCCAGCGGATGCTGTCCGGCGGGACGCTGCCGCTGTAGATGCCGCCACTGCCCTTGCCGACCGTCACGGACACCGGCAGGATCTTCGCGCCGGGGGCGATGCCGAGCGCGCCGTACTTCCGGCCGTTGGCGGCGATGATCCCGCTCACACTGGTGCCGTGCCCGCCGTGATCGATCTTGCCGCCGCCGCCGGCCGGGTCGGCGGGCCAGTAGCTCTTGCCCGCCAGCACCCGCCCGGCCAGGTCGGGATTCCGGGCGTCCACCCCCGAGTCGATCACGGCGACCACTACGCCCTTGCCCGTGGAGATCTTGTGCGCCTCGCGTACGTGCAGGTAGTCCAGGTACCACTGGCGTTCCTGAATGGACTCGGCGAGCGCCGGGGCGGCGGGCACGACCCCCGCGAGGAAACCCAGCAGGACCGCGCCCACCGCGGCCGTACCGCGCTCTGCCATCCGCCACCGGTTCACTCGCAGCCTCCCCAGGCACGTCCGTCGAATCGCAGGCACCCTACCGACTCCCGGCCGGCGCCGGTCACCCCCACCACGCCGGGCTCCGGCCCGCTACCCTCGCTGGGTGCCGAATCGTCCGCGAACCGCGCCCGCACACCCCCGCCGTACCGGCCGGACCGCCAGGCTGCTGACCGCGGTCCTGCTCGCGGCCGCGGTCCCGATGGT
Source organism: Actinoplanes awajinensis subsp. mycoplanecinus (assembly GCF_001509495.1). NCBI lineage: Bacteria > Bacillati > Actinomycetota > Actinomycetes > Micromonosporales > Micromonosporaceae > Actinoplanes > Actinoplanes awajinensis. The sequence continues at coordinate 63,847 of NZ_LLZH01000281.1, read as the reverse complement.
GGTGGCCGAGCCGGCGCTCGCCGCCACCTGCGGCCCGAAAGGCACCGCGGCGCCCACCACCGCGCCGTGGGCGCAGACCCGGCTGGCCCCGGACGCCGTCTGGCCGCTCACCCGCGGCCTGGGCACCACGGTCGCGGTGATCGACTCCGGCGTCGCCGCGGACCACCCGGCGCTCAAAGGCAAGGTGCGCAACGGCAAGGACTTCATCCAGCCCGCTCTCCTGGGCCGCTGCGACCAAGCGGGCCACGGGACGATGGTCGCCGGGATCATCGCGGGGCGGCAGACCGAGGACTCGGCGTTCAGCGGCATCGCCCCGGACGCCCTGATCCTGCCGGTGCGGGTGCTGCAGACCACCGACAAGAACTACGACCAGCAGTTGCCGTACCGGATCGCGCAGGCCATCCGCTGGGCGGTCGACAACGGCGCCGACGTGATCAACCTGTCGCTGGAGACCGTGCCGACGTCCGAGCTGGCCGCGGCGGTGAACTACGCGATCGCGCACCGGGTGGTGGTGGTCGCCGCGGCCGGCAACCAGGAGAGCGGCACGCAGCGCAACCAGCCGGCGTACCCGGCCGGTTATCCGGTGGTGCTCGCGGTGGCCGGGGTCGACCAGCAGGACAAACACGTGGACACGTCGATCAGCGGTGACTACATCGACGTGGCCGCGCCCGGGCTGCAGATCACGGCGCCGGCGCCGGGTGGTGGCTTCACCAGCGAGGCCGAGGGTGGCACGAGCTTCGCTGCCGCGTACGTGTCCGGGGTGGCCGCGCTGGTCCGGTCGTACTACCCGGACATGCCGGTCGACGAGCTGCTCAAGCGGATCGTGGCCACCGCGGACAACCCGCCGGAGGGCCTGACGCCGGAGGCGGGGGCCGGGGTGGTCAACCCGTACCGGGCGGTGACCAGCGTCCTCGGCGAGCGGGAGAACCTGCCGGCCGCGGCGCTGCCGAAACCGCAGAACGCGGACGACGCGATGGCCGGGGTGCGGACCGCCGCGGAGATCGCCGCAATCGTGGCGGTGGTGCTGGCGATCCTGATCCTGCTGGCCCGGCCGATCGCGCGGCGGGGCAAGGAGCGGGGCTGGCGGGCCGGTCCGTCCTAGTTCCCGGGTCGCCCGGCCTTCCTGCGCGGCCTTTCTTCCTGCGGCCCTTCCTGCGCGGCTGGATGCGTGGCGTGGCCTTCGTGAGCGGCGGGGTGGTCGGGGGTTGAACGGGACCCGGCCCGGCCGCGTCAGCGGGTCCGGGCCGGGGCCTTCGTCGTCAGGTCGTCGTCAGCGGAGCACGCCGGGCGGGAGGTCGCCGCCGGTGCCCCAGACGTCCTCGTCCTCCTGCAGCCAGCTGTTGCGTTCCTGGCCGTCCTCGCCGTAGCCGGCGCCGCCGCGCGAACCCGCGGCTCCACCGGCGCCCGGAGCGCCCCCGCCGGCCCGCAGGGAACTGCCGGCCTTGGTGCCGCCCGCCTTGCCCGCGCCGCCCTTACCCGCGCCGGCACCCGCGCCGCCGCCCATCATGCCCGGGCCGGCGCCGGTGCCGACCGGCTTGCCGAGCGCGCCGCCACCGGGGATCGCGCCGGCCGCCGCGCCACCGGCGCCGCCACCCAGACCGGCCGTCGAACCCAGGCCCGCCGTGCCGCCGCCGAGACCGGAGCCGCCGCCTAGGCCGCCGCCCAAGCCGCTGCCCAGGCCACCAGCGCCCGCGCCGCCGCCGCCCGCACCGGCGAGACCGGTGCCGTACTCGCTCGGGTCGTAACCGGTGCCGCCGGAACCGCCGGGGTAGCCGCCGGAGCCGGTGCCGGGGTAGGTACCGGAGCCACCGGTACCGCCGGTGTAATCGCCGGCGCCGGAGCCCGGGTAGCTACCGGAGCCGGAACCGGGATAGCTGCCGGTGCCCGTGTCGCCGATGCCGCCCGAGCCGATGCCGCCCGAGGGAGAGAAACCCTTGCTGCTCGGCAGGCCACCGGAGCCGGCACCACCGCCACCGAAGCCACCGGCGCCCGCACCGGAGCCGCCCGAACCGTCCAGGTTCGGGATGGTCGGGTTCGGGTCACGGATATCTTTCCCCTTGCCATCACCCGGCATGTCCGCAGCCTGATAGACGTATTCATTGTGGATGCCGTTGTAGACCTTCTGGGCATCTTCGGTCTGGTCGAAGAGCCAGTCGTGCATCTTCGGACCCCAGTTCATCGGGCCCCAGCTCAGGAAGGACGGCTTGACCTTCACCTCGAAGGAGCCGATGCCCAGCGTGAGCCGGCCGTCCCTGGCCGCCATAATCTCGTCGGTCATCGCCAGCGGAACCGGCATGTTGGCCTGCGCGTTCTGGAGCTTGTCGGCCGCGTTGTTGAGGCTGTTCACGATGCCGTCGCCCTCGTTGACATTCGCGACGACCGTCCCGATCGACGAAGCCAGGAGCTCGACGTGCTTCTTGAACTCGTCGTACCCGGTGCCCTCCCAGGTGGCGCCCAGGTCTGTGACGTTGGTCTTCAGGCTCTCCTGGACCTGGCCGAGGTTCTTCAACAACTCCTGCCAGCCCAGCGCCGCGCTCCGGACGTCACCGGGACGGCCGTCGATGACGACCTGTTGGACCATCTCTTCCCAGCTCAGTTCACTCATCGGTGGCTATCCCCCGTTCTCGTTACTGCGGGCCCGCGGGCGACTCGGTGTTGACCGGGACGCCTTTGGACACCTCGGCAAAGACCTGCCTCATGGTGTCCATCGACAACGCGTTGCGTTCCTCGGCGCGCTCGTAGTTCTCCTTGACCTTCTCCAGCGCCGCCTTGGCGTCGTAGATCTGCTGGGAGAGCGTCGTGACCGCAAGCTCGGTGGAGTTGTACAGGTCCGCGTGCTTGGCGCTGAGCGTCTGGGCCATCTTGAAGCCACCCAGCGGGCTCTTCCCGCCGGACGCCGCGTCGCCGCCCATCAATTCCTTCAACTCGGCCATCCGGTACGACAGGCTCTTGAGGTAGTAGGCGTGCGCGTCCAGCCACCCGATCGCACTCTGCAACGAGGAGGCGTCCCACTGGGTCCGCACACCCGCCTCGCCCGTCCCGGCGATCAGATTCTTCGGCGTGTACCCGGTGTAGGTGTCGTCGATCTCCAGGCCGGCGGAGGCGGGCACCACCACCATCGGCACGCCCGGGACCGGGCTCGGGATCGGGGCGTAGAAGTCCGACTCGGCGCTCAGCTTGCCGGGTGTCTCATCCGCCATCTGCTTTTCCTCCCCGTCGTGCGGTGTACGTGTCAGCGTTGCTCAGGCCCGGAATACGGTCCCGGGGGCGGAGCCTGGCCCGGCGGGTAGCCGGGCGGCGCCTGGTAACCGGGCGGTGCGGGCTGCCCCGGGTAGGCACCGGGCTGCCCCGGATAACCGGTAGGCGGCGCGGGGTACCCCGGCTGGGCCTGCGGGTAACTCTGGACGGCACCCGGTTGGGCCGGCGGATAACCCGGGGGCGCGCCGGGATAGCCGGGCGGAGGCATTCCCGGTGCGTAGGCCACCGGCTTACGACGGCGTCGCACGGTACGCACGATCAGGAACACGATCAGGGCCACCACCGCCAGGCACAACCCGCCCTGGAGCGCGGCCGATTTCGGGTCGGTGACGGAGAATGCGACCGCCGGCTCCTCGTCCTTGCCCTCGCCCTTGCCGGTGTCCGTGCCGCCCGGTGCCGTGGTGCCACCGGCCACCAGCGGGTTGGCCGACACCTTCGCGACATCTGCGGTCAGCGCCGCCACCGGGTCGACCTCACCGAAGCCGTATTGGTCGTCGCGACCGGATGTGCCACGGTCATCGGCGGTGCGGATCAGGCGGTTCACCACGTTCGCCGCGTCCAGGTCGGGATACTTCGCCCGGACCAGCGCGGCGATCCCGGAAACGATCGCCGATGCGTCGCTGGTACCGGTCGCCAGGCGGTAGCCGTTCGGGCTCACACCCTTCGCGGCCGACGAGATGATGTTCTCCACCGGGGCGGCCAGCACAGCTTCCGGCCCCGAGGCGGAGTCCTTCCAGAAGTCACCCGACTTCATCGTTCCGGTCACAGCGATCACGCCGGGGATGTTGGCCGGGTTGGTGACACCCACGTCACCCTGCTCACGGTTGCCGGCCGCGGCTACGACGACGATGTTCTTCGACAGGGCGTATTCGACGGCCTTCCGCGTAGCGCTGTCGTCGGTACCGCCCCCGAAGGACATATTGATCACGTCAGCGCCGTTGTCCGCGGCCCAACGGATGCCCTCGGCTGAGTTGAGCGAGCTGGATTTGCGGAGAAAGGACACTGGAAGGATCTTGGCCTTGGGGGCGATGCCCAGCACGTGCTGAGATCCACCCCCGATACCGGCGATGATGCCGGCCATCGCAGTGCCGTGGCCCGACTCAGGGTCGGTGTCCTTGCGCCCATCGCCCGAGGACCCGACGCTGTGCCCGGCGAGCACCTGGCCCTTCAGATCCGGATGGGTGGCGTCGACGCCGGTGTCCACCACCGCGACGACAACGCCCTTTCCCTGGGTGATCTGGTGGGCGGCGCTGACCTTCAGCGCGTCGAAGTACCACTTCTGGTAGTCGGCGACCGTGTCGGCGTGTGCCACGCCCGGCCAGCTCAGGACCGACGCGATCGTCGCCGCCAGTGCGGCCGCGGCCACCCGGCTCACCGGCCTCGTTCCCACCGTCAAACGCATCGCGCGTAGTCCCTTTCCTGAAGCCGACACACCCGCGGCTCCGGCCCCGGACCGAACCGGGAACGGAGCCGCGTGCGGAGGAGCTGGGATCAGCCCCAGAGTTTCGAGTTGCTCATCTCGGTCGAGACGTAGTTCTCGCGGGCGACGCCCACGGCTCCACCGATCTCGTTCAGGATCTGGTTGATGTCACGCACGGCCGCGTCCCACTGAGCCTGGTGCTGCTCGTAGGCGGCGCGGTCCTGACCATCCCAGACCAGCTTCGACAGCATCTGCCGGAGGGTGTCCAGCTTCTCGTCGATGGTCCGCGAGATCGACGTCATCTGCGCGTGCGAATTCTCGAGGACGGCGTAGTCGACCTTGATCATGCTCATCAGTAATCCACCCAGGTTCTCGTCGTCAGGCCTACGGGTTCAGCGCAGAGTGGAACTTGTCGAGCATCTGCTGCTGCTCTTCGTCGGTCACCTGGTGCGCGGTACCGGACTTGTCGAGCAGGTTCGCGATGTCGTCCAGCGCGGTCTGCAGCTTGGTGGTGTCTTCGTTCCACCGCTGCATCAGGCTCTGGAAGCCACTGGACGCCTGACCCTGCCAAGCGATCGCCAGATCGTCGACTACACCCAACAGCTTCTTGAGCTCACCGTCGACCTCGCTGCGCGTGGTGCGGACGTCGTTCGCTGCGGAATGCAGTGTCGCGTGATCGACCTCGAACGGGGACGTCATGCTTCTCACCCCTTCGTCATCGTTAAGGCGGCGTGCTGCCGCGCCTCCCCCGCGGTAAGGCGCTGAGACCTAACCGTCGGACACTTTGCGCCATACCGTAACTGAGGTTTGCCACCCCCAGCAGCCCCGGGCAGCGGCGAACCCGGAAATCCTTCACGATTCCCGTCGATATCGGTCGCCATCTGTCCGATTTGAGTCATCACAATTCGCTCCATGCGGTCTGCACGACGCGATGTCCGTCACGCCGGCGCACCAGGGTGCCGCGGCCCGGCGGCTGCGGGCTGGGCCGCAGGTTGCCGAGCAGCTGACCCTCCTCGCGGTTGCCGGACATCAGCAGACCGGGCGTGTCCAGCTCCCGCATCCGCTGCAGGACCGGCTCGAACATGGCCCGCGCCGCGCCGCCGATCCGGCGGGTGACGATCAGGTGCAGTCCGATGTCCCGGGCCTGCGGCAGCAGGTCGATCAGGGCGCTGAGCGGGTTGTTGCCGGCCGATGCGACCAGGTCGTAGTCGTCGACCAGCAGGAACAGCTCCGGACCCTTCCACCAGTTGCGGGCCCGCAGCTGCTCCTGGGTGACGTCCGGTCCGGGCAGCCGCTTCTCCAGCGCCGACTTGATCGAACCGAGTCCCTTGCTGAACACCTGCGCCGACGGCGCGTAGTCGAGCAGGTGCGACTCGTCGAACGCGCCGAGCAGCCCGCGCCGGTAGTCGGCGACCACCAGCAGCGCCTCCTCGCGGGTGTACCGCTGCGAGATGGACCGGCCGATCAGGCGCAGCAGGTTCGTCTTGCCACATTCCGCGTCACCGAAAATGATCAGATGCGGCTCGGTGGCGAAATCGAGCATGACCGGGGCCAACGCGGCCTCGTCGACGCCGAGCCCGATGCCCGGCGCGGCCGGGTCGATCAGCCGGGCCAGTTCGGCGACCGGCAGCTCGCGCGGCAGCAGCCGGACCTTCGGCGCGGGTTCGCCGGGCCAGGCCGCGGCGATCCGCTTGACCATGTCGCCGGTGGCGTCGCCCAGGTCCTCGATGTCGTGCCGTCCGTCCAGACGCGACACCGCGGCGAGCATGTGCAGCTTGTCCCGGGTCAGACCGCGACCCGGCGACTTCTGCGGCACGTTCGCGGCCGACCGGCGGTCGATCTCCGACTCGCCCGGTTCGCCGAGCCGCAGCTCCAACCGGGTGCTCAGCAGGTCCCGCATGTTGATCCGGATCTCCGCCCAGCGGGCCGCAGTGATCACCACGTGCACACCGAACCCGAGCCCGCGGCCGGCCAGCAGGGTGATCGCCTGCTCCAGCTCCTCGTACTCCTGGCGCAGCGTGTTCCACCCGTCCACGACCAGGAAGACGTCGCCGAACGGGTCGTCGCGGAACTCGCCCGCGGCACGCCGCCGACGGTATCCGGACATCGACTCGACGCCGTTCTCGGCGAAGTGCAGCTCGCGCTGGTCGAGCAGCGCGGTGACCTCGGCGACGGTCCGGCGGACCCCCTCGACGTCCCGGCGGCGCGCCACCCCGGACAGGTGCGGCAGGCCGTCCAGGCTGGCCAGCGCGCCACCACCGAAGTCGAGGCAGAAGAACTGCACCTCACGCGGGGTGTGGGTGAGCGCCATCGAGGACAGCATGGACCGCAGCAGCGTGCTCTTGCCGGACAGCGGAGCTCCGACGATCACCACGTTGCCGCCGGCGCCGTCGAGCTCGACCATCATCGGGTCGCGGCGCTGTTCGTACGGCCGGTCCACCACGCCGACCGGCACGTGCAGCCGGCCACGACCGGCCCAGCCCGCCGTGGTCAGCCCGAACACCGGGTCGACCACCAGGGGCGGGAGGATCTCGTCGAGGCTCGGCGGCTCGCCCAGCGGCGGCAGCCAGACCTGGTGTGCCGGGCTGCCGTGCCCGCGGAGCCGGTCGACCATCACGTCGAGCATGCTCAGCTGCTTGCCGGAGGCCTCCTGCTCGGACTCCGGCGCGGTGATCTGCTCGCCGATCGGTTCCGGCACCGGTACGAAGTCGATGCCGTACGGCACCACCTGCCGCTGCACCACCGCCTGCGAGCGCGTGGCGCGGCCGGCCTGGCGGTAGTCGCCGGACACGTACGCGCCACGGAACCGCAGCATGGTCTGGGTGTCGGTCTTGAGGTAGCCGTGCCCGGGTGCGTTCGGCAGCTCGTACGCGTCCGGCACCCCGAGCACGATCCGGCTCTCCACCGCGGAGAACGTGCGCAGACCGATCCGGTACGACAGGTGCGTGTCCAGCCCGCGCAGCTTGCCCTCCTCCAGCCGCTGACTGGCCAGCAGCAGGTGGACGCCGAGCGAGCGGCCCAACCGGCCGATCATCACGAACAGCTCGATGAAGTCCGGCTTCTTCTCCAGCAGCTCGCTGAACTCGTCACAGATGATCAGCAGGCTGGGCATCGGCTCGAGCGGCTCGCCGTCCTGGCGCGCCTTCTCGTACTCGAAACGGGAGACGTAGTTGCCGGCGGCGCGCAACAGCTCCTGACGCCGCACCATCTCGCCGGCCAGCGAGTCCTTCATCCGGTCGACGAGCGGCAGCTCGTTCTCCAGGTTGGTGATCATGGCGCTGGTGTGCGGCAGCACGTCCAGCGACGCGAACGTCGCGCCGCCCTTGAAGTCGACGAGGACGAAGTTCAGTTCCTCGGACGAGTGGGTGACCGCGAGCGCGCCGACGATCGTGCGCAGCAGCTCGCTCTTGCCGGAGCCGGTGGCGCCGATGATCAGGCCGTGCGGGCCCATGCCCTCGTGCGCCGACTCCTTGAAGTCCAGCTCGATGACGCTGCCGTCCGGTCCGACGCCGAGCGGGATCCGCAGCCGTTCCCGGTGCGGGCGGACCCGCCAGGTGAGCCGGGGGTCCACCGCGCCGGCGTCGCCGACGCCGAGCAGGTCGGGCAGCTCCATGCTGCGCGCCAGCGGCTCGTCGGTGACCGCCGGGGCGGACAGCCGGAACGGCGCGATCTGCCGGGCCAGCGCCTCGACCTGCGGGACGGAGAGCCGGTCCGGCCGGCCGAGCGGGGTGCTCGCGGCGCCCCGGTCGATGCCGACGCTCTCGGCGCCGACGTCCAGGCACAGCAGCCACCGGCCGGCGTCGCGGGGCACCGCCCCGGAGAGGTCCAGCACGGTGGTGCCGAGCAGACCGGAGCCGAGCAGCTGGCAGGTCGGCGTCACTTCACCGCCGTCGAGCACCACGAGTACGTGCGGCGCGGTGGTCAGCGGCCGCGCGTCCGCGCTGTGCCGGGGGCGGCTGCCGAGGTCCTCGCCCAGGGCGGCCTCCGCCTCGGCGAGAGTGCTGAAGACCATCCGCCGGCCACCGGCCGCATCGGTACGCCGGGTGTTCTGTGCGTGCGGCAGCCACTTCACCCAGTCCCACACCGGCTGCCGGTCCGCCGCCGCGACCACGACGACCAGCAGGTCGTCCGGCGCGTGGAAGGTGACCAGCTGGCCGAGCAGGGCACGGGCCATGCCCAGGACCGGGTCGCGCTCGCCGCGCAGCACGATCCGGCTGAACGCGCGCACCGACAGCGCGATCGGCAGTCCGGGGATGCTGGACTGGGCCCGGACGAACCGCCGCAGCGCGACGGCCGTCATCGGCTCCAGGTCCTCGACCGGCTTGGTCTCCGGCGGGACGATCTGGATCGCCAGCCGCTGCGAGCCGACCGCGACCCGCACCTCACCGAAGTCGTCCTCGGTGATCCGGCGCTCCCACAGCCGCCGGGACGCGGCGATCGACCACAGCGCGTCCGGCTCGGGGTGCTTCCAGGTGGTCGCGGAGCGCTGCTGCGCAGCCGCGCGACGGGCCCGCTTGCGCATCTGGGCCAGGTACCGCATGTAGTCGCGGCGTTCGGCGTTCAGCTCCGCCTTGGAGTCGTTGTTGCCGCCACCCATGGTGCCGACCGCCATGCCGAGCATCGAGACGCCCATCAGGCCGCCCGCCACCCACATCATGGTGCCGCCGCCCTTGCCGGCGTACAGGAACGCCATCGCGCCGACGCCACAGATCATCGGCAGCACCATCAGCATCTGCCCCATGCTGCGGGGAAGCGCCTCGGGAATTTCGGGCGGCGACTCCAACAGCAGTTCGCCGCGTGGCATTTGCGGGCCCATGCGCCTGGGCGGGCGTCGGAACAGCACCGTACTCACGACGGGTCACCTCCCCCGGATGTCCGTCTGCCGGCTGACGCCGATCTCTTTGGGTGGGCATCGTACGCGCACGACATCATAGGTACGCTGCACCGGTCGTGCGCGTGCCCCATCGATGGACGTGGTCGGTGAGGGTGACGGGCACCGGACATACGCGACTTCAACGGCACGGGGGCGAATGTGACGAGCAGCATCGTGGGCGGTCTCACCCGGGTCACCATCGTCGCGCCACGGACCAGGATGGATCTGGCGCTGCCGGCCGACGTGCCGATGGCCGACCTGCTTCCGATCCTGCTGTGGCACGCCGGCGAGGACCTCGCCGACGAGGGCGCCAAGAACGGCGGATGGTCGCTGAACCGGCTCGGCCAGTCGCCGCTGGACTCCAGCCGGACATCGATGGAACTCGAGATCCGCGACGGTGAGGTGCTCTACTTCACCCCGCGCAACGCGGCCGCGCCCGAGGTCCTCTTCGACGACGTGGTGGATGCCGTGGCGACCGGCACCCAGAACCGCTCGGGCCGCTGGGAGGTCAAGCACACCCGGCGGTTCGCCGTGGTGTTCGCGGCGACGATGGCCCTGGCCGGGGCGGTGGCCGTGCTCTTCTCCGGCCCGCCGCAGCTGCCCGGCGGGCTGGTCGGGCTGTTCGCCGCGATCGCCCTGCTGGCCACCGCGGCCGTGCTGTCCCGGGCGGCCGGGCACACCACCGCGGCCACCCTGGTCGCGCTCGCCGGGCTCGGGTACGCCGCGGTCGGCGGCCTGCTGGTGCTCGGCGGTGACCGCAAGCTCGGCGAACTGGCCGCGCCGCACGTGCTGCTCTCCGCGGTGACCCTGCTGGTGGCCGCGGCGGCCGCCACCGTGGCGGTCGGCGCGTCCGGGCCGTTGTTCCTGGGCACCATGGGCGTGGCCGGGGCGCTGGCCCTGGGCACCGGCGTCTGCCTGGCGTTCGGGGTGGCCCCCGGTGCGGGCGCCGCGGTCGCGGCCGCGCTGGCGTTCGCCGTCGTGCCGTCGCTGCCGCTGCTGGCGTACCGGCTGGCCCGGCTGCCGATCCCGTCGGTGCCGACCGGCCCGGACGACCTCAAGACCGACGACGACTTCGTCGACGGCGCCCGCATCCTGATGCTCAGCGACCGCGCCGACCGGTTCCTGACCGGCCTGATCGCGACCGTGGCGACCATCATCTGCGGCGCGTCGCTGGTGCTGGTCCTCGACGGCGACGCGCCGAACCTGGCGCTGTGCGCGGTGTTCGCGCTGCTCCTGCTGCTGCGGGCCCGCCCGCTGCTGACGCAGGCCCAGCGGCTGCCGATGCTGGGTGCCGGCAGCCTGGCGCTGGCCCTGGCCGCGTACGGGCTGTACCACCAGGGTGGACCGGCGCTGCGGCTGACCGCGGTGACCGGTGGCCTGGTGGTGGCGGCCGCGATCAGCCTGGTCTACGGCACCGCGGTGGCCGGCCGGCGGATCTCCCCGGTCTGGGGACGGCTGCTCGACATCGCCGAGATCCTGCTGATCGTCGCCGTCGTGCCGCTGGCCGCCTGGGTCTGCGGCCTGTACGGCTGGATCACCACGGTCAAGTCGTGAACCCGGGGCCCCCGGTGACGGGGGCCCCGCCTCACGTGGTCAGGCCCAGGTGCTGGCGCTCGGTGGCGGTCGGCGTGAGCCACACGTAACTGGCCGTGTCCGCCTGCACCACGCCGACCATGTCCGGGTTCAGCACCGCGAGCGGGTCCACTGCTCGTACCGGAAGCCGGAGGCTGGAGACCGCGACCGAGACCTCCTCCGCCGTCAGGCGGGAGAAGACGTAGGCGTCGGCGTCGGCGACCGTCCGGGCGTTGCTCACACTCAGGTCCGGCAGCAGGGTCAGCCGGGTGTGCCACGGCTGCTCCGGCGTGGTCACCGACAGCGCGGCGGACCCGAGGTCCAGCACGATCAGCGCCGGCTGGGTGGCGTCGGACGGGATCGGCGGGACCACGTTGCCCTCGGTCATCAGCCACAGCCGGTCGGACCGGCCGGTGGCCCACTCGCCGAGGCCCTGCCAGTGCGCGGGCGACTCGGTGCGCACCACCACCCGGGCGCCCATGGCGAGTGCCCGGAAGACCAGCAGCCGGCCCAGCGCCAGCTTGCCGATCAGCGCGATCCGGGTCCGCTCGGGCCGGAACATCGGCACCGTCGCGACGCTGCCGTCCTGCACCCGGCCCAGGACCAGCCCGGTCGGACCGGCCGGCAACGGCTGCACGGCCGGCGACGCGGGGTCGGCGGCGTGCCGCAGCATCAGGGTGTTGTCGCTCACTTCGTCGGCCTCCCGGTCGTCAGGCGCGTGCAGGGTCTCACAGCGGGCCGGCCGCGGTGGGTGCGGCCGCGTAGACGCCCACGGCCTGCTGCCCGTCGAGGCGCTGCATGCTCACCCCGGCCTGGTCGGCCCGGGCCCGCACCCAGGTGCCGACCTCCTCGAGGCCGTCCGGCGCCGCGGCGACCCGCAGCACGCCGCTGAGCGTCAGCGCGCCCTCGGCGGCCGGTGCCATCCGCACCGCGACGGTGGTCGAGGTGACCGGGCCCTGCGCGGTCTCCTGCAGCAGCCCGCTGAGCGAGCGCGGCGGGATGCCGGTCAGCGCGAAGACCAGGTGCCCGGCCTCGCCGCTGACCCAGCGGGCCCACTCCTCCCGGGGCGGGGTCGGCGATCCGGTCAGGCCGGCCGCGGTGGCGATCGCGGCGGTCAGCTGGTCGGCATCGAGGATGCGATATGTCACATCGCCGCCGCGCAGGGCCTTGCCGACCCGGCCGGCGAACGCGGTGAGCGCGCGGTGCACGCCGTCGATCCCGCCGCCGCGCGCGGCCGACGCGGTCCGCGCGTCGCGCGGATCGAGCCGGATCACCACCCAGATCTGCCGGCTGGCCGGCACCGCCTCACCGTTGAGCAGCTCCAGGTACGACTGCACGGCCGGCGCCGACCGGTGCAGCAGCGCGCTGGGACCGGGCACGGTGTGCACCACGATCTGGATCGCGGAGGCCGGGTTGCCGCTGGTGGTGACGGCGGCCAGCCGTTCCAGCACCGGGATCGGCAGGGCGTGCGGCTGCTGCCGGGGCAGCGTCACGGCCAGCGCCACGAAGAAGCCGTCGCCGTCCTGGCCGATGCCGACCTGGTTGCCGCGGTCGGTGATCTGGGCGATCCGCAGGTCCGGCGCCAGGGCCGCGAGAGCCGCCGGGAGCGCACCGGTGCGGGTCTGCGCGGCCGCCGCCGCCGACCGCCGGGCGCGACGCTTGAACCGCCGGTTGACCAGCAGGTGCTCGAACCACCACCGGCCCTGACGGCGGCCGAAGCCGGCGATCAGCACCAGTGCCGCGGCGCCGCCGACCACGCCGACGATCCACATCGGCTGGTGCAGGCTCAGCGCCACCGCGAGGGCCGCGATCTCGACCGCGATCACCTGTCCGACGTGCAGGCCGGCGATGCGCCCTGTCCGCCGTCGAGCCGGGGACGCCGGTCCTCCGGCCGCGACCGGCTCGCTCCCCCGGGTCGGTTGCGCCTGGGTAATCGTCATCCCCCGCGTTCTCCTTCTCGACCGTGCCCCGCTGTCCGGGCCAAGCGTGTGTCACACGCCGCCCGGCGGACCCTTATCGTAGGGAAGCTCCGCGGAGCCGGTAGGGCCGCGGCGGGGGTGCTTCCGGACTTTCTCCGGGTGTATTGGCGGATTCGGCTCGGAGGTGACCGTGCGCACGCGGCGGGAGCAGGTTCAGGCGTACCGGTTCGTGACGCGGCGGATCGTATCCGCCATGTTGTCCGGGGAACCGGAGAGTAACGAGCTACCCATGCGCCGGCTCGGCATGGCGCTGTTCGCCAGCGCCATGGTCGGCGCGATCGTGCTGGCCGGGCTCGGCGTCTACGGTCTGGTGACCGGGAAGCAGAGCGGGCTGTCCGACCAGGCACTGGTCATCGAGAAGGAGACCGGTGCGAAGTACGTCTATCTGAACGGCAAGCTGTACCCGGCGCTGAACTACACGTCGGCGCGGCTGGTGCTGGACTCGGAGGCGCCGGACGTCCGCACCATGTCGCAGAAGTCGTTGCAGGGCCTGCCCCGGGGTCTCCCGGTGGGCATCGCCGGCGCGCCCGACGCGCTGCCGGCGGCCGGCAACCTGCTCGGCCTGCCGTGGCAGGTGTGCCAGGCGGCCAGCGAGACGACGGCCGGCGGCTCGGTCTCGCGCGCCGTGATCGGGCGCGAGCTGCCCGGCGCGGCGCCGCTCGGCGAGCGGGGCCTGCTGGTCAGCTCCGGTGACGCGACCTATCTGGTGTGGCACAACACCCGCCTGCGGATCGCCAGCACCGCGGTGATGGCGGCGCTCGGCCTGACCTCGGCCACCCCGGTCGAGGTGGACGAACCGCTGATCAACGCGATCGCGGCCGGCCCCGACCTGGAGCCGCTGGCGCTGCCCGGCAAGGGGCTGCCCAGCTCCAAGCCGATCGGTGGCGCGTCGGCACTGGTCGGCGACCTCTTCCAGTCCGCCGGGCAGTACTACGTGCTGACCCGTACCGGTCTGGTCACGATCGGCGAGGTGAGCGCCCGGCTGGCGCTGGCCGGTGGTGGCAGCCCCCGGCAGATCACCCCGGACCAGGTCGGTGGCGCACTGGTGCGGGAGAGCGTCGAGCCGGCGGGCATGCCGCCGGCGATGCCGGCGCTGAACAATCTGCCGGCGCCGGTGGCGGTCTGTGTCGCGGACCGGGACACCGCCGGCCGGATGCCGCTGACCACCACGGTCGAGGTCTTCAAGACGCTGCCCCCGGATCTGCAGACCGCCACCGCCGACGCGGTGGCCGGCCAGCAGGGCGCCCGCGACCAGGTGCAGACCGTCGACCAGGTGGTGATGACCGGTGGCCGGGCCGCCGTGGTGCGCGCGATCGCGGGCAGCGGTGAGTCCTCGGGCACCGCGGTCTACCTGGTGGCCGGCGGGGTGCGGTACCCGTTCGGCGAGCGCAACGGCGACGCGCGCAAGGCGCTCGGGTACGGCGGGGTGACGCCGACGCCGGTGCCCGCCGCGATGCTGACGCTGGTGCCGACCGGGCCCACGTTGGACATCGCCGCCGCCAAGGCGTTCGCCACGACGCAGGCCGCTCCGGCGGCATCGACCGGATCATGAGGAATGTCCTGACAAATAGCGACAGGTCTATAGGCGGTCGCTTCGCTGGCCGGGATCCATTAATCTGACGTCTGCACAGCGAACGACAGTAGATCGCCGATGCGGTCGCGCAGATCGAACGGGGATGACGCGATGACCGACCAACGCACCACGGTGGATGTCCTCTCGTTGGAGGATTTCCACGACACACTCACCGCCCGGCTGGCCGAGGCCGAGTTCGTGCTGCGCCAGCTCGACAACGAGCTGGCGTGCCGGCCGCCGCAGCTGGGCGAGTTCGCCGACGCGAACGCCGGCGCCAAGCGGTACAACGAGTTGCTGCAGGAGCACCGTTCCCGGGCGCTGAGCCTGCGGGCGGCGATCGTGGCCGCCAAGGAGGCGACCACCACGATCATCGCGAACTACAGCACCACGGAGGCGCGCAACCGCGCCAACGCCGAGGCCATCGGCTCGGCCCTCACCGGTGTCTACACGGCCCTGGAGGGCGAGTAATGGCTGACGAGTTCTACGCCAAGTACGAGGGCGTGAGCCACGAGAAGTTGTACAACGACCTCAAGGCCGGTGACCCGGGCCAGATCGACGGACTGGCCGCCAAGTGGTCGGCGATGACGAGCACCCTGGCCGACCTGGCCCGGGCCCTCGACACCGATCTGGGCAAGCTCTCCGGGTCGTGGGACAGCACCGGTGGCGCCGAGTTCAAGCAGCGGCTGTCGCTGGTGTCCGGGCACGCCCAGACGCTGAGCGAGGAGTACCAGCGGTTCGGCACCGGGCTCACCGAGCAGGCCGCCGTGCTGCGCTCGGCACAGGCCAAGGCCGAGGACCCGGCGGAGACCGACGACAACGACAAGGCGATCTCCGGGGCGTTCAAGGGCGGCCTGGTCGGTGGCGCGCCCGGCGCGCTGATCGGCAGCATCTACGGTCGTCAGCAGGACAAGGCCGAGCAGGACAAGGCGCACAACCGCATGATCGAGCTGGTCGCGGGCCTGGCGGCGTCCTACCAGACGGCCGAGGGCTCGACGTGGGCGCCGCCGCTGAAGCCGGTCGACCCGGGCCTGCCGCGCAGCATCAACGACGACGGCTACAAGGCGACGTCGGTCGGCACGTCCGCCGCGGTCAGCAGCGCCGGGTCCACCGGGCTCGGCGGGCTGAAGTCCGAGCGCACCATCGCCACGCCGACGCACGCCTCGACCGGGCCGGACATCGGCACCGGTGGCGGCGGTGACCACGCGACGACCTCACCCACCCTGGGTGTCGGCGACGAGCCGCCCGGCACCGGCCTGGCCGGCGCGGGTGGTGGCGGCGGCACGACCGGTCCGGGCACCAGCCCGGGTCTGATCACGGCCGGCGGCGGCTCCTCGCTGACCGGTGGCAGCGGCAACGGCTGGCTCGCGGCCGGTGGCGGGCTCGCGCTCGCCGCCGGTCTGGTCGGTGGCGCCGCGCTGCTCACCAACGGCTCCTCGGGCGCCGGTGTGCAGGGCGCCAACCCGCCCGGCGGCCGGTCGATGTCGGCCGGTGGCAGTGGCGGCGGGCGTGGCGGCGAGACGGCTCGCGCGTCGTCGTCCGGCGGTCACGGTGCCGGCAACGGGCCCGGTGCCGGTCGCGGGACGGCCGGTGACCTGGGTGTCCGGGACGGCTTGCACGGCAAGGGCGGCCAGGTCCCGGGCAACGCCGCCGGGCGTGGCGCGGGCCGGGGCGACGAGGACGAGGCCGACGAGCGCACCACCTGGCTGACCGAGGACGAGATGGTGTGGGGTGGCAGCAACGCCGCTCCCCCGGTTCTGGGCGGCTGACCAGGCTGTTCGTCCGAAAAGGCTCGTCCGCGTCTCACGCGGGCGAGCCTTTTCCGGTCAGAGCGACAGCAGCTCGGACACCTGCGGCGAGTAGGTGTCGTAGAGGACCAGGGCGGCCGCACCGATCACGGCGGCGCCCGGGCCGAGCGGCGACAGTTCCACCTTCACCGTACGGATACGACGGGCCAGCGTGCGGGTCGCCAGCGCCCGTTCCGCCGCGCTCCGGAACCGGTCCTCGATGTGCCGCAGGCCGTGCCCGCCGAGCACGAACAGGTCCACGTCGACCACGTTCGCGACGTTGACCACCGCGGTGGCCAGCCGCTCGGCGGCCGCCTCGATGATCTCCACGGCCAGTGGCTCGCCGTCGGCCGCGGCCAGGCGCAGCGCGTCGTAGTCCACCGAGGCCGGGTCGTCCTCGAACAGCTTCGCGAGCCGGGATTTCCGGCCGGCCCCCGCGGCCAGCCGGCGCCGGGTCTCGCCCACCAGGGCGGCCGGGCTGATCAGGCTCTCCAGGCAGCCCCGGTTGCCGCAGTAGCAGGGCGGACCGACCTCCTGCACCGAGGTGTGCCCGAACTCGGCGGCGTTCATCGATCCGCCGCGGTAGATCTGGTGGCTGAGGATGAGCCCACCGCCGATGCCGGCGCCGAAGAAGAAGTACGCGAAGTTGCCCACCCCGCGCCCGGCGCCCGCCCAGCGTTCGCCTATCGCCGCCGCGGTCGCGTCGTTGTCCAGGGTGACCGGCATGCCGGTCGCCTCGACCAGCATCTTCTTCAGCGGCACCCGGCCCCAGGTGGGCAGCAGCGGGGGCACCACCAGGATGCCCAGGGACTGGTCGATCGGTCCCGGGGTGGCCAGGCCCAGGCCCAGCACCTGGTCGTGCCGCAGGCCGGCCGCGGCGAGCACCTCGCCGACGATCTCGGCCACCGCCTCGGTGATCCGTTCCGGGTCGGCGTCCGGCGGGGTGGGCCGCTGCATGGTGACCAGCGGCTGGCCCAGCAGGTCGACCACCACGCAGGTGATCTGGACCGGGTCGAAGTGCACACCGACCGCGAGACCGGCGGCCGCGTTGATCCGCAGGCGGGTCCGGGGTTTGCCGCCGGAGGACGACTCGGCGCCGTCCTCCCGGACGATGCCGTCACCGATGAGCCGGCGGACGATACTGGACACGGTCTGCGGGGTGAGACCGGTGAGCTGGGCGATCTCCACACGGCTTATGCCGTCGGCGTGCTGGATCTGGTCGAGTACGACCGCTTGGTTGTACTGACCGACCTTTGGAAGATTCGTCCCTGTTCGTCGCACGCGCGAGCCTCCATCGAGCTGTTACCAACATGATGCCGCCTCGCGTTGACTTAGTAAAACAATTGGATTTACAGTCCCGGCACAAGAAAGTTTCCGTCTCGAAAAGACGGGGCCAGCCTCGAGTAGAGCTACCCCGGCTGCTTCGACAGCTGTACGAGCCCAGCCGCCCCCGGGCGGATGACGGTCTTCGTCTGGCACCCCTGGAGGCGAACATGGGCGGCGCTCCGCCGTTGCTGGAGATGCGAGGCATCACCAAGGAGTTCCCCGGCGTCAAGGCGCTGTCGAACGTCAACCTGGTGGTCGGCTCCGGCGAGATCCACGCGATCTGCGGGGAGAACGGTGCGGGGAAGTCGACGCTGATGAAGGTGCTCAGCGGCGTCTACCCGTACGGCTCCTACAGCGGATCGATCCTGTACCAGGGTGCGGAGACCAAGTTCTCCGACATCCGGGCCAGCGAGAACGCCGGAATCGTGATCATTCACCAGGAGCTCGCGCTGGTGCCCGGCATGTCCATCACCGAGAACATCTTCCTCGGCAACGAGCCGCGCCGGTTCGGCCGGATCGACTGGCAGGCCGCGAACCGTCAGGCCCTCGAGCTGATGGCCCGGGTCGGGCTCAGCGAGGACCCGGACACCCTGATCAAGGACATCGGCGTCGGCAAGCAGCAGCTCGTCGAGATCGCCAAGGCGTTCGCCAAGGACGTCAAGCTCCTCATCCTGGACGAGCCGACCGCCGCGCTGAACGAGAACGACTCGCAGCACCTGCTGGACCTGCTGCGCGGGTTCCGGTCGCGCGGCATCACCTCGATCATGATCTCGCACAAGCTGAACGAGATCGAGGCGGTCGCCGACTCGATCACGATCCTGCGCGACGGCAAGTCGATCGAGACGATCGACGTCAAGGGCGAGGGCGCCGACGAGGACCGGATCGTGCGCGGCATGGTCGGCCGTGACCTCAACAGCCGGTTCCCGGACCACGAGCCGAAGATCGGCGAGGTGTTCTTCGAGGTCCGCGACTGGACGGTCCGGCACCCGATCTCCGCCGACCGGCTGGTCTGCAAGAACTCGAACTTCACCGTGCGGCGTGGCGAGATCGTCGGCTTCGCCGGTCTGATGGGCGCCGGCCGCACCGAGCTGGCGATGAGCATCTTCGGCCGGTCCTACGGCGTCTTCCTCGATGGCACGATCATCAAGGACGGCAAAGAGGTCAAGCTCAAGAACGTCTCGGACGCCATCGCGAACGGCCTGGCGTACGTCAGCGAGGACCGCAAGGCGGTCGGCCTGAACCTGCTCGACGACATCAAGACCTCGGTCGTCGCCGCCAAGCTCTCCAAGATCACCAAGCACGGTGTCCTGGACGAGGCGGCCGAGTACCAGCAGGCCGAGGAGTACCGCAAGAACCTGCGGATCAAGACCCCGACCGTCGATGAGGGGGTCACCAAGCTCTCCGGTGGCAACCAGCAGAAGGTCGTCCTGGCGAAGTGGATGTTCACCGACCCGGACCTGCTGATCCTCGACGAGCCGACCCGTGGCATCGACGTCGGCGCGAAGTACGAGATCTACGGCATCATCCAGCGGCTCGCCGACGAGGGTAAGGGCGTCATCGTCATCTCCTCCGAGCTGCCCGAGCTGATCGGGCTCTGCGACCGCATCTACACCGTGTTCGAAGGCTCGATCACCGGCGAGATCGCCCGGCGTGACGCCGCACCCGAACTCCTCATGAAGCAGATGACCTCGATGAAGAAGCTGGCCACGTCATGAGCCGATTTAAAGAATTGCAGAAGAACCTGTTCGGGGGCGGTACCTCGAACGCGCGCCAGTTCGGGATGATCTTCACGCTGCTGGCGATCATCGTGTTCTTCCAGGTGAAGACGGACGGGCTGACGCTCACCTCCGGCAACCTGATCGCGCTGACCCAGCAGTACGCGTACATCTCGATCCTGTCCATCGGCATGCTGATGGTGATCGTGGCCGGCCACATCGACCTGTCGGTCGGCTCGGTCGCCGCGTTCACCGGCATCATCGTGGCCAAGGCGATCACCGAGCACGACGTGCCGTGGCCGCTGGGCATCCTGCTCGGCCTGGTCGTCGGCGCGGCGATCGGCGCGTGGCAGGGCTTCTGGGTGGCGTACGTCGGCGTACCGGCGTTCATCGTCACGCTGGCCGGCATGCTGCTGTTCCGCGGCGGCAACCAGTACATCGGCGACGCCAGCACGGTGCCGGTGCCGGAGGGCTTCCGGGAGATCGGCTCCGGCTACCTGCCGGAGTTCGGCCCGAACACCGGGTACAACAACTGGACCCTGATCCTCGGCCTGCTCGCCTGCCTCGCGGTGATCTGGCGGGAGCTGCGCGCCCGGCAGGTCCGGCAGCAGATGGTCGGCGCCGAGCCCAGCCCGCTGTGGATCGCGATCCTGCGGATGGCCCTGATGGTCGCCGTGATCGTCTTCGCGACGCTGCGCTTCGCCGGTGGCCGGGTCGGCACCAGCTTCCCCATCTCGGGCATCATTCTGGCCGTTCTGGTGATCGCGTACTCGTTCTACACCCGGAACACCTCAGGTGGCCGGCACATCTACGCGGTGGGTGGCAACTCCCGCGCCGCCGAGCTGTCCGGCGTCAAGCTCCGCCGGGTCAACTTCTACGTCATGATGAACATGTCGGTCCTGGCCGCTCTGGCCGGCATGATCTTCGTGGCCCGGTCCGCGGCCTCCGGCCCGCAGGACGGCAACGGCTGGGAACTCGACGCGATCGCCGCCGTCTTCATCGGTGGCGCGGCAGTCGCCGGTGGCCTCGGCACGATCAGCGGCGCCATCGTCGGTGGTCTGGTCATGGCAGTGCTGAACAACGGCCTGCAGCTGATCGGCACCGGCTCCGACAAGGTCCAGATCATCAAGGGTCTGTTCCTGCTCGGCGCGGTCGCCCTGGACGTCTACAACAAGAAGCAGGGCAAGTTCTCGATCGTCGGTGCGTTGACGAAACCGTTCCGCCGCGACGAGCCGGTCACCCCGGCCGCGGCGCCGGTCGTCGAGCGCGTCGCCGACGACAAGACCCCCGCTTCCAACTGACTTCTCTCACTCCCAGATTAAAGAAACAGAAGGGTCTACCGCACCATGAGCAAATTCTTCACCCGGAGCCTGGCCGTCAGCACGGCCGCTCTGCTCGCCCTCGGTCTCGCCGCCTGTGGTGGTAGCGACCGTGACGGCGACACCGGCACCGACACCGGTACCGCCGCCAAGGGCTTCGCCAAGGACGCCCTGATCGGCGTGGCGCTGCCGTCGAAGACCTCGGAGAACTGGGTCCTCGCGGGTGACCTGTTCACCAACGGCCTCAAGACCGCCGGCTTCCAGTCCGACGTGCAGTACGCCGGTGCGTCGACGACCGTCGCCGACCAGCAGGCGCAGATCACCGCCATGGTGACCAAGGGTGCCAAGGTCATCATCATCGGCGCGACCGACGCCGCGCAGCTGTCGACCCAGGTCACCGCGGCCAAGGCCGCCGGCGCGACCGTGATCGCCTACGACCGGCTGATCACCAACACCAAGGACGTCGACTACTACATCGCGTTCGACAACTTCAAGGTCGGCCAGCTCCAGGGCCAGGCCCTGCTGGACGGCATGAAGGCCAAGAAGCCGACCGGCCCGTGGACCGTCGAGCTGTTCTCCGGCTCGCCGGACGACAACAACGCCGGTGTCTTCTTCAACGGTGCGATGGACGTCCTCAAGCCGCTGATCGACAAGGGTGACGTCGTCGTCGGCTCCGGCCAGAAGGACGTCAAGCAGACCGCCATCCAGGGCTGGAAGGCCGAGGGTGCGCAGTCCCGCATGGACTCGCTGCTGACCTCCACCTACAACGGCGCCAAGACCCTCGACGGCGTCCTCTCGCCGAACGACACCCTGGCCCGCGCCATCATCACCTCGGTCAAGGCCGCCGGCAAGCCGATCCCGGTCGTCACCGGTCAGGACTCCGAGGTCGAGTCGGTCAAGTCGATCATGGCTGGCGAGCAGTACTCCACCATCAACAAGGACACCCGCACCCTGGTGGCCGAGAGCATCAAGATGGTCCAGGCCCTGCAGACCGGTGCCGCGCCGACCGTCAACGACACCAAGTCGTACGACAACGGTTCCAAGGTCGTCCCGGCCTACCTGCTCCCCCCGGTCATCGTGACCAAGGCGAACGCTGCCGAGGCCTACGCGAACGACCCGAAGCTGTCCGCGCTCACCAAGTAATTCCCGGTTAGCGACTGCGGGTGTCCCCGGCTCTGCCGGGGGCACCCGTTCGCTGTTTGCGACACCATCAGAGGGATTTGCGATACCACCAGAAGGAGACGTCGTGTCCGTCCCTCACCAGGAGGCGGTGCGCCGGCGGAACCTGGGCGCGGTGCTGCGCTACGTGCACCTACGAGGTGCCACCTCACGCGCCGAACTGACCAGCGAACTGGGACTCAACCGCAGCACCATCGGCGCGCTCGCCGCCGAGCTGACCGCCGTCGGGCTGGTCCACGAGGGCGCGCCCCGGGCCAGCGGCCGCGCCGGGCGCCCGTCACCGGTGGTGCGCACCAACGCCGCCGGCTTTTCCGCGTACGCGCTGACCGTGGAGGCAGGCCGGCTGCGCGCTGCCCGGATCGGGCTCGGCGGCGACATCCTGGACAGCCGGACCGTCGCCCGGCCGTCCGGAAACGATCTGACCGCCACGCTCACCGGGCTGGCCCGCGAGCTGCGCCCCACCGATGGCAGCGTCCCGCTCGGCTGTGCCGTCGCGGTGGTGGGAACGGACCGCGACCCGGCCCTGGGCGAGACCCTCGGCGAGGCCCTGGGCCTCGATCACCCGGTCCAGGTCGGCAACCTCGCCGACCTCGCGGCGCTCGCCGAACACACCCGTGGCGCGGCGGTCGGCGTCGACGACGTCATCCACCTGCACGGCGACGACGGCATCAGCGCCGGACTGATCATCGGTGGCCGCGGGTTCACCGGCCACAACGGCATCGGCGCCCAGGCCGGCCACATGGTGGTCAACCCGGACGGCCACCCGTGCCGCTGCGGGCACCGGGGCTGCTGGGAGGCCGAGATCAGCGCCGCGGCCGGCGATCGGGCCCGCGCGGCACTCTGGCTGGGCCACGGCCTCGCCAACCTGGTCAACATCCTCAACCCGGGCGCCGTCGTCTTCGGCGGCACCCTGGCCGGCCTCTACCGCGACGGCCACGACCAGGTCCGCGGCCGCCTGCACGCGTCCGCCCTGCCGGCCTGCCGCGCCGGCCTGCGACTGAGCGTCGCCCTGCTCGGCGACGACGCCCCGCTGATCGGCGCTGCCGAACTGGCCTTCGAACGCCTCCTCAGCGATCCGCTGAACACCGCCGCCGCCTGACGACCCGGCCTCCGGTCGCGGTGATCCGCCGACCATCAAGACCCCTTGGGTACGGTGTGGAGCCGCCGTCCCGGCACTATCCGGGGCGGCGGCCCGCCGGTTCCGGGCCGGGCACCGTGGAGTCGCGGACCACCAGGCGGCACGGTTCGCGCAGCACGCCGCGGGACGGGTGGCCCTCGATCGCCGCGAACAGGTGCCGGACCGCCGTCGCGCCCAGCTCCTCGAGGTTGAGGTCGACGGTGGTCAGCGGCGGGCGGCAGTCCGCGGCGAACTCGGTCCAGTTGTCGTAGCCGACCAGGGCCACGTCGTCCGGGATCCGGCGGCCGCGTTCGCGCAGGGTCTGTGCCACCCCGGCGGCGATCTGGTCGTTGCCGCAGAAGATCGCGTCGAGGCCGGGATGCGCGGCGAGCAGCCGGTGCGCGGCGAGCCGGCCCCAGCGCTGGGACCACTCGCCGTACCAGGGTTCGCCGCCGGCCAGCGGCAGGTCGTGCTCGGCCAGCACCGCGCGCAGCCCGGCCGCCCGGTCGCGGGCCGCCCGGTAGCCGCGCGGGCCGGTGATGTGCGCGATGCGGCGGCGACCGAGACTGATCAGATGGTCGGCGGCCAGCCGCGCACCGCCCTCGTCGTCGGCGATCACCGAGACGTCGTCGGGATGCCCGGACTCGCCGTACGCGTAGACGACCGGGACCGGGAGGTTCCGCGGCAGCGCGGGCCGCAGGTCGTTGTTGTCGCCGACCACGATGAAGCCGTCCACCTGCCGGGCCAGCAGCGTGGTGACGTAGTGCCGGCGCCGGGCGTCGTCGCCGCGGGCGTCGCAGAGCAGCACCGACATCCGCTCGTTGCCCAGGGCGTTCTCCGCGCCGAGCAGGATCGGGATCGAGAACCGGCCGCCGAGCTCGTCGGTGAGCAGGCCGATGGCCCGGGTGCGGCCGGAGATCAGGCCGCGGGCGAGCGCGTTGGGGTGGAACGACAGCTCGGCGGCGGCGTCCAGCACCCGCTGCCGGGTGGCCTCGGCGACCTGATCGCGGGCATTGAGCGCCTTCGACGCGGTGGCCACCGAACAGCCGGCCCGGCGGGCCACGTCGGCCAGGGTGATCGCCTCGGATCTTCGCCGTCCCATCAACTGCCTTTCGGTGCCGGTCCTCTGTGGTTGCGGGGACGCTACCAGCACTATCGCCCGTTACGGAGGACCCATTCGTAACACGGTGCACATCTTGCCGAAAACCTTTTCGTAAGGAAGTCTCACCTACGGGCGGCCCGGATCAAGAGTGCCGCTCATCCACCAGCACCGATCGTCGTGGGGGTGAAGTGCCGGGACATAGATAGATCAACATCGATTAAAGGAGGCCTCGTGAAAGCAAAGTGGATCGCCCTGCTGCTGGCGGTCGTCATGGTGCCGGCCCCGGCCTGGGCCGCTCCACCGACCTGGAGCCCGCCGGCGAACCTGGTCACCCCGCTGGCCCAGGTCTGGCAGCACCAGGAACAGACCTACGGCGACCTGTACGGGTTCCGCAACTACGGCTGGGACCAGGTGATGGCCAACCGCGGGTACATCAACTACTGCGTCCGCTGGGACTCCACGGCCTCGGTGACCGCGGCCCAGCGCGACCAGATCCAGGCCACCCTGGCCCGGCAGCACAAGAAGTGGATGGACGAGCTGGTCGGGCACAACGCCTGGCCGTACGCCGACGTGCCGGTCAAGGTGGTCGGCTGGGCCGTGCGCAACCGGTCCCAGCTGCAGTGGACCGACTCCTCGGTGGACATCTACGTCAACGACATCCGGGAGAACGCGCCGCAGTGCTCCGAGCCGTGCGGGCGGTTCTTCCACCAGAACGCGCAGTACCCCAGCTGCCCGGGCGGCTACGCCCACCACTACGACCAGTCGCTGTGGCTCACCGACGGCTTCGGCGGAGGCGCCGGCGGCGACTGGGGCCAGCGGATCGGCCGCGAGTACTTCATGGGCAACCTGACCGCCACGAACATCCACATCCTGCTGCACGAGATGGGCCACACCTGGGGCCTTGACGACTTCTACGACTGGACCCCGACCGGCGTGGGCGGCTTCCTCATGCAGGCCGGCACCGCCACCCAGATCACCGAGTTCGACGCCTGGATGTTCCGCGACTGGTGGCGGCACCTCAAGAACCGCTACGGCTACTGATCGCGCCGTCCCCCTGCAGATCCCGTCCCGGCCGGGCCCCCGGCCGGGACTCCGGCGAAAGGTGCCGTCCCATGCCGTCCCGTCGTACCCTCCTCAAGGCCGCCGCCCTGCTGCCGGCCGGCCCGGCCCTCGCGCTCCGCCCGGACGCCGGCGTCACCGCGTACGCGTTCCCGCTCACCGCCGTCCGGCTGGGCGCCGGTCGGTTCGCCGAGAACACCGCGCGCACCCACGCCTACCTGCGCTTCCTGGACGCCGACCGGCTGCTGCACATGTTCCGGGTGACCGCCGGGCGGCCGTCGTCGGCGACACCCTGCGGCGGCTGGGAGTCGCCGTCCACCGAGCTGCGCGGGCACTCGATCGGGCACGTGCTGACCGCTCTCGCCCAGGCGTACGCGAGCACCGGCGAGGCCGCGTTCAAGACCAAGGGCGACTACCTGGTCGCCGAGCTGGCGCTCTGCCAGCGCCCGAACGGGTTCCTGTCCGCATACCCGGAGAGCTTCATCGACCGGCTCGAGGCCGGCCAGCAGGTGTGGGCGCCGTACTACACGCTGCACAAGATCGTTGCGGGTCTGCTGGACATGCACCAGCTGACCGGGTCCGCGCTGGCCCGGACCGTGCTCGAGCGCAAGGCCGCGTGGGTCCAGGCCCGCAACAGCCTGCTTTCGTACGCGCAGCGGCAGCAGATGTTGCGCGTCGAGTTCGGCGGGATCGGCGAGACCCTGTTCAACCTGTACCAGCTCAGCGAGAACCCGGCGCACCTGACCACCGCGCAGTACTTCGACCACGCGCAGGTGCTCGACCCGCTCGCCGCCGGCGTGGACGCGCTGGCCGGGTTCCACGCGAACACCCAGATCCCGAAGGCGCTCGCCGCGATCCGCGGGTACCACGCCACCGGCGACACCCGGTACCGCGACATCGCGGTCACCTTCTGGAACCTCGTGGTGAAGCAGCACTCGTACGCGATCGGCGGCAACTCCAACGGCGAGTACTTCCAGGCGCCGAACCGGATCGCTAGCGAGCTGTCCGACACCACCTGCGAGTGCTGCAACAGCTACAACATGCTCAAGCTGACCCGCCAGTTGTTCCTCACCGACCCGGCCCGCGGCGCCGAGTTCATGGACTTCTACGAGAAGGCGCTGGTCAACCACCTGCTCGGCGCGCAGAACCCGGCGTCGGCGCACGGTTTCCACTGCTACTACGTGCCGCTGCGGGCCGGCGGGCTCAAGACGTACAGCAACGACTACGACAACTTCACCTGCTGCCACGGCACCGGGATGGAGACCAACACCAAGTTCACCGACAGCATCTGGTTCACCAGCGGCAACACGCTGTATCTGAACCTGTTCATCCCCGCGACGCTCACCTGGCCCGGCCGCGGGATCACGGTCACCCAGGCGACCGGCTTCCCGGAGACCGCCACGTCCCGGCTGACCATCACCGGGACCGGGCAGATCGACCTGCGCGTACGCATCCCATCCTGGACCACCGGCGCCCAGGTCCGGGTCAACGGCGTCCTCACCGGCTCCCCCGTCCCCGGGTCCTACCTGGCGATCAACCGGACCTGGGCGAGCGGCGACACCGTCGACATCAGCCTGCCGATGGCGCTGAGCCTGGAACCCACCCCGGACAACCCGGCGGTCCGCGCGGTCCGGCACGGCCCGGTGGTGCTGGCCGGGCAGTTCGGCACCACCAACCTGAGCGCGCTGCCCAACCTGGACCCGGCCGCCCTGCAACCGACCGGGGTGCCGCTGGAGTACACCGCCGGTTCGGTGCTGCTGCGGCCGTTCTACCAGACCCACGGCCAGCGGTACTCGGTGTACTGGAACGTGGCCGGGACGTTCGCCGCGCACTACCCGTTCGACGAGGCGTCCGGGAGCACCGCGCTCGACGCCACCGGCAACGGCCGCGACGCCGCGCTGGCCGGCGGCGCCACCCGCACCACCGGGCGCAGCGGCGGCGCGGTGCAGCTCACCGGCTCCGGCGCGTACGTGAACCTGCCGGCCGGGCTGCTCGCCGGCGCCACCTCGTTCACCATCGCCGCCTGGGTCCGGCTGGACACCGCGGCCACCTGGCCCCGGCTGTTCGACCTCGGCGCGGGCACCGGCACCTACCTGTTCCTCACCCCGCGCAGCAGCGCCGGCACCCCGCGGTACGCCATCACCACCGGCGGCGCGGGCGCCGAGCAGCGCATCGACGGCCCGGCCGCCCTGCCCACCGGCGTCTGGACGCACGTGGCCGTCACCCACACCGGCAACCTCGGCGTGCTCTACGTCAACGGCGCCGAGGTGGCCCGCAACAGCGCGCTGACCATCCGGCCCAGCGTGCTCGGCGCCACCACCCAGAACTGGATCGGCCGCTCCCAGTACGCCGGCGATCCCTATCTCGCCGCGGCCGTCGACGGGTTCCGGATCTACAGCCGGGCCCTGTCCGCGGCCGAGGTGTCCCAGCTGAACTCCACCGGTCAGTGAAGGAGTCCCCCATGTCCGCCAGAAGATGGGTTGCCGCCGCGTGCGGGGTGGTCACCGCGGTCGCCGCGGTGGCCCTGCCCGCGCAGGCCGCCAACCCGATCATCACCAGCATCTACACCGCCGATCCCGCGCCCCTGGTGGTCGGCAACACCATGTACATCTACGCCGGGCGCGACGAGGCGCCCGCCGGGACCAGCAACTTCGTGATGCGCGAGTGGCACGTGCTGTCCTCCACCGACGCGCAGACCTGGACCGACAACGGCGCCAAGGCCAACATCGGCACCTTCGCCTGGGCCGGTGCCGACGCCTGGGCCGGTGAGGTGGAGCCGCGCAACGGCAAGTACTACTGGTACACCTCGATCAACGGCAACGGCGCGGGCTGGATGAACATCGGCGTCGCGGTCGGCGACACCCCGCTGGGGCCGTTCACCGACGCCAAGGGCGGACCGCTGATCAGCGACAGCACGGCGAACTCGTCCGGGCTCAACATCGACCCGACGGTCTTCGTCGACGACGACGGCCAGGCGTACATGTACTGGGGCGGGTACTGGTCGCCGCGGGCGGTGAAGCTCGCCGCCAACATGATCGACACGGTCGGCGCGGTGGTCACGCCGACCGGGCTCACCAACTACTGGGAGGCCCCGTGGATGTTCAAGCGCAACGGCCTCTACTACCTGATGTACGCCGCGAACGACACCAACGGCTGCGTCACCAACTCCAGCTACGCCTGCCAGCGGTACGCGACCGCGAGCAGCCCGCTCGGGCCGTGGACCGAGCGCGGCATCGTCCTGGGCCAGGTCTCGTCGACCACCAACCACGCCGGGATCGCCGAGCTGAACGGCCAGTCGTACCTGGTCTACCACACCGCTGACGCGCCGGGCGGCGGCAACTTCCGCCGGTCGGTGGCGGTGGACAAGCTGACCTTCAACGCCGACGGCACGATCCAGAAAGTCATCCCGACCGTCGGCGGCGGCACCGGCAGCGGCACCAACCTGGGACCGTCGGCGACCGCGTCGACATCCTACGTGTCCTCGTGGGAGAGCCTGGCCGCGATCAACAACGGCGGCACCCCGGCCGGCTCCGCGGACCGTTCCAACCTGGCCTACGGCAACTGGCCGCAGCAGGGCACCCAGTGGGTCGAGTACACCTGGCCCGCCGCCAAGTCGATCAACAAGAGCTCGGTCTACTGGTTCGACGACGACCAGGGCATCGACCTGCCCGCCTCCTGCCAGCTGCAGTACTGGACCGGCAGCGCGTACGCGGCGGTGCCCGGGCAGTCGGCGTGCGGGGTGGCCGGCAACACCGAGAACGTGAGCACGTTCCCGGCGATCAGCACGACGCGATTGCGATTGTCCATCACGTCCCGGACCGGCTACTCCACGGGCGTGCTCGAGTGGAAGGCGTTCCAGCCGTGATCCGACGACTGTGTTCGTACGCTATGGGTCTGATTTTGATCGTGGGTTTCCTGAGCCTTCCGCAGGCGGCCATGGCCGCGCAGACCATCGGTTATCCCGCCTTCACCGGCGCCGGCTCGATCCCCGCGCCGCCGGTCGGCTACTCCACCGGCGACACCATGCGCGCCATCTACGACGCGGAGGCCGGCGGCACCGACTTCTGGATGGACCGGCTGCTGGCCCGCACCGGTAACGACCCGTCCGGCACCTGGCTGATGACCCGCGGGCGGGCCGCGTTCATGTACACGCACAATCCCGCGGTGATCGGTTTCGGCGGCAACGCCGCCTACTGGGACAACATCAGCAGTCAGAACGCCTACGCGATCACCGCGTCGCCGGGCACGTTCACCGAGCAGCCCGCCCAGCGCAAGCAGGCACCCAGCCACTGGCGCAGCGTGCACACCGGCGGCACCGTCCGGCTGGACGTCACGAAGTTCATCACCGACAACAATGTGCTGGTCACGAACGTTGCGGTGGTCAACACCGGCACCGCCTCGGCGACGCTGACGCTGAACGCCACCTCGCCCTACGCGAGCACGGTCAGCGGCACCGAGCTGACCGGCACCCGGGCCGTGAAGAACAACCTGACCACGCTCTACCCGCGGTTCTCCGGTGACGGTTTCACCGCCGCGAGCAGCGGGCTGAGCCGATCAGTAACGGTCGCGGCGGGCCAGACGGTAACGGTCAAGGTTCAGCTGGGGTTCGTCACCACCGAGATACCGGCGTCCCGGACCGAGTACGACGCCTACCGTGCCCGGACCGCGGCCGACGCGTTCGCCACCCACGTGCGGGCCTACAACAAGTGGTGGGCCGACAAC
The DNA here is from genome assembly GCF_001509495.1 of Actinoplanes awajinensis subsp. mycoplanecinus. Lineage (NCBI taxonomy): Bacteria > Bacillati > Actinomycetota > Actinomycetes > Micromonosporales > Micromonosporaceae > Actinoplanes > Actinoplanes awajinensis. Next base: position 33,849 of record NZ_LLZH01000281.1, on the reverse strand, counting down.
GTGCCCTACATCGACGTGCCGGACGCGGCGATCAAGAAGAACATCTATTACCGCTGGTGGCTGATGCGGTTCAACCACCTCGACGCGGACATCCCGGGGCAGGACTTCCAGTTCCCACAGTCGGTCGAGGGCGCGACCGGATACAACAACGCGATCGCGCTGACCCAGCCGATGCACATCGACGACCTGAAGTACCTGCGCAACGCCGAGTACTCCTACGGTCCTTACCTGGCGGTCGGGCAGTACTCGGCGAACGGCCGGTTCGTCGACAACCCGGGTGACCCGGAGAACTGGTCGAACTCCTACACCCAGTACATCGCCGAGGCGGCCTGGCGGGCCTACCAGATCCACGGCGGGCAGCCGGCCATGCTGCGCAATTTCGCCCGGTACGCCGAGGGCGACGCCAAGGGCCAGCTGGCCACCTACGACACCAACAACAACGGCGTCATCGAGTACGACTGGGGCGCGATGACCGGAAATGACGCCGACGCGGTGTCGTTCCACTGGCGCACCGGCAACCTGGACCGCGCCGAGACCGCCTACGTGTGGACCGCCGCGAACGCCGCCAAGCAGGCCTATGCGCTGCTCGGTGACACCGCGAAGAGCACCGAGATGCAGACGCTCGCCGACCGGATCAAAAACGGCGTGATCACCACGCTGTGGAACCCGGCCGACCAGCTGCTCGAGCACAAGCACGTGGCGACGAACGCGTTCGTGCCGTGGAAGGAGATCAACAACTACTACCCGTACGCGGTCGGCCTGATGCCGAACACCGAGCAGTACAAGGCCGCCCTGCGCCTGTTCGCCGACCCCGCCGAGTACCCGATCTTCCCGTTCTACACGGCGAACCAGAAGGACAAGGCGGCGGCCGCGGCGGCCGGCAACCCGGGCAGCAACAACTTCTCCACGATCAACTCGACGGTGCAGTTCCGGCTCTACTCGTCGGTGCTGCGCAACTACCCGAACGCGTCGATGACCAGTGAGGACTACAAGAAGCTGCTGTACTGGAACACCTGGGCCCAGTACGTCGACGGCAACACCGCCTGGCCCGACGCGAACGAGTTCTGGGCCGACTGGAACGGCAGCGCGATCACCTACCGCTCCTGGATCCACCACAACATCCTCGGCAGCAGCAACTGGACGATCATCGAGGACGTGGCCGGGCTGCGCCCGCGCAACGACGCGCAGATCGAGCTGTCCCCGATCACCATCGGCTGGCCGAACTTCGCGGTGAACAACCTGCGCTACCGCAACGCCGACCTGTCGGTGGTCTGGGACGACCCGGCCGACGGCGTGGTCAAGTACGCCGGTGTCCCGCAGGGCTACTCGATCTACCTGAACGGCACCCGGGTGGCCACCGTCGACCGGCTCACCCCGTTCGTCTACAACCCGGCCACCGGCGCGGTCACCATTCCGTCCGGGGTCGGCACGGTCACCTACAGCGCCGCGTTCCCGTCGCTGCAGGCACCGCAGAACGTGGTGCAGAACAGCGCGCGGATGGTCGACGTCTTCGCCAAGGCCGGCGTGGACCTGACCTCCAGCACCACCAACCTGGCGGCCGGCGCCACCGCGACGGCGTCGTACACCGCCTCCGGCACCACGACCGCGGCCGCGATCGACGACCTGCCGACCAACGCGCCGCTCTGGGGCAGCTACGGCAGCACCAACGCCACCGACTGGTACGAGCTGAACTTCGGCGCGAACCGGACGGTCGACGAGGCCCGGCTGTACTTCCGCAACGACCGGGCCACCAACCGGTACCGGCCGCCGACCGCGTACACGGTGCAGTACTGGAACGGCACCGCCTGGGTCGCCGCGACCTCCCAGGTCAAGTCGCCCGGCACGCCACAGTCCAACTACAACAAGGTCAACTTCACGCCGGTCACCACGTCGCGGCTGCGGATCCAGTTCACCCAGCCGACCGGCACCGCGAAGACCGGGCTCACCGAGCTCAAGCTCTACCAGCGCGGCGTGGTCGTACCCCCGGTGTCGACGAACCTCGCGCTGACCGCCACGCCGAGCGCGTCGTTCACCTCGTCCTGGGAGAGCGTCGCGGCGCTCAACGACGGCATCGACCCGCCGTCGTCGAACGACACGGTGAACCCGCGCTGGGGCACCTGGCCCAACACCGGCCAGCAGTGGGCCGAGCTGACCTGGCCGTCCGCGCAGTCGCTGACGTCCGCCCAGGTGTACTTCTTCGACGACGGCCAGGGCATCGACCTGCCGGCGTCCTGGAAACTGCAGTACTGGACCGGCAGCGCGTACGCCGACGTGCCGTCACCCAGCGCGTACCCGGTGGCGGCGGACCAGTACAACGCGGTCACCTTCGGCCAGATCAGTACCACGCGGTTGCGGGTCGCGTTGACCAGCGGTGCAGCTTCGGTAGGACTGCTGGAGGTGAAGGCCTTCAACTGATCATTCTCGTCAGGTCCCGCCGGGGGCCGTCGATAGCAGCACGCATGACACCCAATCGGTTGTTCGTCCAGAGCCTCGGTGGCGCGATCGTCACCTCCGCGGTCGCGGCCGCCTGGCTCGCGCCGGGTACCGCGTTCGCGGCCACCGCCACCGAGACCCTGTCCGTCACCGGGACGGTCCAGTCAGTCGTCGTCGACCCGCTGCCGGGCACGCCGGAGGGCGCCGAGCAGGAGCAGGCCTTCGTACAGGTCGATGATCTGCTCCTGCCGGTCCCGGCCGGCGCCCTGGCCGGCGCGGACTCCGGCCAGCAGGCCACCCTGAAGCTGAAGACGCGGCCCGGCACGAGCCGGGCCGAGGCGCTCACCGACGCGGCCGGGACGACACCGGTGGCGGCCTCGAGCACGGCCCGCGCGCTCGGGTCGAGCTCGGCGGCGGTCGTCGCGGCCCGGCTGACCGGTACGGCGGCGGCAGCGACGCAGGAGGCCGCGATCGGCTCGCACACGCTGACCGTGTTGCCGGTCTTCTGGTCGGCGAAGGACGCCGAGACGCCGAGCTCGCTCACCACCCTCGCCACCAAGGCGAAGAGCTACTGGGCCGAGCAGTCGAACGGCGGCATCGCCATCAACGTCGACGTCCGCGACTGGAAGCAGGTGTCGGCGCCGTCCGGGAGCTGCAACACCACCGCGATCTACCAGGCGGCCCTCGCCGCGAACGGGCTCACCTCACCGACCGACGCGACCCAGCACGTCGCGGTCTACTTCCCGAAGCAGTCGGGCTGCTCGTGGGCCGGGCTGGGCTCGGTGAACGGGTCGATCATCTGGATCAACGGCTACCCGTGGGAGGACGTGCTCACCCACGAGTTCGGCCACAACATCGGCCTGGGGCACGCCAACAAGGCGACCTGCTCGGGCACCGGCGGCCGGGTCACGCTGTCCACCTCGTGCACCATCGCGGAGTACAACGACGTCACCGACGTGATGGGCTACGCCATGCAGGGCTACGCCTCCGGGAACCTGAACTCGGCGTTCGGTGACTACCTGGGCCTCGCGCAGACCGTCACGGCGTCCACCTCGCAGAAGACCACCGTGGACCTGTCGGCGCTGTCGACGCACTCCGGCACGACCGGCGTGAAGCTCGCCACCTCGGCCGGCACGGTGTTCGTCGACTTCCGCCCGGCGACCGGCCGGGACACCCGCGCGCCGTACTGGGCCGGCGTCCAGGCGCACCTGCGGACCGCGACGAACCCGCCGACCACCCAGCTGCTCGACCTGCAGCCGACCAGCAGTTCGGCGTTCTCGGCGGCGAACCTGCCGCTCAACGGTGTGTGGGCGGTGCCCGGCACCAACCAGACGGTGAAGGTGACCTCGGTCGGCGCGACCACCGCCACGATCGAGGTCGCGGCGGCCGCGGACACCACCGTCCCGAACACCGCACCGGTCATCACCACGACCGCGACCATGACGAACACCGCCACCCAGGCGATCACCTGGAGCGCGGCCGCGGACAAGGAATCCGGGATCTCCGCGTACCGGGTGCTGGTCAACGGCAGCACGGCGGCCGAGACCGGCGGCGACACGCTGACCGCGGACGTCGCGCTGGCCGAGGGCACCAACACGGTGACGGTCGTCGGGGTCAACGGCTCCGGCCTGATCAAGAGCAGCGCGGCGAAGTCGATCCTGCGCGACTCGACCGCGCCGGACGCGGTCACCGCCCTCAAGGTCTCCGCCGACGGCAAGACCGTCTCCTGGACGGCTCCGGCCGACAAGGGCACCACCCGTTCGTACGCGGTGCGCGTCGACGGCACGCTCACCGCCACCGTCACCTCCCCCACCGCGAAGGTGAGCATCGCGGCCGGCCGGCGGACCGTGTCGGTCACCCCGTCGGACGCCGCCGGCAACGTCGGCACCGCCACCGAGACCACCCTGTGGATCGACCCGTCCGCACCGGTCTCACCGGTCATCACCGCGCCGAGCGCCGACACCTGGCAGAACAGCCGGCAGGTCACGCTCGCCTGGAGCGCCGCGTCCGCGCCGGGCTCCGGGATCAGCTCGTACACCGTGACCGTGGGCGGCCGGGCGACCGTCGTCGACGGGGACACCACCTCCACCACGGTCACCCTCTCGGCCGACGGCACCTTCCCGGTGACCGTGGTCGCGAAGAACCTCGCCGGGGTGGTCTCCAAGGCGGCCACCGGCACGATCAAGGTCGACACGCTCACGCCGGACCTGGCCAAGACCATCAAGCTCGCCACCGACCAGTCGAAGCTCACCTGGGTCGCGGGCTCCGCCGCCGGTTCCCCGGTGTCGTGGAAGGTGCAGGTCGACGACGGCGCGGCGGTCCTGGTCACCAAGGCCGAGGCGCCGAACACCGCCGCCGAGGGCCGGCACACCTGGACGATCACCGGCGTGGACGCGGCCGGCAACACCGGGGCGGCCGCGACGTACACGGCGTGGACCGACCGGACCGCGCCGTCCGCGCCGACCATCATGACGCCGGTCGCCGACAGCACCGCCCGGACCGCGCCGGTCACGGTCACCTGGAACGCGACGACCGACTCCGGTTCCGGCATCGCGTCGTACGTGGTGACGGTGGGCACGCAGAAGACGATCGTGCCGGGCACCACGACCAGCTACTCGTACAAGCCGTCCGAGGGGCGCCAGACGGTCAGCGTGGCCGCGGTCAACAACGCCGGGCTCAGCTCGCCGGCCGAGTCGGTCAGCTACACGTACGACCCGACCGCCCCGACCGTCCCCGCCCAGGTGAAGGTCTCCGGCGCGGACGACCGGACCGTGGTCACCTGGGCCGCCGCCACCGACCGCACCACCGGCATCGCCGAATACGTCCTCTCCCTGGACGGCACCCGGGTCACCACCGCCACGACCACCACGGCGACCGTGACCACCCCGCCCGGCAAGCACACCTGGACCGTCCAGGCCGTCGACAACGCCGGCAACACCAGCACGGCGGGCACGACCGGCCCGGTCTGGTTCGACACCACCGCACCCACCGCCGCCCAGCCGACCACCGTGCCGGCCAGCCAGGCGACCCGCGCGGTCAAGGTCTCCTGGTCGGCGGGCAGCGACGCCGAGTCGGGCGTCAAGGGGTACACGGTCGTCGCGTCCAACGGCAGCCGGACGGTCAAGGTGGCCACCACCGCCACCACGGCCACCGTCACGGTCCCCGAGGACGGGTCCTGGCAGATCGTCGTGCAGACCACCAACCTGACCGGGCTCACCACCGAAGCGGCCGCCGGCACCGTCCTGGTCGACTCGGCCAAGCCGGGCGCGCCGGTGATCACCAGCCCGGCCGCCAAGGGCACCACCGGAACGTCGTTCACGGTGACCTGGACGGCGCCGGCCGCCGGCCTGTCCGGCATCACCGGCTACCAGGTGCTGGTCAACGGCCGCGCCTACACCACGGTCAGCGGCAGCACCCTGCAGGCGCCGGTCACCGTGACCGTCGCGAAGGCCACGCCGACGACCGTGACGGTGACCGCGGTGGGCGGCACCGGGCTGGTCAGCCCGGCCGCGACGGTGGCGTTCACCGTCAGCCTTTAGCTCTCTCTGAAGGGCCGGACCCGCCGCTCGCGGGTCCGGTCCTTCTCTGTGGCCGCTCGCGTTTCCGGGGAACGACAAGAAGGCCGGGCCGCTCGCGCGGCCCGGCCTTTCTCACGTCGATCGGTTACGGCGCTGAGCGCTGCCGCACCGCGGTCGGCGGGGCGAGCTGGACGGTCCACGTCCGGGCCGCGCCGACCACCGAGATGGCCCGGCAGAGCAGGTCGCAACCCACCTGCGGGGTGCCTTCCGCGAAGCCGCGGTTGATGATGTTGACGGCTCTCGCGTGGTCACCCGTGGCGAGGGCGTCGTCAAGCGCGGACGTCAGGACCGCGGCGAGGGCGGCGTGGAAGCTGTCCGCACCCTTCTCGCGCAGGGTCTTGGCGGGCTCGCGCAACGTTGAGGCAGTGACCGGGGGCGGGGCTAGCACGGAAGTCGCTCTCCTGGGGTGTCGGTGTAACTCGTGGCCGGAACGCCGGCCGCCTGCGTCCTGAGCAGCGGGCGGGACGATCCGTCTGCGCGTGGTGGTCGTGACGCCTGGGGGGAGGCGTGGCACGGTAGCCATCTGGAAACCGCCATGCTTTCGCCCATGACGGCTTGCCCTGAGTTGTCAGCTGCATCGCCCGGCACGGGCGCCTTCTCACGAGCTGATCCGCCACCCACTGTACCCGCATCGGGCGCGACGGCACCTCCGCCGAATCGGGGGATCACCCATAACCGACACGTCCTGTGACCGGGATCGCGCGCGTGCCACGCGCTGGACGACCCAGAATCCTGTGCTACGGTTTCGACGTTGCAGTTTTGATTTCCGTAGACGTTTTCGGCGCCTGATGGGTTTCAGTCAACCCGTCAAGGCGCTTTTTCGTTGGACGTGTCGGTTCGACGCGGGTGATCAACACAGCGGCGTACGAGATCGCGCAGTGCGGTCTCGAACAGCTCGCTAAGGAGCAAGACAATGGTTACAGGTACCGTGAAGTGGTTCAACGCCGACAAGGGCTTCGGCTTCATCAGCCAGGACGACGGCGGCGCTGACGTCTTCGCCCACTTCTCCGCGATTGCGTCGAGCGGCTTCCGCAGCCTCGAGGAGAACCAGAAGGTGGAGTTCGACATCACCCAGGGCCAGAAGGGCCTGCAGGCGGACAACATCCGCCCGCTCTGATCTTCGTTTGACGAACGGCGGCCCGACTGATTCAGCGGGCCGCCGTTCGGCGTTTCCCCCGGGCGCGCGTCCCACCGGCGTCGCCGGGCTCGCCGGCCGCACCGGGTGAGGGCGATCACCCTGCGCTACGACTCATCAGCGCCTGCGAGAAGATACGTGCGGCAGGTCGTACACCGGATGCGCGCTTGAGGCGTCGAGAACAAGGTCGGGGAGCGAGAACGTGAGTCAGAACGTGCTGGCGTCGGCGGCGGGTGTGGCCGTTGAGGCGAAACGAAGGCGTACGTTCGCGGTGATCTCACACCCGGACGCCGGCAAGTCGACGATGACCGAGGCGCTCGCTCTGCACGCGCGGGTGATCGGGCAGGCCGGCGCGGTGCACGGCAAGGGCGACCGCAAGGGCGTGGTCTCCGACTGGATGGCGATGGAGCAGGAGCGCGGCATCTCCGTCACCTCGGCGGCGCTGCAGTTCTCCTACCGGGACGTCGTGATCAACCTGCTGGACACCCCCGGGCACGCCGACTTCTCCGAGGACACCTACCGGGTGCTGACCGCTGTCGACAGCGCGGTCATGCTGCTCGACGCGGCCAAGGGCCTGGAGCCGCAGACGCTGAAGCTGTTCGAGGTGTGCCGGCAGCGCAACATCCCGGTGATGACGTTCATCAACAAGTGGGACCGGCCCGGCCTCGACGCGCTCGCGCTGATGGACGAGATCGAGCAGCGGATCGGGCTGAAGCCGACGCCGCTGACCTGGCCGGTCGGCATCGCCGGGCACTTCCGCGGCGTGGTCGACCGCCGCACCGGCGCGTTCGTCCGGATGGAGCGCGCGCCCGGTGGCGCCGACCTCGCCGTCGAGGAGGAGATGAGCGCCGACGAGGCGGCCGAGCGGTTCGGCGCGGACTGGACCACCGCGACCGAGGAGCTCGAGCTGCTCGAGATGACCGGCGCCGACTTCGACGAGGCGGAGTTCCTCGCGGCGAAGAGCACCCCGGTGCTGTTCGGCGCGGCGGTGGCCAACCTCGGCGTGAGCCAGCTGCTGAACATCCTGGTCGAGCTGGCTCCGCCGCCGGAGGCCCGGCCCACCGTCGCCGGCGACGACCGCCCGGTCGAGGGCGCCTTCTCCGGGTTCGTCTTCAAGATCCAGGCGAACATGAACCGGACCCACCGCGACCAGCTCGCCTTCGTACGGATCAACTCCGGCAAGTTCGAGCGCGGCATGATCGTCACGCACGCCGGCACCGGCAAGCCGTTCGCCACCAAGTACGCGCAGCAGATCTTCGGCCAGGGCCGCGAGACGATCGACGAGGCCTACCCCGGTGACGTGGTCGGCCTGGTCAACGCGACGACGCTCGGCATCGGCGACACGCTCTACGTCGGGACACCGGTGAAGTACCCGGCCCTGCCGTCGTTCCCGCCGGAGCACTTCGCGGCGGTGACCGCCGCGGACACCTCGACGTACAAGCGGTTCCGCCGCGGCATCGAGCAGCTCGACGGCGAGGGCGTGGTCCAGGTCCTGCGCTCCGAGCAGCGCGGCGACGGCGTACCGGTCTTCGCCGCGGTCGGACCGATGCAGTTCGAGGTCGCGACACACCGTCTCGAGGCCGAGTTCGGCGTCAAGGTGACCCTCAACCACCTGCCGTACGAGGTGGCCGCCCGCACCGACGAGGCCGGCCGGGAGATCCTGCGCGCCGAGTCGAACATCGAGGTGATGACCCGCGTCCGCGACGGCGCCCTGCTGGCCGTCTTCCCGCACCGCTGGCGCATGCGCACAGTCGCCGGCCGCCACCCCGACCTCCGCCTGGACGCTTGACAGCGGGAGTCGCGGGATCCATCACGTTAGGGCTGCTCGGCGCTCCTCTGCAGGTCGAGGCCCGCGCTGGCGTACTGAATCACTTCCTCCTGGGTCAACGGACTTTTCGGATGGTGGCTCAAGCACAGTGACGTGCGGACCTTGCTGAACGACGAGCCTTCTACCGCGACGTAGAACTCGCCGCCGCGCAGCTGCGAGATGCCGGGCAGATCCCCGCCCTTGGCCCGGGCCACCTCTCGCGCGGCTTCGATCTGGACGGGCGCGTTCAGCAAACCGAAGAACTGGGTCGCGGCGTTGCCCGGGATCTGGTTGTGCAGCCCCTTCGGCGACTGGGTGGCGAAGACCAGTCCCAGTCCGTACTTGCGGGCCTGGGAGGCGAGCGACAACGTGCTCCCGGTGCAGGCGGTCATCGCGCCGGACGGGGCGAAGGTCTGCGCCTCGTCCATCACGAACAGGCCGCCGAGCGGCCGCTCCCCGGCCGGATTTCGCTTGATCCAGGCGAACAGTGCCATCTGGAGCTGGTTGACGAAGCTCTGCTTCTGATCGTCGCTGGGCAGGCCGATCAGGCTGATCACCGAGACCCGGGCACGTTTCCCCTCTGCGGGAGTCAGCAGTTCACCCGGGTCCACCGGCTGCCCGACCCCGCCGAACAGTGGATCGATCACGGTGGCCGCGGTCAGCGACTGGCCCAGGTCCGCAGCAATCTTGGTGGCATCGGCCCCGAATCTGCTGGCGGTGTCCGGCAGGTCGTCGAGCATGCCGATGAAACCGCGCAACGAGGTATCCCTATGCCGCTGGGCGTAGTGGACGAGCGCCTCCTTCAGGACGGCCCGGCCCTTTTCCGCCTTGGCGGTCCTGCCGTCCACCTTCGCCCGTGGGGAGAGCGCGGCGAGCGCGGCATCCACGGCCGCCTCGAACTCGTCCGGGTCGTTGAGGAGCTGATGGAAGTCCGGGAGCGGCTGGAAGGTGATCGGCCGCCCGGCCGCCCGACGCGGCGTATAGATCACCACTTCGGTGTTCTGCAGGTAGTCCTGCGCCTTGCCGGCATCGCCCGGGCCCCACGCGGACGGCTGCTCCGGCCATGGATCACCCAGCCGGGCAAGGTCGTTGTTGGGGTCGAGCACGATCGTGGAGACGCCCTGCAGCGCGCACTCCTCGATGATCCGGCGCAGCAGGACCGTCTTGCCGGAGCCCGAGCCGGCGAAGATCGCGGTGTGCTTCCGGAGCGCCTCGAGCTCCACCATCACCGGTTCTGCGGTGTCGAAGCTGACGCCGAGCGAAATGGCCGGTCCGAGCGGCGTCATGACCGGCCGGGCCGATTCCACCGGTCCGGGCTCCTCGCGGGGCGTCTCCTCGCGCACCGGTGCCGGAGCCGAAAGGTCGGGTGCCGGCAGGTCGGCCCCTGCGTCGGCCAGCGCCTCCCGGAGGAAGGCGACCTTGCCGGTCGGTTGCCGCGCCAAGAGCCAGGCCGGCAGGTCCGGCGGCGCTTTCGCGAGCAGGTCCCGCAACGCCCACAGGATCCGGAGATCCTCGTCGGTCACCGTCAGACGCCGGCCACCGGCTTCTTCGAAGGCCGCCGACGCCTCCCGGTTCTTGGCGCTCCGCGGCCACTCCGCGTTACGGAGAAAGAACAACCGCCGATTTTGTACGCCGCCGGCCAGACCCGCTTCGGTGCAGCCGGCACGAATGCGGTTGAGAACGGCGTTGGGGTGATAGTCCGGCGCGATGCCACGGAAGCCCCAGTGCGCCTCCACCTCGGTCTCATCGTCGATAGTGCGGCGGAGCCGGGCGTGCAACGCCGGTTTGGTGCTCGGCGGCGGGTCCTGCTCGAAATACCGGCCCGCGGAACCCCGTTCGAGGATCCAGGCCTGCAACCCGGCCGACAACAGACCGGGCAATTCCAGGTCTTCGGCACTGGAGCTGAGCACGTCGTCGATGGTCGCGGCCGCGATGAGCTCAGCGAACGTCCTGTCGATCGCGATCAGATCCGCGTCCGGTGGCCGGAGGACGGGCGTCTCGTCGACGATGGTCCGGGAGGCCTGGAGTTCGGCCAGCTCGCGTACGACACCGTCGTTGACGCACCCCCGGATGTGATCGTCGACGATCTGCAAGATCTCGCGCGGCTTGAAGTTCACCGCGTCGTCGAACGCTTGTTCCTGGACCGGCCAGGTGGGGTACGGCGCGACGAAGCCCGTCGACTCGTAGTGCGGTGTCAGGCGTCGCGCGACGAGCTCGCGACCGACCGTCGCGGACGGCACCGAACCCAGGTGCTGCCGTGCGACGAAGCGATCCTGGACCGACGCGATCGCGTTCTTCTTGATCACCTCCCAGGTCGCGTGCTGAGCGGCGATCACGGTGACGGTCTTGTGCGTACGTTCGCGCAGATCCATCAATCCGTTGGCGATCTGATCGAGTTGCAGGGAGTCCTGCCACTCGGCGCGCTGCCCGGCCTGGATCGCCTTGGCGACCGGTGCCAGCAGCCCGTCGACCTGATCCACGGCGATCACCGACGGGCCGGTCAAGGACAGCAGCCAGGAGAGTTCACTGACCACCTTCTCCGGCGGATGCACCTCACGGGGCAGACCCCACGGCGCGCGCTCACCCGGCTCGCACTCCTCACCGGACTGCAGGAAGTTGCTCCCCACCTCCCGCGCCCGGAAGTCACCGGCGTTGTAGAGCGCCAGCGCGCGAACGGTGTGCCGGCATTCCATCGCGACATCGGGCGCGTGCCGGTGGAGGGCGTCCAGGAGCGCATCGACAGCCGGGCGGAGCAGCGGGGCAGCACCGATGAGCGCCTGCCGCTCAGCGAAGGGGACCCCGGTCAGCAGCGTGAGGCGGCGCAGGAAGACCTGCGACTGCGTCTCCTGCCCGTCGATCCGGCGAGCCAGGCCGGTTAGCATCGAGTGCGCCACGCTGTGCCAGAAGCGCGTACCGTCCAGGAGACCGACCAGGAAGAAGTAACCGTCCTGGCCCTGGACCTGCTCGCGTACCCAGCCGAGGAGGTGGGTCTTGCCGGTGCCCCGCTGGCCCTGGACCACGACACCGACCGGGCTGCCGGATGGACTGTCCCGGGCGTCCGCGATGGCGTCGAGAACCCCCCGCGCCACCTCCCGGTTCAGGGTGTCGACGTGGAACTCCGAGCGGCGCCAGACGTCGTCGGCGGTCGGCGTGACGTTGATCCGCAGGCTGGAGAGGGCCTTGAGGCCGTCCTCCGTCATAGCTCCTCGATCGCCAGCGCGTGGTGATCCCGGCTGCCGATGACCACTGCGGCGGCGCGATCCCGGCCCTCCAGTCCTTTCTGGTTGGTCTCCTCCTCGAGGTGCACACCCGGCATCCGCGCCATCAGCCGCAGCACGCCGTCGAGGTCAGCCGTGGCGACGTCGCTGAAGTGCTGCCGCAGGTCGGCGAGACCGACCCAGTCGCCGGCTGCTTTCGCCAGCTCGCCGTACGCCCGGCGGACCCGCTTCTCGATCTCGTCCGCTGCCGGACGACTCTCCGACGCAGCGGCCACCGGAACCACCTCGCGGTCGTCGCTCTCGGGCTGGACACCGAGCACCTGGGCCAGGCTGCGGCCGGTCGCGTCGAGATAGTGATCCAGCCGCTTGAGCACCGCGTACAGGGCCTGCCCGGCCGATCCGGCGCCCTTCGGCACTTCTCGGGTCAGCTCCTCCCGGCCCCACCACCAGCCGCCGTCAGCAAGCGAGAAGACGAAGGATCTACCCTCTTTGCGACACTCGATCAGCTTCGCGTCGACGAGCTTGACCCGGGATTTACCGGTCAGCTGCAGGCCAGGTGCGTAAATTTCCGCTATCTGCTTGTTGGACAGCTCGGCATTCGCCGCCATCAAGATCAATAGAATGGCGCGTTCCGGCAAAGAAAGTTTTAAGTCACTCATGAATGGCCCTTTCGCGATGTTCGGCCCGACGCCCGTCAAGGAATTGACGAAGTTGTGACAGGACCAGGTCACGATGCTGAACGACCTGGGCGTTGGTGAATCGGAGCACGGCATATCCGGCGAGCTGGAGCTGCACGTCGCGTTGCCGGTCGGCGGCGAAACGCTCGGGATCCCGATGTTCCGCCCCGTCGATCTCGACGACACACCGCTCGGCGCGCCAGAGGAGGTCGACACGGACAGGATTGGTCAGCGGATGCGCCTGGTACCACTGATTCCACTCACGCCCGCCGGCCCAATCCACGCTTCCCAGAGCGGCCTCCAGCGACTGCTCGGCGCGACTGGCCGGGTGCGGCCGGCCAGCGATCGCGGGGTATCCGACCGGACTGTCCCGGGTGCGCTCGTCGGCGCCGGGTTCCTCGATCGGGACGGTTGCGCCGGACGCCGGCCGGACCCGCACGCGCGCCACGTTGTCGACCGAGTCGAGGGCACCCCCGGCGAACCAGATCCCGTAGCCACCGTTGTCCGCGAGCCAGCGCGCGGCCGAGACTAGAGCCTGCTCGTTCTCCGGAGTCAGACCGGGCGGAAGACTGGTCAAGATCGCAATACGCCGCCGGCCGAAGCTCCGGGCGATCACCTTTGCCAGTTCAGCCGCCCGGGTCTCCGGAGAAAAACGACCAGGCGCCCCCGAACCACGCAGTGCCCGCTCGGCCAGGTCGGCCAGGAACGGCCCGAAAAGGTCACCCTCCCGGGCGGCGCGCAGGGCGATCGACCGCACCGCCACCACACCGGCGCCGGCCGGATCGTCGATCCCGGCAGCGGCCGGCAGCCAGGCCGGGAACAACTCGCGGGCTACCCGATCCAGCCGATCCAGCAGGTCGTCGATGAGCTGGGCCGGACGACGCGGCGCGGTCGCCTCGTAGGTGATGACGGCGGGCGCATCTGCCGGGAGCGGCTCCATCGATAACTCCAGCGCGCTCGCAGTCGGCCCTTCGACGACAATCGGCTGATCAAGAGGAAGATCCGTCCAGGCTCGCGCCACACCATATCCCTTGCCTCACGGGTGCATAGATTCTGCGGGCGCGGCCAAGATCGAGACAAGGCTATTCAGCCTGTCGGGTTCTACTGCAGCCGAAAAAAATCAGGATGAGTGAATCTTCAGCCGCTCTGACCTTTCTGCTAATTGCGGGCGCAGCTCAGCAATCAGGACAATCCACATGGTCTAGCGAGCGGCCGATCGTCTTCCTAGAATGCGATCCGTGTCCCCAATCAAGCCCGGTGGAATGAGCGCCACCAGCCGCGGGCAGGATGCCGTACGGATCCTTTTGATCATTTCCGCGGCGGCCACGCCGATCGCGCCCACGGTCAGCGACCACGTCGGCGATCCGGCGGCGAACGATCTGGCACCGGCCGACGCGGTGGCGGTCCTGGAGAGCCAGGTGTTGCTGCAGAAGCTCGACTTCTGGGTGCGCAATCCCGACTTCCTCGCCGACGAGTTGCTCAACGACTACGAGCAGGGCGGTGACGCCGAGCTCCTCGAGCTGGCCGGCAGCATCCTGGAGTCCGACGAGCCGGAGGTGCGGCGCTACCCGATGATGCGGTTCCTCTTCGGCGCCTACGAACCGCTGGACGACGCACTGGCGGTGCTTCGCAGTGCCCACCTGGTTGTGCGGCGTAAGCGCGGCACCGTCGACGGCCGGGTCCGGCGGCACGACTACTACCTCACCCGGACCGGGCGGTCGGCTGCCGAGCGGATCGTGCACGACGTCCCGGAGTTCGGATATTTCGTGGATCGCACCCTGCTCGTCGCCCGCCTGGCCACCGGTTACGGCGGCAGCCGCCTGAAAGCGCGGCAGTATCAGCAGGACGAGTACCGCCACGCGGTGATCGGCGACCAGATCGCCACGATCGCGCCACGCGTCCAGCAACGCTGGCGCCGATGCGCCGCCGAACGGCAACCGTCGTCGGTCGATGCCGCATGAGCTCCGAGGAACTCACCACCCGCATCGCGGTCCGCGCGGGAGTGCCGGTGCCGGTCGTGGAGCGGGTGTTCGAGGGGCACGGCTTCTCGCCGATCCTGTCCGGTGCACTGCCGCGGCCGGTGCAACTGCGCCGGCTTCGCATCGCCGGCGCCCGGACGGTGGAGCCTCGGGGGCCGTTCGACCGGGTCTTCCAATTCGGCACCGGGCTCACTGTGCTGGCGGCCGACAATCTCCGGGGCAAGACCAGCGTGCTGGAACTGATCACCTGGTGCCTGCGCGGCTCACCCCGCGCCAACCTCCAGGGTGTCGTCCGCAGCTGGCTGAGCCGGCTCGATTGCGATGTCACGGTGGCGGGACGCCCGCTGGGCTTCCGCCTCGGCCTTCGGCACGGGCAACTCATCGAGGGCCGGGTCCTGTCGGCGGCCGACGAGGAGAGCCTGGCCGGGGCCGACGCGGCCGATCCCGGACGAGCAGTCGTGGAGCTCGTGCACGCGACCGAACCTGACACGTTCGCTGCCATGGTCGCGAACCTGATGATGGAACTGCTGGACCTCGAGCGCCTGGAGTCGTCGTCCAGCCGCAGCGCCTCCGGCCGGACCACGTACGGCTGGCCGGCGTACTTCGGCGCGCTCTACCTGCCGCCCGGCGGCGACTCGGCGTTGCTGGGTGACACAGTCATCGGTGGCCTGGCTGGCCGGCTCCTGCAAGTCTTCCTGGACCTGCCGGGCGCCGCGCTGCTCAGCCGGATGCGGACGGCTCGTGACCAGCTCGGGGAGGCCGACCGGGCGGCCGAGGCGGATTCGGCCCGGATGTGGACCCTGCTCGCCACCCAGCGCGCCGACGCGGAACGCCGGCTGGCCGAGGCGCACCGCGAACTGGCCGCCCTCGGTGAACCCGCCGGGACGGCTTCACTGATCGCCGACATCTCCGGCCTCACCACCGCGGCCGTGACCGCCGAAGGGTCGCTGCGCGAGGCACGCGAGAACCACGAACTTCTCCGCTGGCAGCGCCGGGTCGACGAAAAGCGGCTCACCGACCTTCGCGAGCACCAGGCGGCCCGGTTCTTCTTCCACGCTCTCGACCCGGAGGTGTGTCCCCGGTGCGAGGTGCCGATCAGCCCGGCGCGGCGCGCGGCCGAACGGACGTCGGCGATCTGCGCGGTGTGCACCGAGCCGACCGGTCTGACGGCCTCCGATCCGGCCGAGGCCGAGGCCGCCATCCAGGAGGCCCAGTGGCGATGGAAAGCCAGCCGGGAGGCCGAGGATCTGTCTCGGCACCGCCTCGACGACAACGCCGCGTACGCCGCGGACCGCCGTCGTGCGCTGGCCGAGGTGGAAAGCACCTTGGCCGGCGTGCGCAGCGGGAAAGCTGAGGATCAGCGCCAGTCACTCGCGAACCGGGTGACCCGGCTCGAAGGCATGGTCAGCGCCTGGCAGTCACTGTCGATGCCGCGACAGCGCCCGTCCACCGACGCGCGGACGGTGCTCGACGCCGCCATCGCCGAGCTGACCGCGCTGCAGTCCGCGGCCAGCGACACCCTCTTCGAGGAGCTCAACACCGACATCGCCGTGCTCGCCCGGGGCTTCGGTTTCCGCAACCTCGACCGGGTCGTCGCCGATCGGGCCGGGCGGCTGCAGGTGTACAAGACCGGCGGTCCGCGGGAATGGTTCGGCACCCAGTCGCCGGGCGAACGGCTCCGGCTCCGAATCGCGGTGGTGGTCGCCCTGCTCCGGATCGGCCATCGTCACGGCGTGGCCACCCATCCCGGGCTCCTGCTCATCGACAGCCCCCGGTCGGAGGAGGTGCAGGACGACAACGCCGCCGCCCTGCTGATCGCGCTGGAGCAGCTCTGCGAGGCGACGCCCGGGCTGCAGGTGCTGGTCACCACCGCGGACAAGGATCTGGTCGCCCGAGTGCTTACCGCCTCGACCATCATCTCGCCACCCGGTCCTGGACAGCCGTTGTGGTGACGCCGGGTGAGCTCGACCGGTTCCTGATGACGATGGAGGGTGCACCTCCGGCACTGGCCACGGTGGTCGAACGCCTCGCCGGGCCGCCCGCGCCGGAAATCGAGCGGTGCGCCGCAGGGCCGCTCGCGCCATTGCTGTGCGCCACACTGATCCAGCAGCTGGCCGAGCCCGGAGGCAGCGCTCCTGACGAAGGCGTGACCGCGGTCCTGCGGGGACTCGCCCAGCAACAGAGTGCGCTGGCACTGCTGGACGTCACCGATGAACTACTGGGCTCGGGCGCGTTCGTCGAGTCGTACGGGACCCGCCTGCACAGGGTCTTCCTCACCGGCGCCTCGACACCTCGGCCCCTGGTCGCGGCGACGTTCGCCGAAGGCGCACTGCGGCTGGCCATCGCCGGGTCCGGCGACATCATGCGTACGGTCGTGATGTTGACACCGGAGGAGGCCGATGGCCTCGACCCGGACTACGCGGAGCGATTGCCGCGGTTGCTCGGCGCGGCGCTTGACGTGTGGGGCGCCGAGCGGGCGGTCAGCGGAGCGCTGCTGCGTACCCTGGCGGAATTGCGGCTGCACCCGGCTGCGGCGGCCGGCGCGGCGTTCGAGACCGGCCTCCACCAGATCCGATCCGCCGCCGACCCGGGCACCGATGACCCGGTCGCGGTGCTGGTGACGGCGCGGAAGAACCTGGCGCACGCTGAGGCCGCCGAGGAGTGCGGTGGTGACGCGGCTCTGTACGGCACCGGGATCGACGCCGTCATGGCCTTCCGGCGGGGTGACCAGCTCGCGCTCCGGGACGTGCACCGGGGACTGCTTCGCCTGCTCGACGAGCGGGCGAACGGGTTCCGGCGCGGGCATGTCCCGGCCTGGCGTCGTTCCCGCGCCGAGGCCGGCTTCGCCTGGGCGCGCCTGGTGACGATTCTGACCCGGGCGCTGGATGCGACGACCCGACCAGCCTGGCTCGATGCCTGGCCGATGATCGATGCTCTGCTGGACGCGTATGCCCTGGACCGCGCTGTGGTTCCGGTTCCGGGAGCAGTCGATCAGGACGGCCTCGCCCGAGTCGTCCGGCCGGTCATCGCGTCGGCTCTGCGCGGCCGGGAGACGTTGCTGGTGCAGTTGCGTGTCGCGGCGGTGGACGACGCCGACCGCGTCGGCAGGCTGCGGGAGATCGTCGAGCGTCCGGACACGTCAACGGAGGCTTCACCCGACGACGACGCCGATTGTTCACGACTTGTCTCATTGGCGCCGTCGATCGTGGCCGAGCTAGGTCTTCCCGCCGCCACGCGACTTGCCCGTCAAGTTGACGATGACGCCCTCCGCATGATGGAAGGCATGGCCTACAACACCGTCGTACGCCACGGAAGCCTGCGCGATCCGGTCATAGCCGGGCTCCTCGACAGTCTCGTCACCGGCCTCCAGCCCTGCGCCGACTACACCGGATCCGTTCGGCAGTCCTTCGACGCGCTGCTCGCCGAGACCGTCACTTTCCTGGCCACCCGGCATGACCTGCAGCGGTCGGCGGCGGTCGACTACTTGTCACCGGCCCGGCCTCCACCTCGGGAAGCCCGCCTGCAGGACGACTTCGCCGACTGGCTGCGCCGAGGCCCGCTGGCCGGCCGCATCGCCGTCGAAGTCCCGAATGTCGCCACCGGACGGGCCGACATCATGATCGGATTCGGCGTCACCCGGTTCTTCATCGAGGTCAAACGGGAGCTCCGGAACAGCTCGCGGGCGGAATTGGAGCGCGCGTACCTCGCCCAGGCCGCGGATTATTCGGGAACCAGCGCGACCCTCGGCATGCTGCTGGTTCTCGATCTGACGCCACACCCGGCGGGAGTACCGCACCTGAGCGAGTGCGCCTGGGTGACCAGTTGCCGACCACCCGGCAGCACCGTCGACCGCTATATCGTAGTTGGGCGGGTGATCGGCAATCGCTCGACACCGAGCGCGTACTCCCGAGCGGCGGGCCACTGAGAACGCACCGACTGTTTCTGTTGCGAGGTCGCATCCGGATGGCACCAACTGATTGGCCGGTACTGATCGGCAGGCTCGTCCAGGTGCGGGCGGAGGTCGATGCCGCTGACCCGGAGCGCCTTCAGCCGTGCACGATTCCCCGGCTCAGGGCATCCGAGGCGGACGTCGCCGGCTTCGAGCGGGAGATCGGCGAGCAGGTGCCGGCCGGGTACCGCGAGTTCCTGCTGCACGCCGACGGCTGGCCCGAATTCGAGTACGACGTCGACCTGTTCGGCCTCGCCGAGTTGCGCGGCGCCGGCGCCTGGGAGATCGGCCTCCGGACCCTGGAGATCTACGACGACGAGGGCGTCCTCGAGGACAGCGGCGTCTCCTTCGACCAGATCGTGCCGGTGGCCGCGGGCCCGGGGATGTCCAGTGTGTACGCGCTGATCCGCAACGGCTTCACCGGCGCGGGCACGGTGCTGTGGTGGAACGACGGCCAGGAGATCGACCGCTACCCCGGCTTCGCCGAGTTCATCACCTCGACCACCGCCTACGCCGAGCGCCGCCTGAGCACACTGCTCGGCCGCTGACGAAACGGATCTCACACTTTCTTGCGCTCGGGTGCATCGACAGGGCACTCTCTGACCACAGGTAGACGTACTAGTAAGTCTACCGACGACCGGCCAGCTGAAAGGGCGCTCTCATGCGTATCCGTATCTCTCCCCGTGGCGCGATCATCGGTGCTGCCACCCTGGCGCTGCTGGGTGCCGCCGCCGTCCCGGCGATGGCGACGACCCACGAGAAGGCCAAGCCCACGGTCGTGCTGGTGCACGGTGCGTTCGCCGACTCGTCCAGCTGGACGTCGGTGGTGCGGCAGCTGCGCAAGGACGGCTATCCGGTGCGGGCGATCGCCAACCCGCTGCGCGGCATCAGCAGCGACGCCGCGTACGTCTCGAGCTTCCTCAAGGGCATCGACGGGCCGATCGTGCTCGTCGGTCACTCGTACGGTGGTGCGGTCATCAACAACGCGGCGGTCACCGACCCGGACGTGAAGTCGCTGGTCTTCATCGGCGCCTACGTTCCGGCGAAGGGTGAGACGCTGGGTGAGCTGAACGAGCGGGTCGTCGCGCACCCGGTCCCGGCCCTCCCGGTGGTGCCGACCGAGGTCCCCGGCGGCGTGGACCTGACCATCGACCCGGCGCAGTTCCGGGCGGCGTTCGCGGCCGACGTGGACAAGACCACCGCGGCCGACATGGCGATCACCCAGCGGCCGATCTCGGCGGCGGCCTTCGGCGAGCCCAGCGCTGCGGCGGCCTACACCACGATCCCGTCCTGGATGCTGATCACCCGCAACGACCAGGCCATCGCCCCCGACCTGCAGCGCTTCATGGCCGTCCGGGCCAAGGCCACGGTCACCGAGGTCACCGCCTCGCACGCCGTCATGGTCAGCAAGCCGTCCGCCGTCACCAAGATCATCGAGCAGGCCGCCCGCTGATCTCCGCGGCGCCCGGCGGCAGGTCCGCCGCCGGGCGCGCCTCGCGAGCCGATCAATCAAGATCCCTATTGGGTACGATGGAAGCGCGATGACCACGACAGTGACACCGATGCGTGAGCGCATCCTCGACGCGGCGACCGAGTTGTTCTATGCCCAGGGCCTGCGGGCGGTCAGCGCGGAGCGGGTCATCGAGCGGGTCGGCATCACCAAGGTGACGTTCTACCGCTACTTCCGCACCAAGGACGACCTGATCGTGGCGTATCTGGAGCGCCGGGCCGAGCGGGAGCGCGAGGGGACCCTGGCCGCGCGTGACCACGCCGCCGGTGACGTCGACGCCACGCTGCGCCTGATCTCCGAGGGCATCGGTGCCGAGGCCTGCTCCCCCGGGTTCCGCGGCTGCCCGTTCATCAACGCGGCCGCCGAGTTCGCCGATCCGGCCCATCCGGTACGCCAGGTCGTCGACACCCACCGCGCGTGGTGGAAGGCCATGCTCGAGGAGCTCGTCGGCCACCTCGGCCTGCCCGATCCGGCGACCGTCGCCGACGAGCTGATCATCGCCCGCGACGGCGCCCTGGTCACCGGCTACCTCGGCGATCCCGCCACGGTCGCCCCGCGCCTCTACGCGCTCAGCCAGACCATCCTCGCGGCACACACCCGCTGACCGGAGCCCGTCCGCCGGAAGCGGTACACACCCGCTGACCGGGGCCCGCCCGCCGGAAGCGGCACACACCCGCTGACCGGAGCCCGCCCGCCGGGAGCGGCACATCCCCGCTAGTGCTGGAGCAGCCGGGTCGCCTCCGTGCCCCAGGCCGGCAAACCCTTGCCCGCCACCAGGTCCAGCGCGGCACGCGCCTCCGCCCGCCCTTCCTCCGCACGACCGGAACTGATCAGCAGGTCGGCGAGGGCCGTGCGGGCCGGCACCAGCGGCCAGACCGCGCCGACGCGGGTGGCCTCGGCGACGACCGCGCGCAGGCCGGCCTCGTCGCGGCGCAGCCGGGCCAGGTGGAGCCGGGCGTCGGCCATGGCCAGCGGCAGCCGGTACGGCCGGGCCAGGAAGTGCAGCAGTCGCTCCGCCAGCCCGTCGTGCCGGCCGGCCGCCAGGTCGAGTCCGAAGGCGGTCAGTTCCACCACCGGGCGCAGGCGCTCGTAGTCGGCGTCGTCGACCAGCCGGCGACCGGTGTCCAGCAGTCCGGCCGCGACGTCGGTCCGGTCGGTGTGCAGCGCGCCCTGCGCCCAGTTGAGGCAGGCCCGGGCCCGTTCGCGCGGGTAGCCGGCGAACGTGCCGTCGGCCAGCGCCGCCGTGATGGCCGCCTCGGCGTCCGGGTCGCCGGTCTCCAGCGCCAGCGACAGCTGGGCGATCAGCACGGCGAGCCGCGCCGACGGGTCGCCGGAGAGCGCGGCCTCGGCGGCCGCTTCGGCGCAGAGGCGCTGGTGCGCGGTCACGTGCCGGCCGACCACGGTGTCCGGTGCGGAGAGCACGGCGAGGGCGCGGGCCCGGCGGTCGTGCTGGCGCAGGTACGGCACGGCCCGCTCGATCTCGTCGTACCCCTCGCGGGCGTCGCCCTGCTGGCGCAGCATCCGGCCGAGGGCCAGGCCGAGGTCACCGCGCGCGCCGGGTGGCAGGCGGCGGTCGGCGAGCAGCCGGCGCAGCACCGGGATCGCGTCGGTCTGCGCGACGCTCTCGATCGCCGAGCGGCCCAGCTTCACCGCGAGCCGGACCCGGACCGGGCGGGGCAGATCCGGGTAGACCGTGGTCGCCAGCAGGAACCGGGCCGCCGTCGCGTCGTCGCGTTGCGCCGCGGCGAGGTCGGCCGCCGCCTCCGCGTTGCGTACGTGGTCGGCCGGGCTCCCGGCCAGCCGGTAGTGATGGGCGAGCCGCGCCACCGGGCGGGGTTTCTGCTCCTCCAGCAGCCGCGCGGCCCGCAGGTGCAGCAGCCGGCGGGTGCCCGGTGGCACCAGCTCGTAGACCACCTGCCGGGCCAGGGTGTGCCGGAACCACAGCCGGCCGTCCCGCTCGTGCAGCAGTCCGGCGTCGCGGGCCTGGGCCAGGGCGGCCGCCACGGTGTGCTCGCCGGCGCCCAGCACCACGGCGATCGGGTGCGGGTCGGCGGCCGGGCCGATCGCCGCGGCCGCGCCGAGGATCTCCCGCACGGTGTCGCCGAGGTGGCTGAGCCGGCCCTGGAGCACGTCGCGCAGCAGGGCGGGCACGGCGCCGTCGGGGTGGCGCCGGAACTGCTCGACGTCACCGTCGGTCACCAGCGAGCGCACCACCTCCTCGACGAGGAACGGGATGCCGGCCGTCCGTTCGTACAGATGAGTGACGAAGCGGTCGTGGGTGGCCGCGGCCGTGTCGAGAGGGATCAACAGTGCGGTGGCGAGGGCAGCGACCTCGTCGCGACCCAGCGGGGTGACCGGGAGCCGGCGGACCGCGGCCGGCAACGGGCGAGCGGACGGTGACTCCCGCATGGTGATCAGGACGGTCAGGCCGGGTACCGGGTGCGCGGCCAGGTGGTCGACGAGTTCCCGGGTCGCCGGGTCGGCCATCTGGAGATCCTCGAGCGCGACCACGAGCGGGCCCCGGTCTCGCAGCAGGGTCGCCATCGCGCGGAGCAGCCGGGCGCGGTCGGCGTCCGGGTCGAGCGGCGGCCCATCGACCAGCGGGCGGGTCAGCCGCAGCCCGTCGAGCAGCGGCCCGAGCGGCTGGGGTTCGCGCAGGTCGTCACAGTGCGCGACGATCACCGGCACCGGGGAGTCGGCCAGCACCTCGGCGACCAGACGTGTCTTACCGACGCCGGCTTCGCCGGTAAGGACCACCAGGGCGTACGGCTTCGCCAGCTCGGCACGGAGCGCGGTGAGCAACTCCGCGCGGCCCACGAAGGGCCCGGTGGCGCTGGGCAGGGCGAGTGAAGCGGCTAACGAGGACACCGCCGGCAACCATAGCGGCCGGCGGTGTCCCCCAGATCAACTCGGCTCAACCCGTGATCGTCACCGGGATGCGCCGGATCACTGTCTTACCGTCGGTGATGGCGACGACACCGTGGTACTGCTTGCCGGCCTGCAGACCCGACCACCGCACGGTCAGGTCGGTGGTGGCGCCGGCCTTGATCGTGCGCCGGGACGGGCTGACCGTGAACGTCCCGGTGTTCACGCCGGGAGCGCCCGGGGTGATCACCGCGTAGCTCAGCTGCTGGCTGTTCTGCCCGGCCGGCAGGTTCCACAGGTCGGTCTGCTCCACCACCAGGGTGTAGTCGCCCGCGCCGTCGGGCAGCTGCAGCGTCGCGGTGTGCGGCAGGTGCATGAACTGCGCGTCGACGAACGCACCCTCGGCGTCGAAGATCTTGGCGTAGAAGTCGCCGCAGGCGCCCTCCTCGTCGTCGTCGAAGAAGCAGCGGGTGTACTGCGCGTCGATCCGGACGTTCGGGCCGAGGCTGCCCTTCGGCACGTGGATCTTGGCGACCGTCATGGCCGGCGGCGGCGGGTCCGGGATGGTGGCGTACTGGTCGTCCCAGGCGTTGCCGATCATGCCGGTGAGGGTGAAGCCGGTGGTGGCGCCCGCGGTGAGCCCGGCCTTCTCGATCTCGAGCCGGCCCTGCCAGCCGGTCTGCGCCGGGATGGTCAGTGCGCCGCTGGTGCCGGTGCCGGTGACCTTCTCCGGCGCGACCAGCTGGGTGTTGTTCACCAGGATCGGGCTGCGCACCCGGTGGCCCTGACTGTCGGCCCAGGTCAGGTTGCCGCTGACCGGTACGCCGAACGCGCCGCCGGCGTGGGTGACGGTCAGCTTGTAGGTGACCGACGCGCCCGGCTTCACGGTGAACCGCGCCGGGGTGACCGTGACCGTGTAGCCCTTCGGCGCGGCGACCTTCGCGACGTAGGTGCTGGTGCGCTTGCCGACGTTGGTGACGGTACGCGTGATCGAGCGGGTGCCGACCATGGTGCCGAAGGCGATCGACGGGTAGTTGAGCGCGGCGGGCGGCGTCGCCGTGACGCCGGTGCAGTCCGGGGCGTACGCCCAGTCGTTGTTGTCCACCCGGCCGGCGTACGCGCCGCAGAGGAAGCCGGCCCACTGCGCGGGGGTGGACTCGTAGACCAGTCCGGCGTCGATCGCGGTCGCGGGTACGACCTCGCCCGACCCGTAGTTGAGCGGCGTCGCCTGCTGATCGACGTACGTCAGAGGGTTGCCTTTATCGGTCTTGTCCCGCGACCCGGTCATCAGCGCGGAGCGGATCGCGGCCGGGTCCCAGCCCGGGTGTTTCGCCTTGACCAGCGCGGCGATCCCGGCGATGTGCGGTGCCGCCATCGACGTGCCGGACATCATCGTGAACGCGCCGTCGTGCTCGGCCGGCGAGACCGCGGCGACCACGTCGGAGCCGGGCGCCGCGATGTCCGGCTTGATCAGGTCGCCGCCGCTGAGCGAGGACGGCCCGGACGACGAGAAGCCGGCCACGGCGGGCGCCTCGACCTTGGTGAACGTGCCGGCGGAAAGCTTGACCGTCGGCGTGGCGGTGGCCGCGTAGGTGATCAGCGCGGCACCGGTCGGCACGTCGACGTGCGCGGTGGGCACCGCGTGCAGGTCGGCCATCAGCGCGTTCGCGTCCCACTCCGGCTGGTAGAGCACCATGCCGGCCCCACCGGCCTCCGCGACCACCTGGCTCTTCGAGACGCGGGCCGACTCGCCGCGTGCGCAGAGCACGATCGTGCCCTTGACCTTGGCCGGGTCCAGGGTGCCGGGCAGGCACATGCTCGCCCAGTAGTCGTCGCCCTCGATGGTCGACGCGGCCCGGCTGTCGACCAGCGGGGCCGTGCCGCTCGCGGTGCCGATGCCGACACCGGTGTAGCTGCGCCCGTTGCCCAGCTTGATCGTGCGCAGCCAGCGGTGGTCCTGCTCGGTGGCGGCCACCGTGGTCACCCACGGGGTGGTGTTGTCGACCGAACCGGCGCCCGGTCCGGCGTTGCCCGCGGCGGCGGCCACGAAGACCCCGGCCGCGGCGGCGTTCAGGAACGCCTCGTCGATCGGGTTCCACGCCTCGCTGTCGTCACCGACCGAGTAGTTGATCACGTCGACACCATCGGCGACCGCGTCCTCGATGGCGCCGAGGATGTCGGTCATGCTGCCGACCGCGCCACCGGCGCCGTCCGACCAGAGCGCCTTGTAGATCGAGAGCCGCGCGCCGGGCGCCATGCCGCTGATCAGGCCCATGTCCATGCCGGACACGGTGGCGTGCACGCCACTGAGACCGGCTGCGGTGCTGGCGGTGTGCGTACCGTGGCCGTTGCTGTCGCGGGGGGACCTGAACTCTTCCGGGTTCAGGGTGGAGAGGGCGTCGTTGTCGTACCAGCGGGCGCCGATCACCTTGTTGTTGCAGAGGGCCGGTTCGTCGGGACCGAAGTCGCAGACGCCCTTGAACTTCGCCGCGATCGCCGCGGCGTCCGGGCGCGGCTCGGGCAGCGGCGCGAAGCTGGTGCTCTCCGGCCAGTACCCGCTGTCGATCACCCCGATCACGGTGCCCTCGCCGGCGTGCGCGGCGCCGCCGAAGCCCTGCTGCCACACCCCGGCCCGCCCGCTCAGGCCGAGCTCGTCGGCGGGCATCGCGAGTTGCGCGGTGACCAGCTTGTCCTCGAGGACCGCGGCCACACCGGGAGTCTTGCGCAGCGTGGCGGCCTGCCCGGTGG
The DNA here is from genome assembly GCF_001509495.1 of Actinoplanes awajinensis subsp. mycoplanecinus. Taxonomy (NCBI): domain Bacteria; kingdom Bacillati; phylum Actinomycetota; class Actinomycetes; order Micromonosporales; family Micromonosporaceae; genus Actinoplanes; species Actinoplanes awajinensis. The sequence continues at coordinate 7,950 of NZ_LLZH01000281.1, read as the reverse complement.
TGAGGGTCGCGGTGAAACCGTTGAAGGTGGTGTCCAGGCTGCGGCCGATGCTGACCCGGGCCGTCTTGGCCACGGCCGCGCGCCGCTCACCGAGATAACCGCGATAGGCGCCGGCGTCCGCGGTGGTCCGGCTGAGCTTCGCGCCTTGCGGCGCTCGGGTCGCTTTCAAACCCTTGACCCCACCGGTGTACGACGCGAGCGGCGCATCCGCGAGTCGCACCACGTAGCGGCCGGCGAGGGTGGGCGTGGCCGGCGATTTTCCGTCACCGAGCGGGTCGGCGGCGGCGGGTGACGCCGCGAGTCCGGCCCCGGCGATCGCGACGAGCAGCACGGCGACGCCGGCCCCCAGCCGCTGGAGGGGATGATCCATGAACGGTTGCACAGCAGTGATTCCTCTCCCCCGGCACTCTTGGCACCGAGCGAGCTGAACCTACGAAGATCGTCGATGCCGCGAACAGCCGGAGAACGGAAACCGGTACCCCAGGAAACAATCTCGTAACCGAACGAGTCGCTTCCCGTAACAATGTGGCCGGGCCGGCTGATGCGCGGCAGCGAGCGCCAGAAAGTGGCCGGGACACGAGGACCCGCGACGGTCGATCCTCACATGTCATTGACGTATGCAAGATCTTGATCCGCGGGCTCGCAGCACATACGCTCCCGCGATGTCCATCAAGGTCGGATGGCGCCCCACGCGCCGACAACTCCTGTTCGGCGGTCTCGCCGTTGTCGTCGCCGCCGGTGCGGTGACGGCCTGGGCACTGCAGCCGCACCCCGAGCCGCGGCAGCGCGAATACCTCGACGCGACCGCCTGCCTCCTCACCGACCAGCAGGGGATCAGCAGCTCACAGGCGGCTCCGGTGTGGTCGGCGATGTCCGCCGCCGGGACGGCCCACCTGGTCCGGGTGCAGTACCTCGCGGTCAACGGCGAGCAGACCGCCGGCAACGCGAGCACCTACCTGACCTCGCTCGCCGACGGGCGCTGCGGCGTCGTCATCGCCGTCGGCGCCGCTCAGGTGGCCGCGGTGTCCGACATCGCGAGGACCAGTCCCGCAGTGAGGTTCGCCACCGTCGGCGGCGGCACCGCGGCGGCCAACGTCCAGCTGCTGGCCACCGGCGAGCAGGCCGGCGACCTGGTCGCCGCTCTGGCCGGCTGACCCCTTTTTCGGTACGACCATGAGCCCGCCCCGGGCTACCATCGCCGTCGCGCACCGCAGTGGTGCCGATCGATCTCGGGGGTACGTGGCGTGGTCCGGACAAAAATGCTCATCGGTCTGCTGGCCGGCGGCCTGCTCGTGGCGGCGGCCGGCTGCACGACCGCCGAGCCGGCGCCCGCCGACCCGCTCGCGCAGGTACGGGCCGCCGCGGCGAAGACCGCCTCGGCCCCGGCGCGGGTGACGATGAGCGTGCCGAACGTCGACGTGGCCGGCGGCACCGACCCGGCCGGGCGGGCGCTCACCCTCACGGTGACCACCGACCTGGACGGCGAGAAGGTCAAGGAGGAGGTGCGGGTCCTCGGCGACCAGGCCTACCTGATGCTCGGCAAGTCGGCCTGGCCCGGGCTGGACAAGAAGTTCGTCGCGTTCTCCACCGCGGAGTTCGCCACCGCGTCGCTGGTCCACCTCGGTGACCCGTTCGACCCGACCGGCGCGAAGGGCCTGACCGCCGCGGCCACCAGCGCGCAGCGCACCGCCGACGGCACCTACACCGGCACGATCGACCTCAGCGCCGCGCCCGGTGCGACGTCGCGAGGACTGGTGCCGGCGACCGCCGAGCAGTTGGAGCGGGCCGGCGACGTGCTGACGGCGGTCCCGTTCGAGGCGTCCGTGGACGGCGAGGGCCGCCTGACCGCGCTGACCCTCAAACTGCCGGCGTACGGCACGGTCCCGGCCTACGACAGCGTGAGCCGCTACTCGGCCTTCGGCGAGCCGGTCACGGTCACCGCACCCGCCACCGAGGAGCTGGCCCAGGTCCCCGACGCCCTCCGCAAGCTCCTCACCCACAGCGTGTGAAGGTGCGGCGTCAAACCCTGAGTGTGTGAAGTTCGGGTGCGGAGCTCGCCGTTACTTCACACACTCGGTTTTCGGGGGTTGACCGTGCCCACCCGCGGACGTCGCCCCGGAGGGGTTCGCGTTCGGGACGCGCCAGCGGCCTGCGAAGCCCGCAGGGGTCCCGGCGGGAGCGACGGTCCGCACCCCAGCGGACGCACGACATCATGATCTTGATCTTCGGGGTTCGCCGGACCCGTTCGGGAAAAGCGCCTCTAGTGTTGACCTATGGCACAACGACTCGTCAGCGTCTGGCAACCGTTCTTCCTCGGCGGCAAGAATGTGGAGGCCGTGGTCGCCGCCGCGGTCGAGCTGGAGGAGCTCGGCTATTCCCGGATCTGGTTCTCGGCCGGTTTCGGTGCGGACGTTCCCGCGCGGTTCCGCGAGATCCTGGACGGCACCGAGCGCATCGGCGTCGCGTCCGGGATCGTGTCCATCTGGCACTCGACGCCGGCCGAGGCGGCGACGTTCACTCAGGACGCGGAACGGGCGCACCCGGGCCGATTCCTGCTCGGTCTCGGCGCCAGCCACGCCGTTCTGGTCGACGGTGACGACACCGCCTACCGCAAGCCGTATTCGAAGATGGTGGCATATCTGGACGCGCTCGACGCGGCCGGGCTGGCACCCGAACGGCGGATTCTGGCCGCGCTCGGCCCGCGGATGCTGGAGCTCTCGCGGGACCGGTCCGCCGGGGCGCACCCCTATTTCGTTCCGGCCGAGCACACCGCGGAGGCCCGTGCGGCGCTCGGACCGGACCGGCTGCTCGCCACCGAGGTCGCGGTGGTCCTCGACGCGGACCCGGTGACCGCGCGGGCCACCGCCCGGCAGTACACGACCGGATATCTCGGACTGCCGAACTACACCAACAACCTGCGCCGTTTCGGCTGGACCGACGACGACTTCGCCGCCGGCGGCAGCGACCGCCTGGTCGATGCAACCATCCCCTGGGGTACGCCCGAGCAGGTCGCCGCGGGCGTCGAGAAGCACTACCGGGCCGGCGCCGACGAGGTGGCGATCCAGGTGCTCAACGGGGGTGACAGCGCCACCTTCCCCGGCGACGCGTTCCGCGCCCTCGCCGCCGTCTTGATCTGACTTTTCCCGGTGGCCCGCGTCCTCCACGACACGGGCCACCGGGCCGGATTTTCTGTGCTACGGTTCCCTCGTTGCAGTTTTGATTTCCGTAAACGCTTTCGGCGCCTGATCGGGTTATCTGAACCCACCAGGCGCTTTTCGTTTTTCGTGTCGTTTCGGCGCGGGGTGATCAATGCGGCGGCCGAGACTGCACATTGCGGTCTCGAACACCCTGCGAGGGAGCAGACATGGCTACAGGTGTCGTGAAGTGGTTCAACGCCGACAAGGGCTTCGGTTTCATCACGCAGGACGACGGCGGCGCTGACGTCTTCGCCCACTTCTCCGCGATCGCGTCGAGCGGCTTCCGCAGCCTCGACGAGAACCAGAAGGTGGAGTTCGACGTCACCCAGGGCCAGAAGGGCCTGCAGGCGGAGAACATCCGTCCGATCTGATCTTCGTTTCACCGAACGGCGGCCGCTGCCTCGCAGCGAGCCGCCGTTCGGCTTTTCCGCGCGGCCGGCTTTAAGGGCCGTCAGGACCAGCTCGGGGTGTCCGGCTGGTCCTGACGGCCCTTAAAACAGGCATATAACGGCCGCCACGGCCAGCCCGGCGTGTTCGGCTGGTGCTGGCGGCCCTTAAAACAGGCGCATAACGGCCGCCACGGCCAGCCCGGCGTGTCCGGCTGGTGCTGGGGGTCGTATCGGGGGGCTTGAGACCGCCGTGAGCACCAGCCGGGCGCCTGCGGGGACTGTAAGGGTTACTTATTGACAAGTGTTACTGGCTGGTCAATCCTCAGAGAGCGCTCTCTCCGACTGCGCACCGCCCTTGTCGCTCCCCCGACTGCTCGACGGGCACCCTCCTACCGTCCCCGGGAGACCCCCATGTCCACACGATCAAGGCTGCTGAGTGCACTCGCCGCCCTCGTGACGGCGATACCGATCGGCGCGGTGGCCGCCGCGCCGGCCGCCGAGGCCGTCGGACCCAACCTGCTGCCGTTCACGGTCACCAACAGCACCGGCCGCGGCGACGCGACCTACCTCTACGTCATCGGCGTCAACCTCACCACCGGGCGGCTCGGCTACGTCACCGCCGGCGGCACCTTCAACGCCTGGCCGGCCGGCTCGCTGCCGCCCTCCCCCGCGCCGGACGTCGCGATCGGCGGGCCGGGCAACGGCGGCAACACCACCGTCCAGCTGCCGCGCAACTTCTCCGGCCGGCTCTACATGTCGCTCGGCGCGAAGCTGAAGTTCTTCCTCACCCCGGACGGCCTGGTCCAGCCCGCGCCGTGGGCCTCCGGCGACCCGAACCACGACATCCTGTTCGACTGGAGCGAGTTCACCTACAACGACGCCGGGCTGTGGCTGAACAGCTCACAGGTGGACATGTTCGCCGTCCCGCACGTGGTCACCGTCTCGGGCAGTGACGGCACCAAGAGCACCGGCGCGGTGGTCGCGAACGGCCGGCAGAACGTGATCGACCAGATCCGGGCGCAGTCCGGCTGGGCGAACACCGTGGTCACCCGCGCGGACGGGACCGTGCTGCGCGTCCTCTCGCCGGGCAAGTCCGCCGACGCCGGGTTGCTCAGCAGCACCTACCTCGACTCGTACATCAACTCGGCGTGGAACGCCTACGCGAGCAAGACGCTCACCGTGGTGCCGTTCGGGGATCAGCCGAACACCAAGTACTTCGGGCGCACCTCCGGCAACACCATGGTGTTCACCAACACCTCCGGTGCGCAGGTCGCGTCGTTCAACAAGCCGTCCAGCGCCAACGTCTGGGGCTGTGACGGCAATCTCGGCGCCCCGAACGACCTGGTCGTGGGGCCGATCGCGCGTACCCTCTGCGCGGCGCTGAACCGGGGCACACTCGGGACCATCGACACCCAGCCGGGCGGGTCGGCGGCCGACTTCTACAAGAGCAACCCCACCAACCAGTACGCGCGGATCATCCACGCGAACATGGCCGACGGCAAGGCGTACGCGTTCGCCTTCGACGACGTGCAGAACCAGGAGTCACTGGTCTACTCGAGCAACCCGACCTCGGCCGGTGCGATCCTCTCGCCGTTCGTCGGCGGTGGCGGCGGGGGCGGTGGCGGCGGTTCGACCACCGGGTACGCGGTGACCGGCCCCGGCGGCAAGTGCGTGGACGTGGCCGGTGACGACAACGGCGCGAACGGCACCGCGGTGCAGCTGTGGGACTGCCAGTCCGGCGCCAAGGACCAGCACTGGACGCTGAAGAACGGCACCCTGCAGACGCTGGGCCGCTGCCTCGACCTGATCGGCAACGGCAGCGCGGCCGGCACCCAGCTCGAACTCTGGGACTGCAACGGTGTGGGCGGCCAGCAGTGGGTCACCCAGGCGGACGGCTCGCTGCGCAACCCGCAGTCCGGCCGGTGCGTGGACTCGCCGAACGCCAGCACCGCGAACGGCGCGCGCCTGCAGATCTGGGACTGCAACGGGTCCGCGGCACAGAAGTTCGCGTACAACGGCGGCGCCACCAACCTCACCACCCCGGGCGGCAAGTGCGCCGACGTGGCCGGGGACGACAACGGTGGGGACGGGGCGGTCGTACAGATCTGGGATTGTCAGCTGACCGCTCGTGATCAGCACTGGGCGTGGACCGGGCAGTCGCTGACCACGCTCGGCATGTGCCTGGACATCGTCGGCGGCGGCACCACCAACGGCACCCAGCTCCAGCTGCACAACTGCACCAGCAACGCCGCGCAGACCTGGGTGGTCAACAGCAACGGCAGCATCAGCAACCCGCAGTCCGGCCGCTGCCTGGACGCCCCGAACGGCAGTACCGCGAACGGCACGCGGCTGCAGATCTGGGACTGCAACGGTTCGGCGGCGCAGAAGTTCGCCAAGGCCTGATCGGCGGGCTCCGCGAACGCGGGCCCGGTGACAGCGATCAGAGGTCGCTGTCACCGGGCCCGCTGCGCGTTCCCTCCGTGACGTCAGCTCTCCCGGAAGAACCAGAGGGCCAGCCGTAGCGGCGCTTCCTTGTCCTCGTGCTGGAACGAGGCCATCACGGACCAGGGCTCCGCCGACCAGACGTCGGCACGGTCGAACTGGCCGGGGATCGGCACCTGCGGGTCGTCGAACTCCGAGATCACGGTGGGCTCGCCGAGGCGGTCCTGGACCCAGGCGGACAGCTGATCGAATCCGTCTTCGAACCGCTGGTAGAGCTCGTCGAAGTCGGCGCCCTCCTCGGGCTCCAGAAGAACGGTGACCACCTGGAAGCTGTCGATCGGACCGAACGCCTCGCGGAATCCCCGGAAGTCGCCGTTGGCCCACTCCTCCCAGTTGCCGGCGCGGCGGCCGGTGACCCACCATCCGAGATCGGCCACCACCTCCGCCACCTGCTGGGCACCCGGAGCGCCCGGTCCGGTGAACGTGTCGAACAGCGTTACCAAAGACTCCGTCCGGTCGAGCATCCTGCCTGCCTCCTTCCCCGGTCGGCTGGCTCACCGCGGATCATCCGTGGGCCCGAGGGCACCGGACCCGTGGCTCGGTACTGTGACGCCACCACACGATCAAGCATGCCTTGCCCCGAGCGAAGCTGCGCCTTGCGCATCAGGAGGACCGAGTGGCGATTCCCGCTCGTCTTGTCGCCACCGTTTCGGCACCGCTCGGCCCTGGGTCCGCCGATACCCCGAGTGTGCTGCACCGGCCCGGCCGCGGGCTGCTCGTCCAGCGTGGCGACACCGAGCTCGTGACCCTGGATCTGCAAGCGCCCGGGGCCGAGGTCCGCTTCCCCGCTCCGTGGCCTCGCACGTTCGGCGCGGCGACGGTGTCACCCGGACAGGACGCTGCGGTGTTCGCCGGCGTTCACGCGGTGCGCCTGGTGGATGCCGGTGGCGCGACCCGATGGGAGCTGCGGCATCGCTGCTGGTCCGGCGACCTGGACTGCGACGACGACCATGCTGACGCCGACGGCGGTTCAGCGGCGTTCAGCTCGGACGGCTCGCTCGTCTGGGCACACGTCCCGGGTCCGCTCGACGGCGACCCGATCGCGGACGAGGACGAGTGGACAGAGCTGTGGGTGGTGCTGGACGCCAGGACCGGCGAAGTCCTCGGCCGGGCGGAGACGAACACCACCGGCTCGATGTCCTTCCACACGACACCACCCGACCCGAGCCGGATGGGTCTGAGCATCGGTGAGGGCGAAGAGGGTTCCCCGGTGCTCTGGGGACGGTGGGACGGCCAGGAGCTGACCGCTCAGCAGGTGGACGACGAACTGATCCTGCTCGACGTGCACCCGGACGGAGGGGACCTCCTGACCGTCGACGCCGGGCAGTGGACCCTGGCCCTGCGCGATGCCCGGACCGGCGCCACCCGGGGCGAACTCGACGCCGCGGACGCGGTGCCGGCGCACCCGCTGAACACCCGGGGCGGCCGGGTGTACTGGGATGTCGACGCGGCGTTCCTCGATGCGGAAACCATCGTCGCAGGCACCGCGGAATCCGACGCGCCCCATGGCCCGGGCCGCCACTGGGTGGTCGACGCCCGCGAGTTGACCCTGCGGGGCGAGGTCGGCTACCCGATCGCGGTCGTCGGGCCGGCCCGGCCGGCCGGGTCCGGCGCCTGGTACACCGTGACCGAGGACCGGACCACTGTCCACCTCTGGCAACTCACCGACGTATAACCGGCGTCAGGAACGACGCCTGGCCGGACAATCACCGAGCCGCCAGCCGAGCCGGCGAATCTACGCCGCACCACAGCTCATACCGAGGCTAACCTCGGTCTTTCACTTGGACGCTCGCCCATAGTCAGCATTCGATGAATACGGTTCGCGTGCTTGATGGCGTTTTCCTGGCATGCCAAGGGCCCGG
>NZ_LLZH01000280.1:0-100614 GCF_001509495.1 Actinoplanes awajinensis subsp. mycoplanecinus | reverse complement strand
GCCGCTCCCGCGGGGGCCGGGCACGGCGATCTGGCCGCTGGCGCGTCCACACCGATCGCCGCACCCTTCATTGCCCGTGGGTGGTCCCGCTCACCCCAAACCCCGTAGGCGTGGCCTTGTCCCCCGCCCTCCCCACCGAAATTCCCCACGCTCGTGGTAGGTGGTGCTTGTGTGGAGAGTTGGGGTGCGCTCCGCACCGAAAGTCCCCACGCTCGTGGTGGGTGGTGCTTGTGTGGGGAGTTGGGGTGCGCTCCGCACCGAAAGTCCCCACGTTTGTGGTGGGTGGTGCTTGTGTGGGGAGTTGGGGTGCGCTCCGCACCGAAAGTCCCCACGTTCGTGGTGGGTGGTGCTTGTGTGGGGAGTTGGGGTGCGCTCCGCACCGAAAGTCCCCACGCTTGTGGTGGGTGGTGCTTGTGTGGGGAGTTGGGGTGCGCTCCGCACCGAAAGTCCCCACGCATCCTCAGCCCACCGTGGCGTGGGGGGTTGCTGCGGCTGCCCGGCGGTCGCGGGCCGGGCCGGCGGCCAGGTGCAGGCCCGCGCCCACCGCCCCGACCGCGGCCACGATCATCCAGTGCGCCGAGCCGAAGTACTCCAGCCCGGCGCCGCCCAGCGCCGGCGCCACGAACGACGCCAGCGGGAAGCTCAGATAGAAGACCGCCTGGTACCGCCCGCGCAGCAGCGCCGGCGCCAGCTCCGAGTTGATCGCCGCGTTCGGTGGGGCGGCCAGCATCCCGCCGACCGTCCAGATCGCCGCGGCGAGCAGGTACACCGGCAGGCTGCCGGCCACGGTCAGCACCGCGAACCCACCCGCCATCACCACCATCGACAGCGCCAGCACCCGGTCCTTGCGCCGCCGGTCGATCACCGCGGGCACGAACAGCTGCCCGAGAACGATCAGCGCCCCGCCGAGCGCGGTCACCAGGCCGTAGTCGCCCGGCCCGAGCCCGTCGTCGTGCATGGCGAGCGGCACGATCGTGTTCGTCTGGCTGGTCAGCAGCGCCTGCAGCACGGTCAGCCCGACGAAGGCCAGGAAGATCCGGTCGGCGAGGACGGTACGCAGGCCACCCACGGACGACCCGGACCGCACCGTGGAGCCGAGCGTCTCCGGCACCTTCCAGGCGATCACCAGTGCGGTGAGCAGCGTGCTGGCCGCGTCGATCAGGAACAGTCCGGGATAGCTCCACCGCGCCAGCACCCCGGCCAGCAGCGACGCCCCCGCGGTGCCCAGGTTGAACGCCCAGAACTGCAGGTTGAACGCCCGCAGCCGATGGCCCGCGGGCACCACGTCGGTGATCGCGGCGACGAAGGCCGGTCCGGGCATCGCCTGGGTCAGCCCGAGCAGCAGGCACAGCCCGGCGATCACCGGCAGCGGCGAGCTGAGCGCCAGCGCCACCAGCACCGCGGTGCAGGCTAGGTGGGACGCGAGCAGGGTCGGGCGGCGTCCCCACCGGTCGGTGAGCACCCCGCCGAGCAGGGTCCCGACCACCCCGCCGATCCCGTAGGTCCCGACGATCAGCCCGGCGAGCGCCGCTCCGGCACCGCGTTCGGCGGTCAGGTAGAGCGACAGGTAGAGCACCGCGAACCCGCCGACCCGGTTGATCAGCAGCCCGGCCCAGAGGTACCAGTACACCGGCGGCAGTCCACCGACCGCTCCGCGCAGCCACCCCCGCACGCGCCCACCCCCCACTACTGAAAACTTTCCTAACCGTAGCGGGGAGGGGCGGGAGCGCGAAACCGGGTCACTCCGCGGCGTCCCGGCGCGAGGCTGCGGCCGGGGTGCGATCGTCCGGCGGGGGTGCGGCGGCTGCGGCGACGGCCGGGTCGAGGTCGCCGGCCGGCAACGGCGGCGGGGGCGCCAGGTGGGCGATCTCTTTCGTACGCTGGGAAGCCGCACGTCGCTCCCGGGCCGGACCGGCCAGCAGGTGGCCGGCGCCCGCAAGGGCGCAGAGACCGAAACAGCCCAGCCACAGCGCGGCCGGCCCGAACCCCTGCAGGGTCAGCCCGCCGAGGATCGGCGCCAGCGAGGACCCGATCGACCAGGACAGCGAGTTGAGCCCCTGGTACCGCCCGCGCAGCGAGGCCGGCGACAGTGCCGCGACGGTCGCCGCGTTGCTGGGCGACTGGAGCATCTCGCCGAGCGTCCAGATCACCACGGTCAGCGCGTAGACCCAGGCGGAGTGCGCGAACGCGACCAGCCCGAACCCGATCCCGACGATCAGCGCGGCGCCGGCCAGCACCCGGTCGCTGCGGCGGCCCTCGATCAGCCGGGGCACGAACAGCTGACCGACGACGATCAGGATGCCGTTCACCGCGATCACCCAGCCGTAGGTGGCCGCCGAGAATCCGTCGGCGAGCATCGCGATCGGCAGCGTCGACAGGTGCTGCAGGAACACCAGCACGGTCAGCAGGTTGAGCACCAGGTAGACGACGAAGACCCGGTCCCGCAGACCGGTCAGCATGCCGCCGGTGGGCGCGGGCGCCGTGCCGGCGGTGACCGGTGGCCGGGCCGGCCGGGTCTCGGCCAGGAAGATCAGCGTGATCGTCGCGGTGGCCAGCGTGGTGGCCGCGTCGACCGCGAAGAGCAGGAAGTAATCGGCCTGCGCGGCCTGGCCCGCGGCGATCGCGGCGAGCGCGAAGCCCAGGTTGATCGCCCAGTAGTTCAGCGAGAACGCCCGGACCCGGTCCTTCTCCGGCACGACGTCGACCATCATGGCCGAGAACGCCGGCCGGACCGCCTCGGCGAACATCCCGAGCACGCCGGTGGCGACGAGGATCTGGGTGTACGAGTGCGCGAACCCGAGGGTCAGCATCAGCGCGGCCGCGCCGAACTGGGCGACGAGCATCGTCGGCCGCCGGCCCCAGCGGTCGGCCAGCACCCCGCCGGTCATCGTGCCGATCGCGCCGCCGACACCGTAGAGGCCGAGGACCAGACCGGCCTGGCTCTGCGTGAGGTGCCGCTCGCCGGTGAGGTAGATGCTCAGGAAGAGCACCACGAACGAGCCGACGCGGTTGATCAGGGTGCCGGTCCAGAGGAACCAGAACTGCCGCGGCAGTCCACCCGCGGCTTGCCGTAACCAACCCCGCACGTATGCCTCCCCGTAAGCAGTGAAACCCGTTCTGATCCCTTACAACCTAAGGGATCACGCAATCGAGTTTCCACCCGCCCGGACGCGTGCCGGGAGCTGGAGGAAGATGTGGGTCATGACTGGAACCCTGGTGCTGTTGCGGCACGGCAACAGCGAGTGGAACGCCAAGAACCTCTTCACCGGCTGGGTCGACGTGGACCTGGACGCCAAGGGTGAGGACGAGGCCCGGCGCGGCGGGGAGCTGCTCAAGGAACAGAACGTGCTGCCCGACGTCGTGCACACCAGCCTGTTGCGTCGTGCGATCCGGACCAGCGAGATCGCTCTGCACCTGACCGACCGGCACTGGATCCCGGTGAAGCGCTCGTGGCGCCTCAACGAGCGGCACTACGGCGCTCTGCAGGGCAAGGACAAGAAGCAGACGCTGGAGCAGTACGGCGAGGAGCAGTTCATGCTCTGGCGCCGCTCGTACGACGTACCGCCGCCGCCGATCGAGGACGACTCGGAGTTCTCCCAGGCCGCGGACCCGCGGTACGCCGCGCTGCCGCCGGAGATCAAGCCGAAGGCCGAGTGCCTGAAGGACGTGCTGGACCGGGCCCTGCCGTACTGGTACGACGCGATCGTCCCGGACCTGCAGGCCGGCAAGACCGTGCTGGTCGCCGCGCACGGCAACTCGTTGCGCGCGATCGTCAAGCACCTGGACGGGATCTCCGACGACGCGATCGCCAAGCTGAACATCCCGACCGGCATCCCGCTGCGCTACGACCTGGACGAGAACCTGCGTCCGATCACCGCGGGCGGGACGTACCTGGACCCGCAGGCCGCCAAGGAGGCCGCCGCCGCGGTCGCCAACCAGGGCCGCTGACCGTAGAGAGCGATGGAACGTAGGAGGGCCGGGTCACCCCCCGTGGTGACCCGGCCCTCCCGTTCCCCCTGCGGTCAGTCCTGCTGAGCCGAGGCCGGTTCCCCGGTGATCAGGTAGATGGTGTGCTCGCTGATGTTCACGGCGTGGTCGGCGTAGCGCTCGTAGAACCGGCCCAGCAGCGCGCCGTCGATCGCGGTCTCCGCGCCGTACGGCCAGTCGTCGGCCAGCATGATCTTGAAGAGTTGACGCTCCAGGTCGTCGATCGCGTCGTCGTCCTTCTCCAGCTCACCGGCGAGGCCGGCGTCCGGGTGGACGAGCACGTTGGTGATCTTCTCGGCCATCTGGTCGGCGACCTCGGCCATTCCCTTGAAGACCGGGCGCAGCTCGGCCGGCACGGCCGGGGACGGGTGCCGGCGGGCGGCGGTCTTGGCCACGTGCTCGGCCAGGTCGCCCATCCGCTCGAGGTCGGCGGAGATGTGCAGGGCGGTGATGGCCCGGCGCAGGTCACTGGCGACCGGCGCCTGCCGGACGATGATGTCGGCGACCTTCGTCTCGACCTGCTGGCGCAGGGTGTCGACCTCGGTGTCGCGCTGGATGACGGACTCGGCCGCCTCCAGATCGGCGGTCAGCAGCGCGGTCGTTGCCTTGCGCAGCGCGCCGCGCACCGACTCTGCCATGGTCACCAGCAGGCGGCTCACCTCGGTGAGATCGGCCTGGAACTCCTCGCGCATGTTTTACAGTCCCGATTGTCGGGGCCGTCCCGCGACTCGGGCACGGCCAGGGGTGTGTGCAGCTCACGCTAGGTCGGCGGGGCTTCCTCAACATGAACGCTGGTGAACGACGCCAGACCTGGTGGTGAACATTATTCGACGCGTGCCGGATTTGCCGCTTTGGCCCTATGGCCCAGGTAAACAATGACCCTACGATCGCAGCGTGGAATGGGTATACGCCGTCGGCTTGGTTTCAGCCGCGCTCGCCGTCGGTGTCGGTGCTGGGCTGGTCATCGCCCGTTTCCGCCGGCCGGCGCCGGGGGACGTGGCAGTGGCCGGTCCGCCGGAGGGGAGAGCTGCCATCGAACCGGACGACGACCGCCCGGCAGGCAAACACGGACTCAAGGGGCTCGGCCGCAAGAGCCTCGACTCGCTGCGGGTCGGCGTGGTCGTGCTCGACGCGGACGACTACCCGGTACTGGTCAACCCGGCCGCGCGGGCGATGGGCCTGCTGCGCTCCGGCGGTGCCCCCGGCACCATCGCGGCGCACCCCATCCTTCGCACGCTGGCCGGCCAGGTCCGGCGCACCGGCGTACGCCGGGAGGTTGAACTTGATCTTCCTCGGGGACGGGCCGGCGGCGCGCAGGCACCGCTCGGTCTGCACCTGCGCGCCGTCGCGCTGAACTCGACGCATGTCGCCGTCGAGGCGGCCGACGTGACCGAGTCGCACCGGCTGGCCCGGGTCCGGCGGGACTTCGTGGCCAACGTCAGCCACGAGCTGAAGACCCCGATCGGCGCGCTCCAGCTGCTCGCCGAGGCACTGCTGGACGCGACCCAGCTGCCCGAGTCGGTGCCCGAGGCGCAGTCCGAGGACCTGATGGCCGCCCGCCGGTTCGCCGAGCGGATCCACCACGAGTCGGCCCGGATGGGCCGGCTGGTGAGCGAGCTGCTCGAGCTGACCCGGCTGCAGGGCGCCGAGCCGCTGCCCAGCCCGGAGCCGGTCGCCCTGGACTGGGTGATCGCCGAGGTGCTCGACCGGACCAGGACGACGTCCTCGGCCAAGGGCATCGAGGTCGTGCACACCGGGCCGAAGGGCCTGATGGCGTACGGAAGTGACAGCCAGTTCGCCACCGCGGTGACGAACCTGGTGGAGAACGCCATCGCCTACTCCGGGCCGGACACCAAGGTCGAAGTGACCGTCCGGCAGGAGAATGAATGGATCGAGATCGATGTTGAGGACCAGGGCATCGGCATCTCGCCACAGGACGTGGAGCGGGTCTTCGAACGGTTCTACCGAGCCGATCAAGCCCGGTCCCGGGCGACCGGCGGGACCGGACTCGGCCTCGCCATCGTCAAGCACATCGCCACCAATCACGGTGGTCGGGTGGACGTGACCAGCGCCCTCGGCGACGGTTCTACGTTCACCTTGCGCCTACCGGCGCGCCCTCCGGAATCCCCCTCGCCGTCATCGACGGCAACTGAGATCGAGTCCGGTGTGGCCGGGCGTTGACCCGGCCACCGACGACGGAAGGAACCACATTGGCCCGCGTGCTCGTGGTCGAGGACGAGGAGTCGTTCTCCGACGCCCTGTCGTACATGCTGCGGAAGGAGGGCTTCGAGGTGTCGGTCGCAGCGACCGGAACCTCGGCGCTCACGCAGTTCGACCGGACCGGTGCCGACATCGTGCTGCTCGACCTCATGTTGCCCGAGATGTCCGGCACCGAAGTGTGCCGCCAGCTCCGGCAGCGATCAGCTGTCCCGATCATCATGGTCACCGCCCGGGACAGCGAGATCGACAAGGTGGTCGGCCTGGAGATCGGTGCCGACGACTACGTCACCAAGCCGTACTCGCCGCGCGAACTCGTCGCCCGGATCCGCGCCGTGCTGCGTCGCCAGGGCGGTGAGGCCGCCGAGGTGAGCACGCCGACGCTGGCGGCCGGACCGGTCCGGATGGACGTCGAGCGGCACGTGGTGACGGTCGACGGCGCCGGCGTGCAGTTGCCGCTGAAGGAGTTCGAGCTGCTCGAGCTGCTGCTGCGCAACGCCGGCCGGGTGCTGACCCGCGGCCAGCTGATCGACCGGGTCTGGGGCGCCGACTACGTCGGTGACACCAAGACCCTCGACGTGCACGTCAAGCGCCTGCGCTCCAAGGTCGAACCGGAGCCGAGCGCGCCGCGCTACATCGTCACGGTGCGTGGTCTGGGCTACAAGTTCGAGCCCTGATGGCCCCGCTTCGCTCGGCGGGCTGGGGTCAGATCTCTGCGGCGCGCGCCGGAGGTTTCCCGGCGTGGGTGCTCTATTACTGTCCGTCCTGAATTGGGTCGCCGGGGTTTGTTGGCCGGGCGGCGGGGTGGCTGCGTTGGCTTGCCAGGCGGCGGCCGCGTGGGGTCACGGTCCGCTGCGCCGGTCGCCACCCCCGGCCGGGCACGGCCGTCCCAGCAGATGGGCGGCCGGTCCCGGTCTATGGTCCGGCGCGAGCATTCCGGCGCGCTCCGAGCCCATGGTACGACGGTAAGTCCGCAATGTCCGTCTCTCGAGCCGGCGTGCGGCACCCCGGCTGGTGCTGACGGCTGCCTCGAGGTCGCTGAGGCAGCCGTCAGCACCAGCCGGACTCGCGTGGCTGGTGTTCAGGGGTGTCTCGAGGTCGCTGAGGCACCCCTGACGACCAGCCGGGGGTCGTGACGCGCGCTGATGTCGTGCCGGGACTCGGGGCGTCGCGTTTTAGACGGTCGCGCCTGGCTGTGGGCGGTGAGCGGCGCGACGAGCCGTGACCCGCCGCCTCCGCCGCCTGGCTGCCCACCCCAGCCCCACGCGGTCGGGAAGCGCGGCGGTGGCCGGAAATGATCGCGGTTTCGCGCAAGGTTTGTGCGGTCGGGAAGCGCGGCAGGGCCGGAAGGGAGCGCGGTGGCGCGCGGGATCGGAGCAGCGCGTGGCTTGTAGCCTGCGGCGGGCCTCTCGGTATTCGTACCCTATGGGGTTGGTTGGCAGTGCAGGCGGTTGAACGAGCAGCGGCGCCTGTCTGAGCACGTGGTCCGATTCGACCTGGTCGGGTGTCAGGCGGTGGCGGGTGGGGAAGCGGGCTCGCGGCCGCCTCGTTTTTTCCGGGTCGCGGCCGCTTGCGCGGCGGCGGTGGCCGGGTGGATGGCGATCAGGCCGGAGGCCAGGCGGGCGGCGCAGAGCTCGGCGAGTTTCCGGTACGCCGCCTCGCCGATCAACGCGGTCAGCTCCGGGGCGTAGGACAGGTACATCGCCTCGGTGCCCACGTGGGCGTCCGGGGACGACGTGCACCACCAGGCGAGGTCGTGCCCGCCCGGGCCCCAGCCGCGCCGGTCGAACTCGGTCACCGTGGACTGCAGCAGCTTCACGCCGTCCGGCCGGGTGACCCAGTCCTGCTCCCGGCGGACCGGCAACTGCCAGCAGACGTCCGGTTTGTACTCCAGCGGGTGTGCCCCGTCGCGCAGCGCCTGGGCGTGCAGCGCGCAGCCGCCCCCGCCGGCGAACGTCGCGTCGTTCAGGAACACGCACGGGCCGTCACTCGATTGGGTGGCAGTGCGCCGGGCCGGCTTGGTGCCGTCCACGGTGTCCATCTCGGTCCAGTTCCGGAACCCGCGCCGGTGGTGCTGCCAGGTCTCCGGGGTGAGCTTGGTGACCGCCGCCTTCACCCGGGTCTCGTCGTCGGCGTCGGTGAAGAACGCGCCGTGCGAGCAGCAGCCGTCCTCGGCACGGTTGGGCAGGATGCCGCGGCAGGCCGAGCCGAACACGCAGGTCCAGCGGGAGAGCAGCCAGGTCAGGTCGGCGCGGACCAGATGCTGCTCGTCGGCGGGGTCGAGGAACTCGATCCATTCCCGAGGGAAGTCGAGCGAGACTTCCACGGGGCGTTGCGTGCGGTTCATCCCGGTCAGCCTACGCGCGCGGGCCGACGACTGCCGGTCAAGCGGGGCTGCGGCGTGGCCCGCTGGGATGACGACCGTTTGGAGCGGATATATCCGGCCGCGACTGACGTGGTTAGGCTGGAGGGCGTGAGTTCCCGCGTTCCCGTGCTTCTCTCCAGCTCCTCGGTCTTCCCCGAGCCGACGGCGGCCGCGTTCGAGATGGCGGCCACGGTGGGCTACGACGGACTCGAGGTCATGGTCTGGACCGATGCTGTCAGCCAGGATGCCGGCGCCCTCAAGGGCCTGGCCGATCACTACGGTGTGCCGGTTTTGTCGGTGCACGCTCCCTGCCTGCTGGTGACCCAGCGGGTGTGGAGCTCCGACCCGTGGGAGCGCCTCAACCGCGCGGCCCAGCTCGCCGAGTCGCTGGGCGCGCCGACCGTCGTGGTGCACCCACCGTTCACCTGGCAGCGTGACTATGCCAAGAATTTCGCCGCCGGCCTGGCCAAGGTCCAGGAGCGGCACCCCGGCCTGAGCTTCGCGATCGAGAACATGTTCCCGGTCAAGATGGCCGGGCGCTGGTTCGTGCCGTACACGCCGGGCTGGGATCCGACCGAGACCGGCTTCGACGCGTACACGCTTGATCTGTCGCACTGCGCCGCGTCCCGGATCGACTCGCTGGAGATGGCCGACCGGATGGGCGCCGCGCTCAAGCACGTGCACCTGGGTGACGGCACCGGCGAGGGCCGCGACGAGCACCTGGTGCCGGGCCGCGGCAACCAGCCCTGCGCCGAGCTGCTGCGGTCGTTGGCCGGGCGGGGGTTCACCGGGTCGGTCGCGCTGGAGATCAACACCCGGAAGGCCGCGAGCCGGGCGGTGCGCGAGGCGGACCTGCGCGAGGCGCTGGAGTTCGCCCGCCGGCACCTGGCACCGGCCGGGGCGGCCACCTCGGCCTGAGGAACGCCCGCGGACAAAAGCCCGCCGCGCAACGAAGCCTGCCGCGCAACGAAGCCCGCCGCGCACAAGCCCGCCCTCCCTGGGGGAGCCCCCGCTGGACAGTCTGGCGGGAAAGCGGCGGGCGGTGGTTCGGGGCTGTGGACGGCCCCGGCCTGTGGATCAGGCGGGCGTGAGGTCGGGCGCCGCGGCCGCGCGCTTGCGGGCGCGGTGCGCGGCCACGTGCGAGCGGGTCGCGCAGCGTTCCGAGCAGAACCGGCGGCAGTTGTTCGACGACGTGTCCAGGTAGACGTTGCCGCAGCGCTCGTCGGCGCAGATGCCGAACCGGGCGCTGCCGTACTCGCAGAGCCAGACGGCCAGGCCCCAGACCGCGCCGGCCAGGTATTCCGCGCTCACCGAGGAGCCGCGGCTGGTGACGTGCATGTGCCAGTCGCTGGCGTCGTGGCCGGAGATGCGTGGCTGCACCGGGTACGCCTCGAGGAGTGAGTTCAGCTCGCGCACCGCGTCGCCGTCACGGCCGGCCGTGCCGTACTCGAAGACCTCGCGCAGGCGGCGTTGCGCCCGCCGGAAGACCGCGAGGTCCTTCTCCACGACCTGGTCGCGCATGTAGTCCAGATCGGTGGAGAACAGGGCTCGCAGCCCGGCGAGATCGTCCAGGCCGGCGTTGACGAGGTCTACCGCCGTCCGGGCGTACGCATCGAAGTTCACCCGACCACGGTAGCCGCAACCGGCCGCGAGGTGCGATTCCTCGACCGCACTGCCGGGCCGGGGCCGGGCGGTGCGGTTACGCTCGGCGCATGCTCCGTTCCCTGTTCTTCGCCGCGGCCGGCTCCGCCCGGCTGGAGCGATTGGTCGAGTCAGCGCCCGCCAGCTTGGGGATCGTCCGGCGCTTCGTCGCCGGCGACGACGGCGAGGAGGCGTTGCGGGTCGCCCGGGAGCTGGCCGACGACGGGCTCGCCGTCAGCCTGGTCCACCTGGGGGAGGGCACCGAGACGACCGCGCAGGCACAGGCCGTCCGCGACGAGTACGTCGCGCTGCTGGGCCGCCTGCGTCACGCCGGTCTGACGCCGGCGGCCGAGGTCAGCGTCAAACTCTCGGCCCTGGGCCAGCGGATCGACGAGAAGATGGCGTACGAGAACGCCCGCGCGATCTGTGCCGCGGCGGCCGACGCGGGCACCACGGTGACCCTGGACGCCGAGGACCACAGCACCACCGACGCGACCCTGGAGACGCTGCTCGAGCTGCGACGGGACTTCCCGGCGACCGGTGCAGTGCTGCAGGCGTACCTGCGGCGTACCGAGGGGGACTGCCGGGAGCTGTCCACCGCCGGGTCTCGGGTGCGGCTCTGCAAGGGTGCGTACGCCGAACCGGAGTCGGTGGCCTACCAGTCCGCGCTGGACGTCGACAAGTCGTACGTGCGATGCCTGAACATCCTGATGTCCGGTGAGGGCTATCCGATGGTGGCCACCCACGACCCGCGGCTGATCGCGATCGCCGAGGACCGGGCGCGCTGGTTCGACCGCTCCACCGGGGAGTACGAGTTCCAGCTCCTCTACGGCGTCCGCCAGGAGGAGCAGGCGCGACTGGCGGCCGGCGGCCACGCGGTGCGGGTGTACCTGCCGTACGGGACCCAGTGGTACGGCTACCTGATGCGCCGTCTCGCCGAGCGACCAGGCAAGGTCACCCTCCTCGCGCAGGCCCTTTCTTCTCGTAAGTGACTCTTTCGGTCTAATCGGACACGGATCTGGCGTGTCGCACTTGACTTTTTGTGGGCAAATTACGGAACGCAACGCCCTGGTCACAGCCGTATCGATACGGTTCTGATGACACGCACGTTCGTCGCCTCGACCACTTCCAGGGCCTTCCGGCGCCGGGGCGGCACATGCCTGCGGAAAGGATCGGTGCGACGAGATGACGGGTCCAGCCCAGACCGAGGAACGCCTCTCGGAGGTACGGTTCCTGACCGTGGCCGAGGTGGCCACCCTGATGCGGGTCTCCAAGATGACCGTCTACCGGCTCGTGCACGGCGGTGACCTCACCGCCGTCCGGGTCGGACGCTCGTTCCGGGTGCCCGAGCACGCGGTGCACGCTTACCTCCGCGGCGCGTTCTCGCAGACCGCCTGAGGCTCCTCGGGGGCTTGGGTGGCCGGGGTCGTGTTGGTCCTCCCGGAGCGTGCCGGTAGGCTGGACAGGTTGGCTCCCGGAATTTACGTGTGTGCCGCCTAGCAGTTGGCGCC
The DNA here is from genome assembly GCF_001509495.1 of Actinoplanes awajinensis subsp. mycoplanecinus. Classification (NCBI taxonomy): domain Bacteria; kingdom Bacillati; phylum Actinomycetota; class Actinomycetes; order Micromonosporales; family Micromonosporaceae; genus Actinoplanes; species Actinoplanes awajinensis. The sequence goes on along the minus strand of NZ_LLZH01000280.1, from coordinate 88,893 downwards.
GCTCCGGGCGCCGTCCAGATCGGTTCCGGTGTGCTGTCGTGGCCGCCGGTTCCACCCAAACATGGTTCGAGAGGCTTTCGTATGGGCTCCGTGGTCAAGAAGCGCCGCAAGCGTATGGCGAAGAAGAAGCACCGCAAGCTGCTGCGCAAGACCCGCGTCCAGCGTCGCCGTCTGGGCAAGTGACGACCGGCCGGGTGGATCACCCGGCTGACGTCGTTACTTGCCTCACTGGTTCTGGTTCCGAGGCTCAGCATCGAAAGGTGCGCTCGTGGTGACCTCATCGCCCAGCGTTGTCGTGGTCACCGGAGTCAGCCGTTATCTCGGCGCTCGGGTGGCTGCCCGCCTCGCCGCAGATCCCCGGATCGACCGTGTCGTCGGTCTGGATCCGCATGACCCACCGGCACGCCTGCTCGGCCTGCTGGACGGTGTGGAGCGGATCCGGGCCGACGCGCGCGCGGCCACCGAGGCCATCGCGGATCTCGGCGCCGAGGCGCTGGTGCACCTCGCGGTGACCAGCGTGCCCGACGCGGAGCACGGCGGCCGGAGCGGGATGAAGGAACAGAACGTCATCGGCACCATGCAGGTGCTGGCTGCCGCACAGGGCGCGCCGAAACTGCGCAAGCTGGTGGTGCGCTCGTCCACGGCGGCGTACGGCGCGTCGTTCCGTGACCCCGCGGTCTTCACCGAGGACACCGAGCCGCGGGCGGTGCCGCGCGGCCCGTTCGCCCGGGACATCCTCGACATCGAGGGGTACGTCCGCGGTTTCCGCCGCCGTCGTCCCGAAGTGGCCGCCACCGTGCTCCGCTTCGCCCCGATGATCAGCTCGTCCGCCGAGACGTCGCTGACCCGATACTTCGCCCAGCCGGTGGTGCCCACCGTGCTCGGCCGCGACGCCCGCCTGCAGTTCGTGCACGTGGACGACGCCCTGGAAGTCCTGCACCGTTCGGTGACCGAGAATCATCCGGGCACCTTCAACGTCGCCGGTTCCGGCGTACTGATGCTGTCCCAGGCGGTCCGCCGGGCCGGCCGCGTTGCCGTGCCGCTGCCCGAGAGCGGGCTGTCCACCGCCGCCTCCCTCGCCCGCTATCTGGGCGTCGAGCAGATCGGCCTGGACCAGATCGACCTCTTCGTGCACGGCCGGGTGGTCGACACCTCCCGGCTGATCCGGGAGTTCGGCTTCACCCCGCGCAGCACCGCCACCGCGTTCGAGGAGTTCATCCAGGCGCACGCGGCCGGATCCTCGCTCACCGCCGACCGCCTCGCCGCTGCTGAGCACGCGATCCTGGACGGCATCCGGCGAGTGCGCGCCGCGGCCGAAGGCGACCCGGCCCACCCTGCCAAGTCAAGGGCGTGATCGCTCGTGAGCCAGGATGAATACCGCGACATGCTGCCCGGGCACGCCGATTTCCGGCTGCCCGAGCCGTCCCCGCCGAAGAAGCTGAACGGCCGCCGGCCCATCCCGGAGAAGCCCGCGCCGGAGCCCGTCGTCGAGGAGCCCGCCGTGGCGAGTGCCGAGCCGGCGCCGACCGGCCTGGACCTGTGGGACCGCCGGGTCGCCGACGGGCTCGCGTTCCTGCGTCGCCGGCTGGCCGGCGCGTACGAGGTGGACGAGTTCGGCTTCGACCCGGAGCTGACCGCCGCGGTGCTGCACCCGATGCTGCGGGTGCTCTACCGGGACTGGTTCCGCACCGAGGTGTTCGGGATCGAGAACGTCCCGGCCGAGAGCGGCGGCCTGGTGGTCGGCAACCACTCCGGCACCGTCGCACTGGACGCGCTGATGCTGACCGTGGCGCTGCACGACAACCACCCGAGCCGGCGGCATCTCCGCCTGCTCGGCGCCGACCTGGTCTTCCGGGTTCCGGGGATGAGCGAGCTGGCCCGCGCGGCCGGCGCCACGGTGGCCTGCAACCCGGACGCCGAACGGCTGATGACCAACAACCAGCTGGTCGGCGTGTTCCCGGAGGGCTTCAAGGGGATCGGTAAGAAGTTCTCCGAGCGGTACAAACTCCAGCGCTTCGGCCGTGGCGGGTTCGTGTCCGCGGCCCTGCGCACCGGTACGCCGATCATCCCGGTCGCCATCGTCGGCGCCGAGGAGATCTACCCGATCCTGGCCGACCTGAAGCCGCTGGCCCGGTTGCTCGGGGTGCCGTACTTCCCGGTCACCCCGACCTTCCCCTGGCTGGGGCCGCTGGGCCTGATCCCGCTGCCCAGCAAGTGGCTGATCCAGTTCTGCCCGCCGATCCCGACCGCGCACCTCACCGAGTACGCCGACGACCCGCTGGTCGTCTACAACCTGGCCGACCAGGTGCGCGAGACGATCCAGGCCAGCCTGCACGAGCTGCTGCAGAAGCGCCCGGACCCGTTCGCGCGCTGACAGCTGCGGTGACAGGTAGGCACCAACCGTCCTATAGTGACGCTTGAGGGGCGGCCCCGGATTTCTCCGGCACCGCCCCTCGCCACGTTCATATATTGACGAACTAGAACAAATCGCCCAGCAACCCGCCCAGGACTCCGTCTTCCTCGCCCGTCTCGTCGACACTGTCGGTCGTCGGGGCGACGTCGTACGGATCGTCCGGGGTGATGGTCGCGGAGGTCGAGGCCTTCGTGCCCGGCGCCGAGGTGACCCGGGTACCCGGCACGGTCACCCCCGCGCTGCTGCTCGGGTCGACCGCCGCACCGGTACGCACCGACTTGCTCGGCGTCGCGTCCGGGTTGTTCTGCTTGTTCGACTTGGTGCCGCTGCCGGAGTGCGTCGACGTCGACGGCGTCTTGTCGGCCGGTTCGGCGCCGCCGCCGCAGCCGTGCAGCTTCGGTCCGAGCTGGTCGCTGCCGGCCGGGTCGAGCTTGTCGCAGCCCAGGCCCTTGCGCAGCTGTTCGGCCCGCTGAGTCACGTCCTCGAGCAGCCCCAGCGAGGTCATCGCCCGTTCCCGGTTGGCCGGGGAGAGCTTCGGCATCGCCGGTGCGAACGTGGTGCGCTGGTCGGTCACGAAAGTGTCCAGCGTGGTCAGCTGACTGATGTCCTTACGGGACACCGCCGACGTGGTGATCAGTTTGACGCCCTTGCGGGTGTCCGCGTCCATGTCGTCCAGCACGTCCCGGAAGTCCGGTGCGTCACCGGCCATCGAGGTCGCCTCGTTCAGCCGGTTGCGGGCGAAGTCCAGTGACAGTTGCCCGCGGCTGGCGTCCGAGCCGGCGATCGCCAGCTGGGCCCGCTCGGTGGAGCGCTTGACGCCGTACAGCGCGTCGCCGGGCGTGGCGTTCTCGCTCGCCGCGGAGATTCCGGAGACGGCCATCGCGCCGGCGGCCACGCCGAGCACGATCGCGCCCCGGGTCCGGATCCGGCGGCCGAAGAGGGCCCGCCGTCCGTGGTGCGGAAGCTCGGCGATCTGCTCGGGTTCCGCCTCGACGGCGGTCCGGCCGATGCCGTCCCGCTCGGCGGTGGCGACCAGCATGGCGCGCAGCCCGACACGGAACTCGGTGTCGACCTGTCCGGCGGGCCGGGTGGCGCCGAGTCGGTGGCCGAGGGCCACCAGTTCGGTCAGCCCCTCATCGGCGTGACCACGACTGTGGTGCCGACCTACGCCACCGGGATCGTCGACCAGCTCCGCGAAGCGCTCGGCGCTCCGGCGATCCAGAAAAGGGATGTTCACCGTGGGCACCTCCCCTCGCTCGTGAGTGTCCCGCCGGCGCATGTGCCGGCGTCGGCGACCGGGGCACGATTGACAGCCGTAGGTCGCATCCGGACAAACGCGCGACACGCGGGTCCGGTTACGGGTGCCGGGAGGGACCATCGGGTATCGGAGATCGACATCTGAGCGCGCCCGATCAAGACTGGAATCCTTCCGGCAGGAGCCGGTTGAGCGCGCGCACCGCCCGGTACTGCAGTGCCTTGATGGCGCCCTCGTTCTTACCCATGGTCTGCGCGGTCTCGGCGACCGAGAAGCCCTGCAGGAAGCGCAGCACGATGCACTCCTGCTGTTCCGGGTTGAGCTGTTTGACCGCGGTCAGCAGCGCGACGTTGGTGATGTGGTCGACCACCGCGGATTCCGGGCTGCCCTCCGGCCCGCGGTCCTCGCGGTCGGCGTCCAGCACGTCGCCGGTGGTCACCTCGAGGCGGTACCGGCCCGACTTGAAGTGGTCGGCGACCAGGTTGCGAGCGATGGTGACCAGCCAGGCGCCCAGGTCACGGCCCTGCCAGGTGAAGCTGCCGATGCGTTTGAGGGCACGCAGGAAGGTGTCCGAGGTCAGGTCCTCGGCCAGCTGCCGGTTGCCGACCCGGAAGTAGACGAACCGGAAGACGGTGTCCACGTACCGGTCGTAGATCAGCCCGAACGCCTCGGTCTCGCCGGCCTGGGCCCGTTCGACGAGTGCCCACACCGCCGCCGCCGCGTCGCCCGGCGCCGGACGGGCCGGATACTTGGGTGGCTCGGTCTCGGTCGGCGGCCCGGTCTTGCTCTGGGTGGGCAGGACGACGGTGTGCTCACCGCCGACGGTTTCGGTCTCGGGCAGGTTCGAACGCTGCCCGGCGGTCGGCTGGGACGGCGGCCGTGGCGGGCCGACCCGGTTGCCACCGAACTTGCCGTTGGTGCCGGGTGCCGGCACCGAGGGCGAGTTGTTGATCGGTCGTCGGTTACCGGTGCGCTTCGGGCCGTCCCCTCGGATGGTGTTGGCGATGACTCCGTCGACCGACTCGCGAATGGCGTTCAAACCGTCGGTGAGCACATGTCTCCCGGCGAGCCCGTCGCGGTGGTACGGGTCTCCGGCGTACACATGAGTCACTGCGCCTCCTCAACCCGGCGGGCCTGCGGCGACCATGAATCCGTCCCGCCAGACAGGGATTCACGGTGGTTCCGTCGTTTGTGTGGCACAGCGGCCTCCTCGGGATGAGGGTGGTCACTCGCATACAAAAGGGGTGGGGTAACCCGCGGAAATCGCCGGTGACCTCACCCAATCGTGTGGAGTCTGTTACACAGACCGGAAGTATCACCGGGTTCGGACACGGGGAGTCGCACACCATGTGCGCTGCGCGCAAAGCCGCGAATCCGTCCGAACTCGGCATCCTGTGTCAAGGTCACCCTGTCTGATCCGGGGCCGGAGGCAACGGACCGGCTGTCCGCTATCCCGGCGGGGCGCGGTTTGTGCCAGACTCGGCGTTCGTGGAGGAACCCGCCCCCGATCCCGTCGCGCACGCCGCGGCCCGCCGTCCGGACGCCGCCGCGCTCATCGCCGGTGACACCGTGCTGACCTGGGCGGACCTTGATGCGAAGGTCACCGTGGCGGCCCGGTTCGTGGCCGCCCGGACAGCGCCCGGCGACCGGGTCGCATCCGTGCTCGGCAATACCGTTGACTTCGTGGTGACCTGGTTCGGCACGTTGCGGGCCGGTCGGGTCGCGGTGCCGATCAACCCGGGCTACACCGCCGACGAGGTGCGGCACGCGATCACCGACGCCGGCTGCGCGCTGATCGTCATCGGACAAACAGACCAAGTCCGTTTGGGTCTGACGGCGTTGTGCGTCGCACCGGAGTTCGACGGGGCGGCCGCGGCCGACCTTCCCGCGGTCGCCGCCGGTGACCTCGCGGTGCTGCTCTACACGTCCGGCACCAGCGGCCGGCCCAAGGCCGCCATGCTCACCCACGCCGCGCTGGCGGCGAACCACGAGCAGCTCGACCGGATCGAGCCGCCGGTGATCGGCCCGGACGACGTGGTGCTGCTGGCCGTGCCGTTCTTCCACGCGTACGGGCTGAACACCGGGCTGGGCAGCGTGGCGCACCACGCGGCGACCGGGGTGCTCGTCGACAGGTTCGACCCGGCGGCCACTCTCGACCTGATCGCCGAGCGCGGCGTGACCGTCGTGGTCGGCGTGCCCGGGATGTACCAGGCCTGGTCCCGGTTGCCCGCTGCGGGCGAGGCGCTGGTCGGGCTGCGGACCGCGGTGTGCGGCGCGGCGCCGCTGGACCAGGCGACCGCGGCGCGCTTCCGGGCCGCCACCGGCACGACGATCCTGATCGGGTACGGCCTGACCGAGTGCGCCCCGGTGCTGACCACGACCGCGGTCAGTGATCGCGGCAAGACCGGCTCGATCGGACGGCCACTGCCCGGGGTCGAGCTCTCCCTGCGTACCAAAAACGGGTTTGACCTGTGGCGGGACGGCACGGCCTCGCCCGAGGAAGATCTCGCCGAGCTGGACCTCGCCCCGGCCGCCTCGGCCGGGACCGACCCGGGCGAGATCGTGGTGCGCGGCCCGAACCTGTTCGCCGGCTACTGGCCGGACGGCCGCGACGGCCCGGACTCCGACGGCTGGTGGGCGACCGGCGACATCGCGTACGCGGACGGCGAGGGCGACCTGATCCTCGTCGACCGGATCGGCGAGCTGATCCTGGTGAACGGGTTCAACGTCTACCCCGCCGAGATCGAGCGGGTGCTGGACGCACATCCGCGGGTGGCCGAGTCGGCGGTGGTGGCCCGGCCGGACCGGGACGCCGGGCAGCGGCCGCACGCCTACGTGGTGGCGGTCGGCGAGCCCGCGCCGTCGACCACCGAGTTGCAGGTGCACTGTGCCGCCCGGCTGGCCCGGTTCAAGCTGCCGACCATCGAGCTGGTCGCCGCGCTGCCCCGGTCGCTGAGCGGCAAGATCCGGAAGAGGGAGCTGTCTTGAGTCGCATCACCCTGATCAGCCGGGACGGCTGCCACCTGTGCGAGGTGGCCGAGCAGGCCCTGGACCGGATCGCGCCCGGCGACTGGACCCGGGTGGACGTGGACTCGTCGGTCGAGCTGCAGCGCGACTACGACGACCGGGTGCCGGTGGTGCTGCTGGACGGCAAGGAGCACGGCTACTGGCGGGTGGAAGAGGCCCGGCTTCTGCGGGATTTGGCTCGACAACCAGGGGAACCGCACCTGTAGTTTCTGCGAGCGTGACAGCTACACACCTGGTCTGGGACTGGAACGGAACCCTTCTCGACGATCTGCACCTGGTGGTGTCGTCGACGAACGAGGCGTTCGCCTCGCTCGGCGCGCGGGCCGTGGACGCGGACGAACACCGGCGTACGTTCCGCCGGCCGGTCGCCGAGTTCTACGCGGAGATGCTCGGCCGGGCGGTGAACGAGGAGGAGTTCGGCCGGCTGGACCGGATCTTCCACGACGCGTACCGGCTGGGGCTCACCGACATCACCCTGGCCGCCGACGCGATGACCGCGATCAAGAGCTGGCCCGGCACGCAGTCGCTGCTCTCCATGTGGTTCCACAGCGAGCTGGTGCCGGCCGTGGACACCTACGGCCTGGCCGGGGTCTTCACCCGGGTCGACGGGCTGCGCACCGAGGTGGGCGGCGACCTGAAAGCCGGTCACCTGGCCCGGCACCTGGAGGGCCTGGGCGTGCCCGGCGACCAGGTGGTGCTGATCGGTGACTCGCTCGACGACGCCTACGCCGCGGACGCGGTGGGCGCCGCCTCGGTGCTCTACACCGGGGGCTTCACCCACCCGGTGCGCCTGCGGGAATCCGGCCGTCCGGTCGCCGACACACTGCTGGAAGCGGTGAACCTGGCCCTGTCACTCTGAGTCAGGTGGCCCTGGCGGTCCATCACCGGTAATACTCGACGGGTCGGCTCGGCTATCACAGCCGGGTCGATCCTGTCCAATTGTCCCGACAAGATCGCGATTTGTGCACGCCTTCACAAGCGCCTACTCTGTGACTCCGACGAGCCCCGCTACCACAGCCGCCCCACGAGGGTGGCACCGGTATCGCTCAGATCGGGCTCACCGCAGTTTCGCCTCGTCGGCACGGAGTCAGATGAGCCAGCACCGTCACGGAAGCACGTCCGGCGAAGCCGGTGGCGTCCCCGCCTTCCCGGATCTTCCGGAGGCGACGATCGCTCGGCTGCCCGAATACCTTCGCGCCCTGCACCATCTGGCCGAGGCCGGCGCAGAAACGGTATCCAGCGAGGGTCTGGCCGCCGCAGCCGGGGTCAACTCCGCGAAACTCCGCAAGGATCTCTCGCATCTCGGGTCGTACGGCACCCGCGGCGTCGGCTACGACATCGCCCTGCTCGTCGACCAGGTCGAGTACATCCTGGGCCTGGACAAGAACCGCGCGGTCTGCGTGGTCGGAGTCGGCAATCTGGGACACGCGCTGGCCGGGTACGCCGGTTTCGCCAGCCGCGGCTTCCGGGTCGTCGCGCTCTTCGACGCCGACCGCAAGAAGGTCGGCGAGGTGATAAACGGGATGGCCGTGCGGCACATCGACGACCTGGCCCGGGTCGCCGCCGAGGAGACGCTCGCGATCGGCGTGATCGCCACCCCGCCCACCTCCGCCCAGGCGGTCGCCGACCTGCTGGTCGCGGTCGGTGTGACAAGCATCCTGAACTTCGCGCCCTGTGTGCTGTCGGTCCCGCCGAACGTCGACGTGCGCAAGGTGGATCTCGCCATCGAGCTGCAGATCCTCTCGTTCCATGAACACCGCAAGGCGTCGCTGACCGCCCTTCCCGGCGGACGGCATGACGACCAGGAGGCAGTCGGGTCGTGAATCTGCTCAGCATCGGTGCGTCCTACCGCACCGCCGACGTCGCCGTACTGGAACGGCTCACCATCCCCGAGGCCCAGGTCCCGGAGATGCTCCAGAAACTCGTCGCCCAGCCGTACGTGAACGAGGCCGTCCTCGTCGCCACCTGCAACCGTGTCGAGGTGTACGCCTCGGTCACCGGTTTCCACGGCGGCCTGGGTGACATCTGCAACGTGTTCGCCCAGCACTCCGGCATCCCGGCCACCGACCTGGCCGGCCACCTCTACGTGCACTACGGCGAGGCGGCGGTCCGGCACTCGTTCCGGGTCTCGGCCGGCCTCGACTCGATGGTCGTCGGCGAGGCGCAGATCCTCGGGCAGCTGCGGGACGCGTACCACTCGGCGACCGAGGCCGACTCGGCCGGCCGGCTGCTGCACGAGCTGATGCAGCAGACGCTGCGGGTCGGCAAACGGGCGCACTCCGAGACCGGCATCGACAAGGCCGGGCAGAGCGTCGTCTCGGCCGCGCTGGAGGTGGCCGCCGAGCACCTCGGCGGAGACCTCACCGGCCGTCCCGCGCTGGTCATCGGGGCCGGCGCGATGGGCTCGCTGTCGGTCGCCACGCTCACCCGGACCGGTGTCGGCCCGCTGCGGATCACCAACCGCAGCGCGGAACGTGCCGACCGGCTGGCCGAGGCGTACGGCGCTGTCGCGGTGCCCTTCGACGACCTGGCCACGGCGCTCAGCGAGGTGGACATCGTGGTCACCGCGACCGCGTCCACCACGCCGGTGCTGACCCGTGAGCGGCTGACCGCCGCTCTGGCCGCCCGTACCTCGGTGACGCCGCTGGTGGTGCTGGACCTCGCGGTGCCCCGGGACGTCGCTCCGGAGGCCGCCGGGCTGCCCGGCCTCGCCGTGATCGACATCGACACGCTGGCCGCCAGCCGGCGCGCGCTGCCGGCCGTGGCCGAGACCGCCGCGGTCGAGCAGATCGTGGCCGGCGAGGTGGACAACTTCCTCGGCTGGATGCGTGGCGCCGAGATCGCGCCGACGGTGGCCGCGCTGCGGAACCGGGCCGAGGACGTGGTCTCCGCCGAGATGCGCAAACTGCTGACCCGGCACCCGGAATTCAGCGAGGAGCAGCGGGCCGACGTTTCCCGTACCCTGCACCGGGTCGTCCAGCAGATCCTGCACTCGCCGACCGTGCGGGTGCGGCAGCTGGCCGCCGAGCCGGGCGGGGACCAGTACGCCACCCTGCTCCGCGAGTTGTTCGACCTGGACGTCCCGCACGCCACCCACGCTGACGCGGTACCCGAGATCGGAGGCAGAGCGTGACGACCACACCGTTGCGCCTCGGTACCCGGGGGAGCGCGCTGGCGCTCACCCAGTCGCAGACGGTCGCCGACGAGCTGACCACGGCCACCGGCCGTCCGGTCGAGCTGGTCCGGATCGTCACGCGCGGCGACACCTCGTCCGCGCCGGTGGCCGAGCTCGGCGTCGGGGTGTTCGTCTCCGCGCTGCGTGACGCGCTGCTGGCCGGTGAGATCGACATCGCCGTGCACTCGTACAAGGACCTGCCGACCACCGAGCACCCACGCCTGCACATCGGCGCGGTGCCCCGCCGGGAGGACCCGCGGGACGCGCTGGTGGCGCGGGACGGCAAGACCCTCGCCGACCTGGCGCCCGGCGCGCTGATCGGCACCGGCGCGGTCCGGCGGATCGCGCAGCTGCGGTCGCTCGGGCTGGAGTTGCAGGTCACGCCGATCCGCGGGAACGTCGACACCCGCATCGCCCGCGTGCTCGGCCCTCGGGCCGACCTCGACGCGGTCGTGCTCGCCCATGCCGGACTGGCCCGCCTGGGCCGGACCGCCGAGATCACCGAGACGCTGGACCCGATGCTCATGCTGCCCGCCCCTGCACAGGGTGCGCTGGCGGTCGAGTGCCGGGCCGGCGACGCGGACCTGGTCGAGACGCTGGCTGCGCTCGACCACGCACCGACCCGCTCCGCCGTGCTGGCGGAACGGGCATTGCTGGCCACGTTGGAGGCCGGGTGTGCCGCCCCGGTCGCCGCCTATGCCCGCCTCGTGCGGGGTGGGCATGCCGGCTCGACCTTCGGGGACGGGCCTGGCGAGGAGATGATTCACCTGCGCGGTGCGGTGATCAGCCCGGATGGGGTTCGAGCCATCCGGCTGTCGCGCACCGGAACGCCCGCCAGCGCGGCGGAGATCGGCAAGGCACTCGCCGCCGACCTCCTCGACGCCGGCGCCGATACCCTGATGGGGAGCACAGAATGACCACCCGCACCGCCCGCAAGCCAGCCGGACGCATCGCGTTCATCGGCGCCGGACCCGGCGACCCGGAGCTGCTGACCCGCCGCGCCTACAGCGCGCTGACCGATGCCGACCAGGTGGTCTACGACCGCGGCGTCCCCGAGTCGCTGCTGGCCGCGGTACGCGCGGACGCGAAAGAGGACGCACAGTTCAGCCCGGCCGAGGGCGCCCCCGGCGACGTCGCCAAGGTGCTGCTCTCCGCGGCCAAGTCCGGCCTGGCCGCCGTCCACCTCGTGGCCGGCGACCCGTTCGGCCACGACTCGGTGGTCAAGGAGGTGCAGGCGGTCGCCCGGACCGCCGTGCACTTCGAGGTGATCCCGGGTATCGGGCAGGCCGAGGGCGTGGCCGCGTACGCGGGTGTGCCGCTGCCCGGCGTCCGGATCGCCGCCGACGTCGACGACGTCACCACCCTGGACTTCGACGCGCTGGCCGGTGCGGCCCAGAAGGGCTCGTTCGCGGTCGCGGTGGATGCCGGTGACCTCGCCGCGGTCCGGGACGGGCTGCTCGCGGCAGGTGTCGAGCCGGGCGTGCCGGTCGGCGTGACCGGCGACGGCACCGGGGAGACCCAGTACACGACGACCTCGACGGTGGACAGCTTCGTCGCGGCGGCGCTCGGCTTCACCGGCCGGGTCGTGCTGACCGTCGGCGCCGAGGTCGGCGAGCGCGACGCCCTGAGCTGGTGGGAGAACCGCCCGCTGTACGGCTGGAAGGTGCTGGTCCCGCGGACCAAGGAGCAGGCCGGTGCGATGAGCGCGCGGCTGCGGGCCTACGGCGCCATCCCGTGCGAGGTGCCGACCATCGCGGTCGAGCCGCCGCGCACCCCGGCGCAGATGGAGCGCGCGGTCAAGGGCCTCGTCGACGGCCGGTATGCCTGGGTCGTCTTCACCTCGGTGAACGCGGTTCGCGCAGTCTGGGAGAAGTTCGCCGAGCACGGCCTGGACGCTCGCCACTTCGGTGGTGTGAAGATCGCCTGCATCGGTGAGGCCACCGCCGAGGCGGTCCGCGCGTTCGGTATCCAGCCCGAGCTGATCCCGGCCGGCGAGCAGTCCAGCGAGGGCCTGCTGGCCGAGTTCTCGCCGCACGACGAGATCCTCGACCCGGTCGGCCGGGTGCTGCTGCCGCGCGCCGACATCGCCACCGAGACCCTCGCGGCCGGCCTGATCGAGCGGGGCTGGGAGGTGGACGACGTGACCGCGTACCGGACGGTGCGGGCCGCGCCGCCGCCGGCCGAGATCCGTGACGCGATCAAGTCGGGTGGCTTCGACGCGGTGCTCTTCACCTCGTCCTCGACCGTTCGCAACCTGGTCGGCATCGCCGGCAAGCCGCACGCCCGCACGGTCGTCGCGGTGATCGGCCCGAAGACCGCCGAGACCGCGATCGAGTTCGGTCTGCGGGTGGACACCCAGCCGCAGGACGCCTCGGTGCCGGACCTGGTCGAGGCGCTCGCCGAGTACGCCCTGGAGCTGCGCGAGAAGCTGGCGGCGATGCCCGCCAAGCAGCGTCGTGGCTCCAAGGTGCAGGGCCCCACGGCTCTTCGTTTCCGCTGATCCGACTGCGCGCCGGGGGTTTCCTCCCCCGGCGCGTTTTCCGTTGAGGAGCACCCGATGTCTTTCCCCGACATCCGCCCGCGCCGGCTGCGGCGCACCCCGGCCATCCGCCGGCTGGTCGAGGAGACCCGCCTCTCACCGGCCGAGCTGATCCTGCCGCTCTTCGTCAAGGAAGGGCTGACCGAGCCGCGCCCGATCGGCTCGATGCCCGGCGTGGTGCAGCACAGCCGTGAATCACTCCGCAAGGTCGCGCACGAGGCGGTCAGTGCCGGTATCGGCGGCCTGATGCTCTTCGGTGTGCCGGAGGACGCCAACAAGGACGAGACCGGCTCGGCCGGCCTCGACCCGGACGGCATCCTCAACGTCGGCCTGCGGGACGTGATCGCCGAGGTCGGCGACGCGACGGTGGTGATGGGCGACCTCTGCCTCGACGAGTTCACCTCGCACGGGCACTGCGGCGTGCTGGCCTCGGACGGTTCGGTGGACAACGACGCGACCCTGCACGTGTACGCCGAGATGGCGGTGGCCCAGGCCGTGGCCGGGGCGCACGTGGTCGGCCCGTCCGGGATGATGGACGGCCAGATCGGCGTGATCCGCAAGGCCCTCGACCGGGCGGGGCATCAGGACGTCGGGGTGCTCGCCTACGCGGTGAAGTACGCGGGCGCGTTCTACGGCCCGTTCCGCGAGGCCGTCGAGTCGACGCTGCAGGGTGACCGTCGGCAGTACCAGCAGGACCCGCCGAACCTGCGGGAGGCGCTGCGCGAGGTGGACCTGGACGTGGCCGAGGGCGCGGACATGGTGATGGTCAAGCCGGCCCTGCCGTACCTGGACGTGATCGCCGCGGTCCGCGACCGGGTGACCGTCCCGGTCGCCGCCTACCAGGTCTCCGGCGAGTACTCGATGATCGAGGCGGCCGCCGCGAACGGCTGGATCGACCGCGAACGGGCCATCCTGGAGTCCCTCACCTCGATCAAACGAGCCGGCGCCCAGATCACCCTCACCTACTGGGCCCTCGAGGCCGCCAATCTCCTCCGCACCCGCTACTAAATTCGCAAAACGCCGCCGGTGACTTGGCAACTGATTTCCCGACGCCCGCGGGGTTTGCGGGCGGCGGGAAATCAGCTGCCAAGTCACCGGCTTAAAAGGCGTTTTGCCGCGGAGCGAAGCGGAGCCAGTTAGCTGGGGGCGAGTCGCTGGACCAACTGCCCGACGTCGGCGATGTATTCGAACCAGTCGCGGTCGGACTGGTAGCCCAGCTCGGCGTTGACCTTCAGCATCGACTCGTTGTGCTGCGCGTTCCACGTCTGCACCTGGCCCAGGCCGGGCTCGGCGCTGCGCAGCTCGAACAGCATCCGGGCCTTGATCGCCCGGTCGATGCCGTAGCCGCGGTGCTCGCGGACGACGATCGTGTCGTACTGGTCGGCGCGCTCCGGATGCTGCGCCGGGACGACCACCTCGGTCAGCCCGGCGACGGCGCCGGTCGCCTCGTGGATGGCCAGCACGATGTACGGCTTCAGGCCCCGCCGGTGCAGCGTCTCCAGCGACTCCCGGAGGCGTTCCGGGTCGGAGGAGCGCGGCGTCAGCTCGAGATCGTCGTCGTCGGTCTGCGCCTGCGCCTTGGCATGGGCGTAGGCCTCCAGGAGCGCGGCGGGCGGGCCGCCCGGGTGGTACTCCACCCGGTAGCCGCTGCTGATCCCGCCGGCCATCGTGGTCAGCGACGCCCAGTCGACGGTGTCCAGACTCAGGACACTGCGGGTCTCCACATACTCCCGCTCGAAGCCGAGCGCCTCGTAGAACCCGATGGCGGGGGTGCCGCCGATCGCTTCCACCCCGATCGAGGAAAACCCTTCGAGGTACGCCCGGCGCGCGGCGACGGCCAGCAGCTCGCGGCCGAGTCCCCGGCGGCGCAGGTGCGGTTCGACGAGTATCTCGAGCACGCCGATGTCGCCCAGCAGCAGGATGCTGACCAAGGCGTAGATCTGGCTCTCCCCGTCCGGGAGCCGATCGTCCTCGGCGACCCAGCAGATCCGGCGTTCACCCGGCATCGTCTCGGCGAGATAGTCCCGGACCTGGACGTCGCGCCAGGGTGGATCGTCGGGGAGATCAGCCGCCAGCACCGCGTTGACCGTCTCCACCAAGGAGTGGATCTCAGCCGCGGACGCGGAGCGGGGATCCCATTCGCGCACCCTCACTCGTACATCGTGCCGTTTAACGGACCTTCAGGGAAGTGCTGACCACGCAAAAGTACGCACACACTCACCGAGCGTCGCGGCTGCTGGGCGGTTTCGGCCGGTACGGATCAGGCGCGGCTGCGGGCGCCGTAGTCGTTGGCGGCCTCGAAGACCTTCTGCGCCGACGTGCGGAGCGCGCTGTAGCTCAGCACCGCGTCCCACCAGGAGTCGGCCCGGGACAGGTCACGGACGCTGCCCTTGGCGTCCTTGCAGAGCGCGGTGGCGGCGGCCAGCGCGGCGTCGTCGATGTCGTTGATCTCCGGGGTGCCGTTCCGGTCGGCGTCCACCGCGTTCGCCTGCCAGGCGCTCGGGATCAGTTTCATCGGGCCGACCTCGCGGTCGTAGGTGGCGTCCTGGTCGAGCAGCCCCTGGTCGGTGTCCTTGACCAGCATCCGGCCGCCCTGGCCGTCCAGCGGCAGGCCGTAGATGGCCGGCTGGACCAGCCCGTCGACGCCGAGGACCGCGCCGTTCGCGCTGCCGTGCCCGGAGGCCACCTTGCCGATCGCGGCGAGCGTGGTCCAGTTCAGGTGGCAGGTCGGGACGGTCTGCGCGGTCACCAGCTCGGCGTACCCGTACGCCTGGACCGCGACCACCGGGATGCCGACCTTGGTGCCGGCCGCCTGCGCCCAGGAGGCGAGGGCCTCGGCCGGGCGGGTCACGCTCACGCCGCCGGTGGCGGTCGGAAACACGCCGCCGGGCACGGTGGCCGGTGGAACCGTGTAGCCCGGGACCGCGCCGGTGGCCACCGGGCCGGTCGGGAAGCCGGTCGGAAACCCGGTGGGGAAGCCGCCGGCCGGGAACGCGTACGGGTCGCTCGCGGACGGGGCGGGAGCGGCCGCGCCGGCGCCGAAGGTGGGGGTGGCGCTCAGGGTGGGTGCGGCCTCCAGGGCGCGGGGGACCAGGTAGACGCCCGCGGCGCCGCCGAGCCCGACCAGGGTGACGACCACGACGCTGGGCAGGATCACCCGGCCGCTGGGTCGTTTCGACCAGGCCAGCACGCCGCGGCCGCCCCGGCCGGCGAGGGTCAGCGAGCGCCGGACCAGGCTCTTCTTGGCCGGCACGTTCGGCGTCGCGGTCTTGGCGGGCACGAGCAGAGGGGCAGTCTTGGCGGGCGCGGGCGCGGGCGCGGGCGCGGGCTCGGCCTCGGCCTCGGCGGGCGCGGGCGCGGCCGAGTCAGCGGGCTTGTCCGTTGTGGCCTTGCCCTCAGGGGCGGCGGCCGCGCCGTCGGCGGAGGCCTTGCCTTCAGGGGGAGCGGCCGCGCCGTCGGTGGCGGCCTTGTCTTCAGCGGCGAGGGCCTTACCTTCGGTGGCGCCCGGCGAGGCCGGTGAAACGGTTTTGTCCGGCGCGACGGACTTGTCCGGCACGGAACCCTCGACCGGGGCCGCACCGGAACTGCCCAGCGGGCCACCCTGATGCGGCGCCGCCGCACGCAACTCCGGCCGCCCTGCTGGGATCTTCCGCTCCTCCGCCACGGGCTCGACCCTACCGGGCGGCGAGCCCGCTAGGTAGGTCGCCGGAGCGCGCTGGGCAAAGGGGCCCTACGCTGGTCCGATGCCGCGCTATGACTACCGCTGCCGCGCTTGCGGAGCCACCTTCGAGGTCAGCCGCCCGATGCGGGAGGCCGCCGCTCCGGCCGCCTGCCCGCAGGGCCACGACGACACCGTCAAGCTGCTGTCCACAGTCGCCGTCACCGGCCGAGGTGGATCCGCTCCGGCGCCGTCCGGCGGCGGCGTAGGAGGGTGCTGCGGCGGCGGCTGCGGCTGCTGACCCGGCCGCCGCTCCCCGGTTCGAACGGGGTCGTCCGGGCCGTGGGGGCGCTCGGCTGACCCCGAACGGGCCTCACCAAGAAGTGATCTGCGCCACTCCTTACGCAAAAATGCGCGATCCGGTCGTGCGTCGACATTGGTGGCCAACCACCTGTCCATTCTCACCCTCAGTGCCCGGCCCTCCACCCGTTGCAGGCAAATCCGCCCAGCTCAGGGCCGATTTCCCAGGGGGTGGGACACCACGTACGGGTACACCCGGACAGCCCGGCGGTTTTGCCCGCCCGCCTCGTTTCCGCGTTCGATCTCTTTCGTTACGACACGCGTAGTCCCGTATGCCGATGTCGATCCCACTCTTCGGTGATGTCCTCCGTAAGGGGTCGGCCATGGCGGGCAGATGGTTACCGTCCGTTTCTACGATGGGCGGTGACTCTGCGGTACGGCACCATGAGTCGCGACTTCTCGAAAGGGGCGGAGGTTCCACCGTGTCGAGACGGCTCGAGCTACCCAGTGGCCTCGTGACCTTTATGTTCACTGACATAGAGGGCTCGACACGACTGGCCCGGATGCTCGGTGACACCTATCGTGATGTGCTGAACGCACATCGCTCAGTGTTACGTGCTGCGCTGAGTGACTTCGGTGGTGTCGAGCTCCTCACCGAGGGTGACTCCTTTTTCGTGGCGTTCGCCGACGCCGACGCCGCCGTGGCCGCCTGTGTGGAGGCTCAGCGGAGGCTCGCCTCGCACGACTGGCCGCGCGCCGACGCCGTCCCGAAGGTCCGGATGGGACTGCACACCGGCCGGGCCACCCCGATCGGCACCGAGTACGCCAGCGCCGAGGTGCACCGGGCGGCCCGGGTGTCCGCCGCGGCACACGGCGGCCAGGTGCTCTGCTCGGCGGCGACCGCGCTGGCGGTGACCGCCACGTACGCCTCGGCCGGGCCCGCCGGCGGGGTGGCGGCGGCGACGCTGGCCACCGTGGACCTGCTCGCCCTCGGCGCGTTCCGGCTGCGCGGCTTCGACGACGACGAGCAGCTCTACCAGGTGCTCGCGCCGGACCTGGAACGGGACTTCCCGCGACCGCGGACCGCCGAGGCGCCCCGGCACAACCTGCCGGCCGAGCACAGCTCGTTCGTCGGGCGGCAGGCCGAGATCGCCGAGCTGACCGAGCTGGTCAGTCATCATCGGCTGGTCAGCGTGGTGGGGCCGGGCGGCTCCGGCAAGACCCGGCTCAGTCTCGCGGCGGGTGAGCAGGTGCTCAAGGCGTACCCCGGTGGGGTCTGGTCGATCGATGCGGTCAGCGCGGCAGGCGGCCTGCCCACCGCCCTCGCCGCGGCCCTCGGCCTGCGGCCGGAACCGGGGCGGCCGGCGATCGAGACCCTGGTCGAGGAGTGCGCCGAACGACGGATGCTGGTCATCCTGCAGACCTGCGACGCCGCGCCGGGGCTGACCGCGGCGCTGGCCCACCGGCTGCTGGCCCGCTGCCGCCGGCTGGACGTGCTGGCCACCGGGCGGGCCCCGCTCGGGCTGGCCGGGGAGACCGTGTGGCGGATCCCGCCGATGGCGCCGGCCGACGCGTTCGCGCTGCTGCGGGACCGGGCCGCGGCAGCGCGTGGCGGGCGGGACGGCGGGGACGACGAGCAGCTGGCCGAGCTGGCCGCGCGCCTGGAGGGCTCGCCGCTCGCCATCGAGCTGGCCGCCGGCCGGCTGCGGCTGATGCCGGCCGACCTGCTGGCCCGGCGGCTGGACGACCCGCTCGGCGCGCTGGACAACGACGCCTGCGGCGAGGGCCGGCACGACAGCCTGCGCAACAACCTGGAGTGGTCGTACCGCAGCCTGGGCAGCCGGGCCGCCGAGCTGCTGCGCCGGCTCGCGGTCTTCGCCGGGCCGGTCGACCTGGCCACCGTCGACTGGTGCGGCGAGGGGGCGCTCAGCGCGCTCTCCGAGCTGGCCGACAAGTCGCTGATCGAGGTGGTGCCGGGGCCGCGGTACCGGATGTCCGGGCTGGTGCGGGCGTACGCACTGCGCCGGCTCGCGACCGCCGGTGACGAGCAGGCCGTCCGGGACCGGCACCTGGCCTGGTCGCTGGAGACGCTGACGACCGTCGCGGTGGACACCGACGGGCAGCTGCGGACCCTGTCGCTGACCGACCTGGGGCCGTACGTCGCGGAGTGGCAGACCGCGCTGCGCTGGGCGTCCGCGGGTGGCGACGTGCGCTCCGGGCTGCGGCTGGCCGGCGCGCTGAACCCGTGGTGGCGTGAGCACGGCGGGGCCGGCGAGGGCCGGAACCTGCTGGCCCGGCTCTACGAGCGGCTCGGCCCGGACGCGGACCCGGCCGAGCTGGCCCAGGCGTACCTGATCCACGCCGACCTGACCGACGACCGGGACGAGCGGGACGACTTCCTGCACCGCGCCGAGCGGGCGGCCCGGCGGGCCAGTGACCCGGCCCTGCTGGTCCGGGCGCTGGGCGGCAAACGGGTCCGGCTGGACGAGCGCGCCGACGAGGCCACCGAGCGGTCCTGCCGGTCGGTGATCGCCCAGGCCGAACGGGCCGGGGTGGCCACCGAGGCGCTGCCCGCGGTGCTGGCGCTGGCCGAGCTGTTCTGGCGCCGGGACGCGCTGACCGAGGCGGCCGAGCTGCTCGGCGCGGCCCGTCAGCTGGAGGCCGGCCGTCCCGAGGACCGTGGCCGGCGGGCGGTGGACTGGCTGCTCGGCATGGTCGCGCTGCGCCGCGGTGACCTGGTGGCCGCGCACGATCATCTGGTGGTGGCGCTGCGTTCGAGGCTGCGGCACGGGTTCCGGGGTGCGGCCGCCGACGCGGTGGCGGCCATCGCGGTGCGGTGCGCGCTGGGCGGGGACCCGACGAGCGCGACCGTGCTGTTCGGCGGGGCGGAGGCGGCGCGCGGGGCCCGGCGTACCGCATCGTTCGGCGCTTTCTGGTCTGCGCAGCAGACCGCGTTGCGGCTCGCGCTCGGTGACGCCGCGTTCGACGCGGCCTACGCCGACGGCGCGAACCTGGGCTTCGACCGGATCGTGGCGATGGCGCTGGCAGTGGAGCATCCCGATCTGGAGGACGGCGCGGCCCGGTTCGCCCAGATCGCCCGATAGCGGGTACTGGCTGGCCTGATGGTGCGGATCCGGCCGGGTACTGATCTGATGTCCACCGGGCGTGACCATCACATCGGCCGTTAGGGTGTCTTCCGTGCAGGCGGTTCCATGATTCACCTACCGCTGGTCCGACAAGGACCATTGCGAGCCCTCGCTGTCCGGTTGGCGATGGCGTTCACCCTGGTGCTGAGCGCGGTGACGGTCGTCTATCTGGATCGCGGCGGCTACCGGGACGTCAACGGCGACGGGCTGACGCTGCTCGACTGCTTCTACTACGCGGTCGTCTCGCTCTCCACCACCGGATACGGCGACATCACCCCGGCCACCCAGGGCGCGCGTCTGATCAACGTTCTGTTCATCACGCCCGCCCGGGTGCTCTTCCTGATCATCCTGGTCGGCACCACCCTGGAAGTGCTGACCGACCAGTACCGCCGAGGGCTCCGGATCAGCCGGTGGAGGTCCAAGTTGAAAGACCACGTGATCATTTGCGGCTACGGCACCAAGGGCCGGGCGGCGGTCGACGCGTTGCTCGAGACCGGGTACGTCAAGTCGCGGATCGTGATCGTGGAGAACCGGGAGGCCGCGGTCCGGCAGGCCACCGCGAACGGCCTGGTGGTGATCGAGGGCAACGCCACCCGCTCGGCGGTGCTGCTCGAGGCGGACGTGAAGAACTGCAAGTCGGTGATCATCGCGACCGACCAGGACGAGGCGTCCGTGCTGATCACCCTGACCGTGCGGCAGCTGACCGCCGGCCAGGTGCGGATCATCGCGTCGGTCCGTGAGCAGGAGAACGCGGCGCTGCTCAAGCAGAGCGGCGCGCACCACGTGATCGTCTCGTCGTCCACGGCCGGTCGCCTGCTGGGCCTGACCACCACCGCGCCGCCGCTGATCGACGTGGTCGAGGACCTGCTCACCCCGGGTCAGGGGATGGCGCTGGCGATGCGCTCCGCGGAACGCGCCGAGGTCGGCCGCAACCCGCGCCAGCTGCAGACCCTGGTGGTCGCGCTGATCCGGCGGGGCAAGGTGCTGCCGCTCGGCGGCACGGCCGAGGTCACCATCGAGACCGGCGACCTGCTCGTCTACATCCGCGACGACGAGTCAGCGCCGACCGGGGTCTCTGTCTAAACCCTTATTCGGTACGAATACCGGGTCCCGTCCGTAGGCTACGAGCCACGGCGCCGCCCGTGAGGCCGCCGCGAGACCGTGCCCGGCCCGGACCGCGTCGCGACTTGCGGTGCTTGGCTGGCTCTCAGGGGTGCCTCCGCGACGCGGAGGCACCCCTGAGAGCCGGCCGGAATCCTGCGCCTAGGGGATGGTCCAGGTGTCGCCGGAGTTCAGGAGATCGTTGAGCATCTCCTCCGGGGTGCCGGTGGCCTGTGCCTGCGCGTCGAGCAGCTGTTTGTGGACGAGCTCGTCGTAGGACGGGCGCCGCACGTTGCGGAACACCCCGATCGGGGTGGTGCTCAGGTCCGAGCCGGAGAGCCGGCTCAGGGCGAACGCGTAGGCCGGGTCGTCGACAGTGGCGTCGTGCACGATCGCGGCGCCGCCCTCCTGCACCTGCAGGCCGAAACTGCCCTCCGGGTGCACCACCGAGAACCGGTCGTCGGCGCCGAACGTGATCGGCCGGCCCTGCTCCAGGCGGATCAGGTGCGCGTCCCGCGACTCGGCGTCCTTGATCAGGTCGAACGCGCCGTCGTTGAAGATGTTGCAGTTCTGGTAGATCTCGACGAACGCCGAACCCTCATGCTCGGCCGCGGCGCGCAGCACCGACTGCAGGTGCTTGCGGTCCGAGTCGATCGTGCGGGCCACGAACGTCGCCTCGGCGCCCAGCGCGAGCGAGAGCGGGTTGAACGGCGAGTCCGCCGAACCGGCCGGCGTCGACTTGGTGATCTTGCCGAGCTCGGACGTCGGCGAGTACTGCCCCTTGGTCAGGCCGTAGATCCGGTTGTTGAACAGCAGGATCTTCAGGTTGACGTTGCGGCGCAGCGCGTGGATCAGGTGGTTGCCGCCGATCGAGAGCGCGTCGCCGTCGCCGGTGACCACCCAGACGCTCAGGTCCGGGCGGGACGCCGAGAGGCCGGTGGCGATCGCCGGGGCACGGCCGTGGATCGAGTGCAGCCCGTAGGTGTTCATGTAGTACGGGAAGCGCGACGAGCAGCCGATGCCGGAGACGAAGACGATGTTCTCCCGGGGGATGCCCAGCTCCGGCATGAAGCTCTGCACCGCGGCCAGGATCGCGTAGTCACCGCAGCCCGGGCACCAGCGGACCTCCTGGTCGGACTTGAAGTCCTTCATCGTCAGCGGCGTCAGAGCCAGGGTCGATCGGCTCAGTGGTGGGCTAACCATTCTTGACCACGTCCTCCAGCATGTTCTCCAGCGTCGCCGCGGTGAACGGCAGGCCGCTGACCTGGTTGAAGGGCACCGCGTCGATCAGATACCGAGCCCGGATCACGTGGGCGAGCTGACCGAGGTTCATCTCCGGGATGACCACCCGGTCGTAACCGCTCAGCACCTCGCCGAGGTTGGCGGGCAGCGGCGAGAGGTGCCGCAGGTGCGCCTGCGCGATCGTCAGCCCGCGCTGCCGCAACGCCCGGCACGCCGCCCCGATCGGGCCGTAGGTGGAGCCCCAGCCCAGCACCAGGACCCGGGCGGCTTCCGACGGGTCCTCCACGTCCACGTCGGGCACCTGGATCGCCTCGATCCGGGCGGCCCGGGTGCGGACCATGAACTCGTGGTTGTCCGGGTCGTAGGAGATGTCACCGGTCTTGTCGGCCTTCTCCAGCCCGCCGATCCGGTGCTCCAGGCCCGGCGTGCCGGGAACCGCCCACGGCCGCGCCATCGTCTCCGGGTCGCGCAGGTAGGGCAGGAACTTGCCGTCCTCGGCGTTCGGGGCGGTGGTGAACTCGACGGACAGGTCGGGCAGCTCGTCGACCGACGGCAGCAGCCACGGCTCGGAGCCGTTGGCCACGTAGTTGTCGGAGAGCAGGATGACCGGCGTCCGGTAGGTCAGAGCGATCCGCGCCGCCTCCAACGCGGCGTGGAAGCAGTCCGACGGTGACCTCGGGGCGATCACCGCGAGCGGCGCCTCGCCGTGCCGGCCGTACAGCGCCATGTTCAGGTCGGCCTGCTCGGTCTTGGTCGGCATGCCGGTCGACGGGCCGGCCCGCTGCACGTCGACGACGACCAGCGGCAGCTCGAGCGCGATCGCCAGGGAGATGGTCTCGCCCTTGAGCGCCACACCGGGACCGGACGTGGTGGTCACGCCGAGCGCCCCGCCGTACGACGCGCCCAGCGCCGCACCGATCGCCGCGATCTCGTCCTCGGCCTGCATCGTGGTGACGCCGAACCGCTTGTGCTTGGACAGCTCGTGCAGGATGTCCGAGGCCGGCGTGATCGGGTACGCCCCGAGGAAGAGCGGCAGCCCGGACCGCACCGCGGCGGCCACCAGCCCGAGCGAGAGCGCCTGGTTGCCGGTGATGTTCCGGTACGTCCCCGGGCGCATCTTGGCCGGCTTGATCTCGTACCGCACCGAGAACGCCTCGGTGGTCTCGCCGTAGTTCCACCCGGCCTGGAACGCGGTCTTGTTCGCCTCGACCAGCTCCGGCCGCTTGGCGAACTTGCGCTCCAGGAACCGCAGGGTTGACGCGAACGGGCGGGAATACATCCAGCTCAGCAGGCCGAGCGCGAACATGTTCTTGGCGCGCTCGGCGTCCTTCTTGGCGATGCCGAGCCCGGCCAGCGCGCCGACCGTCATCGAGGTCAGCGCGACCGGGTGCACGGAGTATTCGGCCAGCGAGCCGTCGTGCAGCGGATCGGCCGGGTAGCCGACCTTGGCCAGGCTGCGCTTGGTGAACTCGTCGGTGTTGACGATGATGTCGGCGCCCGGTGGCAGGTCCGACACGTTGGCCTTGAGGGCGGCCGGGTTCATCGCGACCAGCACGTTCGGCGCGTCGCCCGGGGTCAGGATGTCGTAGTCGGCGAAGTGGACCTGGAAACTGGAGACCCCCGGCAGGGTCCCGGCGGGTGCGCGGATCTCAGCGGGGAAGTTCGGCAACGTCGAGATGTCGTTGCCGAGCTGAGCGGTCTCCGAGGTGAACCGATCACCGGTGAGCTGCATGCCATCGCCCGAGTCGCCGGCGAATCTGATCACCACGCGGTCCAGCTGCTCGACTCGCTTCGCGGGAGGGGCCACGTTTCAACCTCCAAAGAGCGCGGGCCGATTTTGTGTACGAACGTCGATGCGCTAGCCCGCGTGTCGTCACTCCCAGCCTACTTCGCCACCCCTTACGGAAGCGGGCGCGGACCGTTGCCCACAGTAGCCAGCCGGTGCTCCCGGCAGCTAGTGGTCTTGGGTAGGCTGCACGATCGTGGACGGATATCTGGGCTCCTACGCGCTCCTCGGGCTCGTCCTCGCCGCCGGGGTTCTGCTGTTCGTGGCCGCCTTCGGGGCGAACCGTCTGCTGCGCCCGGCGCGTCCGGCCGAGCCCGCCGGCAAGCGGATCCCGTACGAGAGCGGCATCGACCCGGTCGGCGGTGACTGGGCACAGGCGCAGATCCGGTACTACGTCTATGCGTACCTTTATGTGCTTTTTGCGGTGGAAGCCGTTTTCCTCTTCCCGTGGGCGATCATCTTCGACCGGCCCGGCTTCGGCGGCGCGGCGATCGCCGAGATGGGCGTCTTCGTGGCGGTGCTCGCGCTGGGAATCCTCTATGCGTGGCGTAAGAAGATCCTCGGCTGGACCTGACAGGACGGGTGGCGGACTCGCCTACGGAAAGCCGACATGTCAACATCGTGCGCATGAGTCAGCTTCTGCTCTTCATTGTCGTCGCACTGGTCGTCGGGACGATCGTCTTCGGCGTGACCGTTCTCCTGAGCGGAGGCGACTCCGGGCTCACCCCGGTCGAGCCGGACGGTCAGTCGGTGCCGCTGCCCGGTGACCGCCCGCTGGGCGAGGACGACATCTCCCGGACCAGGTTCGACACCGCCTGGCGCGGGTACCGGATGTCCCAGGTCGATCAGGCGTTGCAGCGCGCGGCGTACGACATCGGCTACAAGGGTGAACTGATCGGCGTGCTGGAGGCCGAGGTGACGGCGTTGCGTGAGGGTCGGCTCGAGGACGCCGACGGCCTGCGTGCCGCCCGGGAGGCCGCTGTCGCCCCCGCTGTCGCCGCCGCCGCCGAGTCCGCGCCCGAGCCGGTCGCTCCGGACCAGGCGCCGGTCGCTCCGGACAAGGATGTGGACGAGAAGGACCCGGAAGGCCCCGCGGTGGAAGTGGCCGCGGTCCCGCCGGTCACCCCGCCGGCCGCCGACGAGGAGCCGGCGGAGAGCCGATGAGCGCCGGCGGCCCAGCCGACGACGCCGCAGCACCGGGATCCGGGGAGTTCACCGCCACGGTGATCGTGAACGCCCCGGCGGCGAAGGTCTTCGCCGCGTTCCTGAACTGGGAGAAGCAGTCCGAGTGGATCCCGTTCACCCGGGTCCGGGTGGTCGAGGGCGACGGCGGCGAGGGCAGCCTGGTCGAGGCGGTCACCACGCTCGGCCCGGCGGTGCTCCGCGACGAGCTGCGCGTCGTCAAGGTCAACGCACCGTACGAGGTCCGCGTCGTGCACTGCGGCAAGGTGCTGCGCGGCCCGGGCTCGATGCGCTGCACGGCGATGTCCGGTGACCGCACCCAGGTCGTCCTGCACGAGTGGTTCCACCTGCCACCCGGCCCGGTCGGCAAGATCGCCTGGCCGGTGCTCTGGCCCGGCTCCAAGCTGGGTTTCACCGGGGCGCTGAAGAAGTTCGGCCGGCTGATCGAGCAGGGCCGCCTGCCGTGACCGCGGATCTCGCGATCGGCGACGACGGGCGGGCCCGCTGCTTCTGGGGCGGCAGCTCACCGGAGTACGCGGCGTACCACGACACCGAGTGGGGCCGGCCGGTCCGCGGTGACGACGCGCTCTTCGAGCGGCTCACCCTGGAGGCGTTCCAGTCCGGCCTGTCCTGGATCACCATCCTGCGCAAGCGCCCGGCGTTCCGGGCCGCGTTCGACGACTTCTCGATCGCCAAGGTCGCGGCGTACACCGAGGCCGACGTGGCCCGGCTGATGGCCGACGAGGGCATCGTCCGGAACCGGATGAAGGTCGATGCCGCGCTGCACAACGCGCGGGTGGCCGCCGAGCTGGCCCCGGGTGAGCTGACCGAGCTGCTCTGGTCGTTCGCGCCGGAGAAGCGGCCGCGCCCGGCCGGCCGCGGCGCAGTCCCGGCGATCACGGCCGAGTCCACCGCGTTGGCCAAGACGCTCAAGAAGCGCGGCCTGAAGTTCGTCGGCCCCACCACCGCGTACGCGTTGATGCAGGCCACCGGCATGGTCGACGACCACCTGATCGGCTGCTGGGTCCCCGTGATGGGATAGGGACATGGCGCAGTGGTCGGTGATCATTGATTCGGAGCAGTGGGCGACGGAACGGTTGTTCCAGCAGGACGTCGTGGTGGTGCGGGGCGGCCCGGCCGGCGCGGCCGCCGGTGACGAGGCCCTGCTGATCGCCGACGGGAACGTGGTGGGGCTGGCCCGGGTGGAGAAGGCCGGCGAGTACCTCGCGCTGGCGTACCAGCGACGGGCCTTCGACGAGCCGATCCCGTTCCCCGCCGCGACCGGCGGCCCGGTTGCCGAGGCCGACTTCCGGCGCTACGCCGACCGGCTCTCCCGGGCGCAGCCGAAGCGGAGCTGGCTGGTCAGCGTCGCGATGCCGATCGAGGCGACCGGCCCGGCCGAGGCGGTCCGGCAGTTCTGGTCACACGTGAACGAGCTGGGCCCCCGGGAGCTGCCGACCTACGTCTGGCCGTCCGGTGACGAGCTGGCGATGCAGGCGTTCGTCCTCGGGGTCGAGGCGAACCAGGACCCCGAGGAAGACGACGAGGACGAGGACTAGCGGCCCTCGTAGACCGGCTTGCGCTTGTTGACGAAGGCCTCGACCGCGTTCTTGTGGTCCGCGGTGGCCCCGCAGATCGCCTGGGCCTGCGCCTCGGCGGCGAGCGCGTCGGAGAGCGTGCCGGCGTCACCGATCGACAGCTCCCGCTTGATCGCGCCGTACGCCACGGTCGGGCCGGCCGCCAGCCGCGCGGCCAGCTCCTGAGCCACCGGCAGCACCTGCTCGTCGTCCTCGAGCAGCCGGGTGAGCAGGCCGATCTCGTACGCCCGCTGGGCGCGCACCGGCTCGGCCAGCAGCAGCAGCTCGACCGCGCGGGCGTGCCCGACGATCCGCGGCAGCGACCAGGAGATCCCGCTGTCGCCGGCCAGCGCGACGTTCGCGAACGCCATCAGGAACGACGTCTTCGGCCCGCCGATCCGGAAGTCGGCGAGCATGGCCAGCGACGCGCCCGCGCCGGCCGCCATCCCGCGCACCGCCGCGACCACCGGCTTCGGCATGCTGGACAGCCGCTGGGCGATCGGGTTGTAGTGCACCCGGACGGTGTCCAGGTCGGTGGCGCCCTTGCCCAGCAGTTCCGCGTGCTCGCGCAGATCCTGCCCGCCGCAGAACGCCCCACCGGCGCCGGCCAGCACGATCGCCCGGCAGGACCGGTCCGTCTCGAGCTCGGCCAGGGTGTCCCGGAGGGCTTCCTTGAGGTCCACGGTGAACGAGTTCATCGCGTCGGGGCGGTTCAGGGTCAGTGTGACGACCGCGTCAGTGCGGTCGACGAGGAGGACGTCGGTCATGGGGTTGAGAATCCCACATGAGCGCTTCTATCGACCCGGGTGCAGGCAGCGTTCCACGTAGCGATCGGCGGCCGGCCGCAGCCGGGTGGCGTGCTTGTCGAAGAACGCGGCCGCGCGGATGCCCGGCCAGCCCGGCGGCAGCAGTGCGGTGGGCAGCTGCGGGTCGTGGAACAGGAACGAGCGCCACGCGTGCACCAGGCGGAACCGGGCGGCGTACGCCTCCTCGTCCGAACTGCGTGCGGTGACCGCCTTCACGACCGGCCGCAATTCCTCCTCGAACTCCCGGTACGACCGCCCGATCCGGTCCAGGTCCCAGGCCTTGCCGACGATCGCGGCGGCTCCGGCGGAACCGGCGGTGTGCGCGGCGCTGAACCGTTCGTACCCGGCCTGGGCCTCCTGGAGCACGGTTTCCACCTCGTCCGACGCGCGGGGCGCGACCCAGACCTGGTCACCGAGCGTCGCGTAGCCGAGAAAAGTGAGCCGTTCGGCGTCCCGGCGGGTCAGCGGTTGGTCACGGATCAGGATCAGATCGAAGCGCCCGTCCCAGCCGCCGCGGCCGGTTCGGTACACCCGGGCGGACGCCTCGTCCAGTCGCCGGGCCGCCTTCGGTGTGAGCAGATAGCCGGCGCCGGAGGCCATCCGCAGGGGGTGTAACCAGCCCTGTCGCACCATTCGCGACACCGCGGTACGCACTGCGGGGGCCGCGATGTCCAGCGGAGCGAGCAGCCGGACGAGGGCGGCGACCGGTGCCCGGGAGCCCCGGGTTCGCAGGTAGTCGCCGTACAGGTCGAAGAGAGCGGACCGCGCCTGCATGACCGCACATTGTGACAGCCAGAAAGGCGATATGCTAGATGCTGTCACATCCGCCCGGGCTGGGTTTGGGTTCGCCGGTGTTCATCAGGGAAAATGTTTGATCGGCACGGTGGGCCGCATTGCGTGAGGACGTGAAACGGCCTGTACGGCCGCCGGTCGGAAACGAGCACCGCGTCATGTGGGGCTGAGCACGTGACGAGGCTGCTGGCATTCCAGGAGCAAGTGGCTGTGGGGTAACCCACCGACCCTGACGTAGGTCTGAGGGGAGACAAGATGGCGGCGATGAAGCCGCGGACGGGCGATGGTCCGCTGGAGGTCACCAAGGAGGGGCGTGGCATCGTCATGCGCGTCCCGCTGGAGGGTGGTGGCCGTCTCGTCGTGGAGATGACCCCGGACGAGGCCAGCGCGCTGGGTGACGCGTTGAAGTCGATCGCCGGCTGACGTTTCACGCGAGCCCGCCGGTACGGTACCGCCCGTACCGGCGGGCTTTCCACGTCTTACGGAAAGGTCATCCTCCCGTGTTTGCTATCCGGTTGACTGCCGAGCTCGACGACTCCCGCACCTGGGTGATACCGGTCGGCGACGACCTGCCACCAGGCGATGTGGGCGCCGAGGCGGCCGCGCTGACGGCGGTCACGCCCGGCGCCGAGAAGGCCGGTGAGATCACCGTCCTGCCCCGCCCGTTGCGCCGTCCGGGCCGCGTTCTGCTGGCCGGTGCCGGGGACCGCGACGAGGCCGGCTGGCGTGCCGCCGGCGCCGCGATCGTCCGGTCGCTCACCGACGACGAGACGGCTCAGGTCCGGCTGCCGTCCGATCTGTCCGAGGCCGCGCTGCGCGGCCTCGCCGAAGGCCTCTGGATGGGCGGCTATCGCTATCGCGACGCGCCGCTCGCCCCCCGGTCCGGGCAGGTGGAGCTGGTCACTGCCACCCCTTTCCGGTACGACCGGAGCCTGGCCCTGGCCCGCGCCACCGCGACCGCCACCTGGCTGGCCCGCGACCTGACCAACACGCCACCCTCGACGAAGAACCCGGAGTGGTTCGCCGACCAGGTGGTCGCCGCCGCGGACGGGATCGCCGGCCTGTCGGTGACCGTGCTGGCCGGTGACGAGCTGGCCCGGTTCGGCGGCCTGCGGGCGGTCGGTGGCGCCTCGGTGACACCGCCCCGCTTCGTCGAGCTGTCCTGGACGCCGCCGTCGGTGGCCTCCCCGCGGCACGTGGTGCTGGTCGGCAAGGGCATCACCTTCGACACCGGCGGCATCTCGATCAAGCCGCGCGAGTCGATGTGGCTGATGAAGAAGGACATGGGCGGTGCGGCCGCGGTCCTCGCCGCCACGCTCGCCGCCGCCGAGCTGGAGCTGCCGGTCCGGGTGACCGCGCTGCTGCCGCTCGCCGAGAACGCGATCGGTGCGGCGGCGTTCCGGCCCGGCGACCTGATCCGGCACTACGACGGCACCACCAGCGAGACCACCAACTCGGACGCCGAGGGCCGGCTGGTGCTCGCCGACGCGCTCAACTACGCCACCGACCGGCTGGCGCCCGACACGATGATCGTGCTGGCCACCCTGACCGGTGCGAACGCCGTCGCGCTGGGCAAGCGCACCGCCGCGCTGTACAGCCCGGACGACGCGCTGGCCGGCCGGCTGGAGACCGCGGGCAAGGCGGCCGGCGAGGGGATGTGGCGGCTACCGCTGCCCGGCGACTACGTCGAGTACCTGCGCAGCGACATCGCCGACCGGCACAGCTCACCGACCCAGGTGCACTCCCTGGTCGCCGCGCTCTACCTGCGCGACTTCATGGGCGACGTGGCGTCCTGGGCGCATCTGGACATGTCCGCGCCGGCCTGGGCCGCCGACCACGACCTCGAGCTGACCAAGGGCGCCACCGGCTGGGGCGCCCGCACCCTGATCCGCTATCTCTCAGCGCTTGACGGCGGCCAGTAACCCGGCGCCCGAGGAGATGACGGCGGGAGTCCAGTCCTCGGACTCGCGGATCGCCTTCACCGTCTCGCGGATCGTCAGGGT
This sequence comes from Actinoplanes awajinensis subsp. mycoplanecinus, assembly GCF_001509495.1. Taxonomy (NCBI): domain Bacteria; kingdom Bacillati; phylum Actinomycetota; class Actinomycetes; order Micromonosporales; family Micromonosporaceae; genus Actinoplanes; species Actinoplanes awajinensis. Next base: position 58,891 of record NZ_LLZH01000280.1, on the reverse strand, counting down.
GTCCACGTCACGGGCGGCCGGGTCGTTGATCCGGCCGCCGGCGTGCACCCCGTTCACGATCAGCACGCCGCCCGGGCGCAGCAGCCGCAGCGCCGCCTCGGTGCACGCGGCGAACTCGGTGGTGTCCGCGTCCACGAAGATCAGGTCGTACGCGCCGTCGGCCAGCCGGGGCAGCACGTCCAGGGAGCGGCCGCTGATGATCCGGGTCCGGCCCGGCGCGAAACCGGCCTCGACGAACACCCGGCGGGCGATCCGCTGATGCTCGTGCTCGACGTCGATGGTGGTGAGCACCCCGTCCGGGCGCATGCCGCGGAGCAGCCAGATGCCGCTCACCCCGGTGCCGGTGCCGATCTCGACCACCGCCTTGGCGTTGCCCGCCGCGGCCAGCAGGCACAGCACCGAGCCGGCGCCGGGCGAGATGCAGGGCAGGCCGAGCTCGTGCGCGAGCGAACGGGCGGTCTGCAGGATCGGGTCCTCGGTCGCGTAGGTCTCGGCGAACGGCATGGAGTGGCCCGGGGTCTGACCGAAGGAGCGGGCGGGACCGATGATGACGAACCTCCGTGCGGCAAGGGGCGATGTCGCGGTACAACCACGCACATCGGATAAGAGAGTAGAGCGATGACTACCCGTGATGCACGGTGCTGTCGATGGATAAACAGCCCAGTAGGGACTCCCGGGTCACGGCTGGACGGCACGGTGCCACGGATCCGTGTCATCCTGGACACGGAGCCGGGCGAACGATGACTGGAGGCCCCACGTGACCGACGGCGGGAACTGGCGCCGGCCACCCATGGCGTCTTCTGTGCCCGGCGGGCAGCAGCAGCCGCCGTACGGGTCGCCCTGGTGGACCGACGCGTTGAACGATCCCTGGCGTGACCCGCAGGCTCCGTCCGCGGTCGTGCTGCCTCCACCCGCGCCCACCGGCGGGCCGGCCCTGGATCCGATCCCGGACCCGGACGCGCCGCGCCGGTCGTACACTCCGATTCTTTTGATCTGCCTGGTCACCGCCCTGCTGGCCGGCGGTATCGGTGGCACCCTCGGGTTTGTCTTCGCGGTCCGCGGGGGGTATGTCACCGGTGGTGGCACCACCCTCGGCGCGTCCGGCCAGGAGGCGCCGCAGTCGGTCAACCGGGCACCGGATTCGCTGGCCGGCGTGGCCGAGCGGGTCCAGCCCAGCGTCGTCACGGTGCACGTGACCGGCGCGATCGGTTCCGGCTTCGTGGTCTCCGCGGACGGTTACGTGATCACCAACGATCACGTCGTGGACGGCGCCGGCGAGACCATGTCGGTCTCCTTCAGCGACGGCTCCACCGCGTCGGCGAAGCTGGTCGGGCGGGCGCCGGAATCGGACATCGCCGTGATCAAAGTCGCAAAGTCCGGGCTGCCCCCGGTGGAGCTCGGCGACTCGGACGCCATCGCGGTCGGTGACTCAGTGCTCGCTTTCGGTTCACCGCTCGCGCTGGAGAACACCGTGACGTACGGGATCGTCAGCGCCCTGGACCGCACCATCGAGGCCGGCGAGTCCGGCGGCACCACCCGCTACTACGCGGCCATCCAGACCGACGCCGCGGTCAACCAGGGCAACTCCGGTGGCCCGCTGGTGAACGCGGCCGGTCAGGTGATCGGGGTGAACTCGGTGATCCGCTCGGTGGGCGGCACCGAGACCGAGGCCGGCAACATCGGTCTCGCCTTCGCCATCCCGGTCAACCAGGCCAAGCGGATCGCCCAGGACATCATCGACACCGGCAAGGCCCGCCGGACCGTGATCGGCGCCGAGGTCAGTGGCGGCGGCACCGGCACCGGCGGCGCGAAGCTGCGCTCGGTGGAACCGGCCGGCCCGGCCGCCGCAGCCGGTCTGAAGGCCGGTGACGTGCTCACCAAGCTGGACGGGCACCCGCTCCAGGACGGCACCGATCTGATCGCTCTGGTCCGCAAGCACGCCCCCGGCGCGGTGGTCGCGGTGGAGTACCGCCGGGGTACCAAGACCCAGTCCGCCTCGGTGACGCTGGCCGCGGTGACGAACTAACGAACCGGGTGGGGTGTCCGGGCACAGACTCCGTGCGTACGCTGGCTCCCGGACGCTTCAGGAGGGCCACTCGTGTTCGAGAATCTGAACTGGTGGGAGATCGGCGCGCTGCTCCTGCTCGCGCTGCTGATCTTCGGGGAACGCCTGCCCAAGGTCATCGGGGATGGGCTCCGGATGCTGCGCGGCCTGCGGGCGATGGCGCAGAACGCGACCACGGACCTGAGCAAGGAGCTGGGCACCGACATCCAGCTCGAGGACCTGCACCCGAAGGCGTTCATCCGCAAGCACCTGCTCAGCGAGGATGACGAGCAGGCGATCCGCAAGCCGCTGCAGAGCCTCTTCGACGACGTGAAGCAGGACCTGAACGGGGTCAAGAGCGAGCTGAACGAGACCGCCGCCGGCATCAGGGCCTCGGGTCTCAAGGGCGCCAGCGCCCCGGCGGTGCAAAACACCGCGCCGGTCGAGACTCCCCGACCGGCGCAGCGCTTCGACCTCGACGCTACGTAAGAATTGCTGCGGAGCGAAGCGGAGCCGGTTACTTAGTATTGACCAGCAGGCCCAGGGGCTTGCCGACCAGGGACTCGCGGCGGATCGCCAGCTGATCGGCGATGGCGTCGAGTGCCTTCGCGGCCGGCGACTCCGGCTCGGCCAGCACGATCGGGGTGCCGGCGTCACCGGCCTCCCGGACCCGGGTGTCCAGCGGGATCTGCCCGAGCAGCGGCACCCGCGCACCGACCGTCTTGGTCAGCGACGCGGCGACGGTCTCGCCGCCACCGGCGCCGAAGACCTCCATCCGGGAACCGTCCGGCAGCTCCAGCCAGGACATGTTCTCCACGACGCCGACCAGGCGCTGGTGGGTCTGCAGCGCGATCGCGCCGGCCCGCTCGGCCACCTCGGCGGCCGCCATCTGCGGCGTGGTGACCACCAGGATCTCCGCGTTCGGCAGCAGCTGGGCCAGCGAGATGGCGACGTCACCGGTGCCCGGCGGCAGGTCGAGCAGCAGCACGTCCAGGTCGCCCCAGTAGACGTCGGCGAGGAACTGCTGCAGCGCGCGGTGCAGCATCGGGCCGCGCCACACCACCGCGGCGTTGCCGGAGGTGAACATGCCGATCGAGATCACCTTCACGCCGTGTGCCTGCGGCGGCATGATCATGTCTTCGACCCGGGTGGGCCTGCTGTCCACGCCGAGCATCCGCGGCACCGAGTGGCCGTAGATGTCCGCGTCGACCACGCCGACCGACAGGCCCCGCTTGGCGAGCGCGGCGGCCAGGTTCACCGTGACGCTCGACTTGCCGACCCCGCCCTTGCCGCTGGCCACTGCGTACACCCTGGTCCGGGAGCCGGGCTGGGCGAACGGGATGACCGGCTCCTCCGTGCCGCCACCGCGCAACGTGGTCTGCAGCGCCTTGCGCTGTTCCTCGGTCATCACCCCGAAGTCGATCTCCACGGTGGTGATCCCGGGGACCTTGGTGACCGCGGCGGTGATGTCGTTCGTCAGCTTGTCCCGCAGGGGGCAGCCGGCGACGGTGAGCAGCAGATCGACCCGGACCAGGCCATCGCTGACGGTGAAGCCCTTGACCATGCCGAGGTCGGTGATCGGGCGGCGGATCTCAGGGTCGTCGACGGTCGCCAGAGCAGCCTGGATCGCGTCCTCGAGAGTTGCGGCTGGTGCGGACATGACGCCCATGCTACGTCGAGGCGATATCGAGGTCAGGGGCCGAGGTCAGGGGTGGTCCTCTTCCCACTCCATACGCGCCCGCTTCTCCCGCCGATGCGCCGCCTCGTCCAGTTCATCGGCCAGCCGGACGAGCTCGTTGCGCAGGAAATCCCTGGTGGTGACCTCACCGAGAGCGATCCGCAGCGCCGCGATCTCGCGGGCCAGGTATTCCGTCTCGGCCTTCTGCATCGCCGCCCGGCGTCGATCCTCTTCCATGATCAGGCGGTCCCGGTCGGCCTGCCGGTTCTGCGCCAGCAGGATCAGCGGGGCGGCGTACGACGCCTGCAACGACAGCACCAGCGTCAGGAACGTGAACGTGTACGGGTCGAACCGCATCCGGTCCGGCGCCATCGTGTTCCACGCGAACCAGGCGCCGATCACCACGGTCATGTAGACGATGAACTTCGCCGTGCCCATGTACCGGGCGATGCCCTCCGACCACCGGCCGAACGCCTCCGGATCGAACTTCGGCAGCCGGACCCGCCCCGGCTCCCGCGGCTGGTCCAAACGGTCCCGCCGTGCCTCGCTCATGGCTCGAGATCCTCGTCCTCGTGGGCGTCGGCGTCCCGGTCCCGCCAGTCACGCGGCAACGAGTGGTCCAGCACGTCGTCCACCGTGACCGCGCCGAGCAGCCGGTGCGTGCCGTCGACCACCGGCATGGCGACCAGGTCGTACGTCGCCATCCGCCGGGTGATCTCGTGCAGGGTGAGGTGCGGTCGCAGCGGCTCGATCCCGCTGTCCACCAGGCCGCCCACGATGGTGGACGGCGGTTCCCGGAGCAGCCGCTGGAAGTGCACCATCCCGAGGTACTTCCCGGTCGGGGTGTCGCTCGGCGCCCGGGCCACGAACACCTGCGCGGCCACCACCGGGGACAGCTCCGGCTCACGGATCCGGGCCAGCGCCTCGGCGACCGTCGCGTCCGGGGTGAGGATCACCGGCTCCGAGGTCATCACGCTGCCCGCGGTGCCGGGGCGGTAGCTCATCAGCTGGCGTACCGGTGCGGCCTCCTCCGGCTCCATCAGGTCCAGCAGCACGATCTGCTCGGTCTTCGGCAGCTCGGCGAGCAGGTCCGCCGCGTCGTCCGGGTCCATCCGTTCGAGCACGTCGGCGGCCCGCTCCCGGTCCAGCTGGATCAGGATCTCCACCTGGTCGTGCTCGGGCAGCTCCTCCAGCACGTCGGCGAGCCGGCGGTCGTCCAGCGCGGCGGCCACCTCGTTGCGGCGGGCGTCCGGCAGGTCCTGCAGCGCGTTCGCCATGTCGGCCGGGCGCATCTGCTCCAGCAGCGCGATCAGGTTCGAGGTGCCCTGCGTGTCGGTCGGGCCGACCAGGCCGCGGACCCGGTTGTACTCCACCTGGTAGATGTGGCCGCGCCGGGCCAGCCGGCCGGTGTGCGCGCGGACCGCCACCCGGGTGACCATCCACTCGGTGTTGCGGTTCAGGTCCATGCCGATGTCGACCACGACGGCGTCGTTCTCCTCGCCGCCCTCCTGCTCCGGCACCACGGTGACCCGGCGGTCCAGCAGGTCCTCCAGCGCCAGCAGCTCGTTCGGCCGCTTCTCGAAGCGGCGCAGGTTCAGCGCGCCGCTGGCCAGCACGACCGCCTCGGAATCCATGCTGGTGATCCGGCCGACGGGCAGGAAGATGCGCCGGCGCAGCGCCATCTCCGCCACCAGGCCGACGATCTGTGGCGGGCGGTTCGTGGTGCGCAGCCGGACGACCGCGTCGCGGACCCGCCCCACCCGGTCTCCGTTGGGGTCGAACACCGGCAGGCCGGCCAAGCGGGCCAGATAAACCCTCGTCCCCATGGTCACAGCCCCAGATTAGGTTAGGGTCCGGACATGTCCACCGTGGCCTACGAGATAGTCGACGTGTTCACGGATCGGCCGTTCGCCGGCAATCCGCTCGCGGTGGTGTTCGGAGCCGAGCATCTGGCCACCGATCAGATGCAGACGCTGGCCCGGGAGTTCAACCTGGCCGAGACCACGTTCGTGCTGCCACCGACCGAGCCCGGCGCGACGTACCGGATCCGGATCTTCACGGCCTCGGCCGAGCTGCCGTTCGCCGGCCATCCCAGCGTCGGCACCGCGGTGACGCTGATGCGGCAGGGCCGGTTCGCACCCGGACGGGTGGTGCAGGAGTGCGGCGCGGGGCTGCTGCCGCTCGACGTGACCGCCGCGGGCGCGGCCACGCTCACCGGCGCCGCTCCCCGGCTCGGCGACCCGATCGACCCGGCCGGCCTGCTGGAGATCGCCGGCCTGCCTGCCTCGGCGTTCGCCGGGTCACCGTCCGCTGTTCCGCGCGAGGCGGGCTGCGGGCTGGACTGGACGTTTCTTCCGGTACGACGATCCGCGCTGGCCGGGGTCCACTTGGACGTGCCGGCAGCGGCCCGGCTCGGGGTGACCGGGCTGACCGTGTTCTCGTGGGAGAGCGGGGAGGCGCACGCGCGGGTGTTCGTACCCGGTGACGCGGTGTGGGAGGACCCGGCCACCGGATCGGCGGCGCTCGGGCTCGGGGTGTGGCTGGTCGGTGCGGGGTGGCTGCCGGGGGACGGTCTGTCGTCGTACCGGGTGCATCAGGGCCTGGAGATGAAGCGGCCGTCGCTGTTGAGCTGCACGGTGAGCGCGGCCGGGGGCGTGGCGACCGGGGCGACGGTGAGCGGGCACGTCTTTCCGGTGGCGACGGGGAAGATCGCGGTTCCCCCGTTCATCGGCTGATCGCCTTCCGGCCGGCTGATCGGCGTCAGGTCAGCGCCGGACGACTTTGTGCAGGCGGAACGGTTTGCGGGTGGCCACCCGGGCCGGGGTTTCCCGGGGCGGTGCGGCGGCCGACTCGGCGGGCAGGTCCGGCGCGGCGACCAGGGTGTCCACCGCCGGGGCGATGACGAGCAGCGCACAGTCCGCGACGGCCCAGCGGGCGGCCACCTCGGCGGCGGTGCCGGAGGCGTTCAGCCGTTTGCCGGCGAGTTGCGGGGCGAGTTCCGCCCACTCCGGGCCCTGCGGGTCGAGCCGGGTCACCGTGGCCTCGGTCGACACGATCAGGCCGCCGTGGTCGCCGCGGAGCCGGACGGTCGCCGTTTTCGCGTCGGCGAGGCCCGGGGCGTACTGCTCGCCGGGACCGGTGATCACGGCGAGGGACAGCTCGACCGGCATGCACCACAGGGCGTAGGCGGGGCCGTCACCCGTCGAGATCCAGGCGATCGCCGCCTTCTTGATCGCCTCGTCCAGCACACCCGTCACCGCGCCATCCTCCCACGCTCCCACGCTGAAGCAGCACCAAGCTCACGTGCGAAGTTCCAGCGCCCTCCACACTCAAACTCCCCACGCTGGTGGTTGCGCGGCGTTGTGTGTGAAGTTGCGGTGCGCTGCGCACCCAAAGTCCCCACGCAGGTGGTTGGGCGGGGTTAGACCAGGGCGGGGGCGTGGTCTAGCAGGGTCAGGACCTCGGTCAGGGAGCGGACGGTGCGGCCCGTGAACGTGGTGTCGGCGTCGAAGACAAGGTGATCGGCGAGGTCCAGGGCGGCCAGCCGGACCGGGGTCATGCCGACCGCGGCCGCGCCGGTCAGTTCGTGGCTGCCGCCGTCGCCGACGTACAGGCACTCCTCCGGGTGGACGTCGAGCCGCTCGCAGGCGGCCAGGTAGATCCGGGGGTCCGGCTTGCAGACGCCCAGCTCGACGGAGAAGATCTGGGCGTCCAGCAACGGCGCCACCGGGAGCCCGGGCAGGAAGGCGGGTAGCTCGTGGGTGCAGTCGCTGATCAGTGCCGTGCGCACACCGCGGTCGCGGATCGCGGTGAGCGCGCTGACCGCGTCGGCGCGGAGCCGGGTGTCGGCGCGGAGCGCGTCGACGCGGGCCGGCATGGCCGCCCGGATGGCGCCGGGACGGGGCCGGCCGCCGGACTGCTCGATGACGAAGCGCAGGGTGGCCTCGGCCGAGCCGTACCGGCCGCAGGCCCGGGCCCGGAACGTGCGATCCAGGACGCCGACCATCGTCTCCGGGTCGGCGCCGAGCGCCCGGGCGATGGCCGCGTGCTGAGGACCGCGCTGCACCGAGCGGGTCAGGGTGCCGAAGAAGTCGAATACCACCGCGCGGTATGCGGGCATGGAAATCGGCCTCCGGGGCATCGAGGGATGAAAATGGCCATGGGGCCGTCGGTGACTGTAGCGATTCCGTCACTGTCCGCCAACCGACAGTGGCAAACACCCCTGCTGGGCTGTGCAAGAAGCGACGGCCGGTGATGAATATGCGCTCATCAGGGCAACCGATCGCCCCGCTCACGGTGTTGGCGCTGGCAGTGGCGGTCTGCGCGGTCTCCTCGTCGGCGCCGCTGATCGCGTTCGCGGCGGCGCCGGCGCTGGCTGTCGCGTTCTGGCGCAACGGGCTGGCGTCGGTGGCGCTCACCCCGGTCGCGCTCGGCCCGCGCCGGGCCGAGGTGCGTGACACGATCCGCGGTTCGCGCCGCCGGGCCGGGATGTTCGCGTTGCTCGCCGGGGTGGCGCTGGCCGCGCACTTCGGTACGTGGATGCCGAGCGTGCAGCTCGGCACGGTGGCCACCTCGACCGCGCTGGTCGCCACCCAGCCGGTGTGGCAGGGCCTGATCGCGGCGTGGCAGGGGCGGCGCCCGTCGGCGGCCGGCTGGGTCGGCATCGTGCTGGCGGTGGCCGGTGCGGCCTGGGCGACCGGCGCCGACGTCGGGGTGTCCGGGCAGGCCGTGCTGGCCGACGCGCTGGCCGTGCTCGGCGCGATCTTCGCGGCGGTCTACACGGCGCTCGGCGAGCAGGCCCGGGTGGCGTTGAGCACCACGACGTACACCTGGATCTGTTACGGCGTGTGCGCCGTGCTGCTGCTCGTCGTCTGCCTGGCCGGGGGTGTCGACCTGACCGGGTATCCGCCGCAGGCCTGGGCCGCGATCCTCGGGCTGGTGGCCGGTGCGCAGCTGCTCGGCCACTCGATGTTCAACTACGCGCTGCAGCACACCTCGGCGACCACGGTCAGCGTCCTGATCCTGCTCGAGGTGCCGGGCGCCGCGCTGCTCGCCTGGCTCTGGCTGGGTCAGGTCCCGCGCCCGGGCACCCTGCCGGGGCTGTCGCTGCTGCTGGCCGGCGTGGCGGTGGTCATCGTCGGCGCGGCGCGTTCCACCCGGGCCGCCCGGGTGCGGGAGTCGCTGCCGACCTGATCATCCGTACCCCGAAGGGTTGGGGTTTGGGGAAACGGTGACGGCTGTCGTTTTTGCGGGGTTTTGCTGACATCTGAGCCGTCACTGGGGAACCCGGCCGCGTCGTTGCACGAGTGGCGAGGTTCGAGCGGGCACGGTATTGAGGGGAGATGCGATGCATCGGGTACGGCTCAGCCGGCTGCTCCTCGTCGGACTGCTCATGATCGGCGGATGTGCGGAACCGGACAGCGCCGGCGAGGCGGAGGCGAGCGGCCGGGTCGGTGGGTGGCGGACGGCCGGCTGCGAGTTCAGCCGGGCACCGGAGCACACCGAGGTCGGCGGGGTCCGGATGCCGGTCACGCCGGCGCCGCTGCGCGCGGCGATGGAACAGATCGAACAGGCCGGGCGGACGCGGTTCGCCGCCAGCTTCGCCGGGCTCGAGGTGGATCAGCTTCGGGTACGGGCGATCGTCTATCGCGTGCCGTCCGCCGCGGCCGGGTTCGACGATTTCCTGCGGCAGACCGCCGGCAACAACTGCATCGTCGTACGGGACGCCGCGCACGCCGTCACCGAACTCGGCGAGTGGCACGATCGGGTGGTCGCCGACCTGGCGTACTGGTCCGCCCGTGGAGTGCGGATCGTCACCGTGGGGAGTCGTCATGACGGCGCCGGGGTCGAGATCGGCACCCGGGACGTGGATCTGGCCCGCGTCGCACTGCCCGCGCACTACGGCGACGAGGCGCCGCTGGTCTTCGTCGAGGAGGGTCCGGTCACCCCGCTGACCAGCACACGGATCAATTCTCCGGAACCGGGTCGCTGAATTACCGGCGTGCCGGAAAATCGGCTCGGTGAGTCGCGGGCCGCCGGTGCGGCGTTCCGCGGCGGCGGGCCGCCGATTACGCCACGGTGACGCAGATGTTTGCCCCCGCCTCCGGGAGCGGGCAGGATCGCCGCATGGTCTTCGACGCCCGTTCCACCGGCGGCAGCCCCTCGCGGCGTGACGCCACCCGTCCGGCTGACAGCCGGCCACCACGGTCCGGCGTGCCTGGCAGTGATCCGGACCGGCCGGTCGAGATCACGGCCGAGGTGGTCGAGGCGGAGTTCGAGGAAGCGAGTGCGGAGGCTGCGGTGACCATGCGTTTGGATGGGAAGGTCGCGCTGGTGACCGGCGCGGGAAGCCCGGACGGTATCGGGTACGCGACCGCGCGCCGACTGCGTGACCTCGGCGCCCGGGTGGCGATCGTGTCCACCACCCGCCGGATCCACGACCGCGCCTCCGAGCTGGGTGTCACCGGCTTCGTCGCCGACCTGACCGATGAGGCCGAGGTGGGCGCGCTGGCCGACGCGATCATCGACCAGCTCGGCGACGTCGAGGTGCTGGTGAACAACGCCGGCCTGGCGAGCCGGGCCAGCCCGGAGGTGCTCCGCCCGGTCGCCCAGCTGACCCTGGACGAGTGGAAGGCCGAAATCGATCGGAACCTGAGCACGGCGTTCCTGTGCAGCCGGGCGTTCATCGGCGGCATGTCGGAGCGCGGCTGGGGCCGGGTCGTGAACCTCGCGGCCACCGCCGGCCCGGTGAACGCGCTGCCCACCGAGGCGGCCTACGCGGCGGCCAAGGCCGGCGTGGTCGGGCTGACCCGGGCGCTGGCGATGGAACTGGTCGCCGACGGGGTCAACGTGAACTGCGTGGCGCCGGGGACGATCTACACGGCGGCCTCGACGGTGACCGAGATCAAGCAGGGCCTGGGCACGCCGATCGGTCGCCCCGGCACGCCGGACGAGGTCGCGGCGGCGGTGGCGTTCCTCTGCTCGCCGGCCGCGTCCTACATCACCGGGCAGATGCTTGTCGTGGACGGCGGGAACAGCGTGCGCGAGGCCCAGTTCCGCTGATCCGTGCCGGTCTCAGGCCGGGGCCGCTCCGACGGGCCCGGCCTGACCGCTCCCGGTCACGCGCACGCTTCGGTCAGCGTCAGGTGTTCTTGGTGAGGTTGCCGCGGGCGCGTTCCACGGCGAGGCAGCTGTCCTCGACGTAGTCGATGCCGGCCTCCTCGGCGATCTTCCGGGCCTCGGCCGAGAAGATGCCGCTCTGCAGCCACACCGCGGGCGCCCCGATCGCCACCGCCTGGCGCACCACCTCGGCCGCCTCCCGCGACGGACGGAAGACGTCCACCAGGTCGACCGGCTCCGCCAGGTCCGCCAGGGTCGGGACCGTCTTCACCCCGAAGACCTCATCGACGTACGGATTGACCGGGATGATCCGCCAGCCGTGTCGCAGCATCTGCAACGGCACCGCGTGCGCGGGCTTGAACGGATCCCGTGACGCGCCGACCACCGCGATCACGTTCGCCTCGGCCAGGATCTGCTGAGCAGTACGCATACACCGACTCTAGCCAGGCGCGGGTGGGGTCACAGCAGCGTGAGCTGGTCGGCGCGGGGTGCGGCCGGTGCGGGCCCGGCCGGGTCGGGCAGGGTGCGGAACTCGGCCGGCGTGGGGCGGTGCAGGCCGTGGCGCCGGGCGGCCATCCGGACCCGGGCGGCGAGCTCGTCCTGATAGCGCCGCGGTGAATAGGCGCCGCCGGCGAACAGCTCGCGATGCCGGGGGACGAGACGCGGATACTCCCGGGCCAGCCAGGACGCATACCACTCCCGGGCGCCGGGGCGCAGGTGCAGCGGGATCGGGGTGACGCTCGTGGCACCGGCCGCGGCGACGGCGGCGACCGTCGCGTCGAGCGACTCCTCGGAATCGGTCAGCCCGGGCAGGATCGGGGCCAGCAGGACGCCGACCGCGAAACCGGCGTCGGTCAGCCGGCGGACGGCGTCGAGCCGGCGGCCGGGGCTGGGCGTGCCCGGCTCGGCGGAGCGCCACACCTGCTCGTCCAGGAAGCCGATCGAGAAGGCCAGGCTGACCCGGGTCACCTCGGCGGCCTGCCGGAGCAGCTCCAGGTCGCGCAGGATCAGCGTGCCCTTGGTGAGGATCGAGAACGGGTTGGCGTGGTCGCGCAACGCGGCCAGGATCTCCGGCATCAGCCGGTAGCGGCCCTCGGCGCGCTGGTAGACGTCGACGTTGGTGCCCATCGCGATCGGGGCGCCGGACCAGCGGGGCTCGGCGAGCTCGCGGCGGATCAGCTCGCCGGCGTTCACCTTCACCACGATGCGGGTGTCGAAGTCGCGGCCGGCGTCGAGGTCGAGGTATTGGTGGGTGCTGCGGGCGAAGCAGTTGTGGCTGACCACGCCGTCGGCGATGAAGTCGCCGGTGCCGGTGGAGATGTCGAAGAGCGGCAGGGTGAGGCCGAGGTCCTCGATGTCGACGACGGTGAGCCGGCGGTCGCCGCGGACCCCGACACCGGACGCGTCGAGCGGGGCGTCCAGCACGCCGGTGAGGTGCCGGAAGCGCAGCGCCGACCAGAGGTCGCGCCCGGTCTCCACCCGGCCGGCATCCGCCCCGCCGGACCGGCCGGACCGGCTGCGGGCCGGGGTCCGGCTGGTCAGGCCCAGGTGGGTGAGCGCCTCGGTGATCCAGCGGAGGTAGATCCGGTCGGGGCTCTCGAAGACGACGGCGAGCCGCTCGCAGCGCCCGACCGCGCCGAACGCGCCGGCCAGGAAGCCCCGGAACCAGTCGCCGGAGGGCAGCTCGGGCCAGCGCAGCGCCTCCGGCAGGGAGACGTCGTGCAGATAGCCGTCGGCGCGGATCCAGGAGTCGCCCTCGCGGCCGATCCGGCCGGCGGCGTCCCCGCGGAGCAGGCCGCAGAGGAAACCGGCCTGGTAGTCGGGGGACTCCTTGGGCGGGTCGGCGAACCGGCCCACCCCGGACATCAGGTCGCCGATCGCGAGGGCCGGCTGGTGCGGCCGGCTCGGGCTGACGTGCCGCCACCCGCGGTCGGTGAGGAACCGGTGATCGCCGCTGGAGACCAGCCGGGTGCCGTCGGCCAGGGTGACCCGGAACGCCGGCTTGCTGGTGGCCCAGTGGTCGAGCACGGTGGTCGGCACATACCGCCGGTGCGGGCCGGCGCCCATCGTGCCCAGCACCGAGTCGCCCGGGCGGATCTCGGCGAGCGGCCGGGTGGACCCGTCGGCGAGCAGGATCGGGGTGTCACCGGACAGGCAGTACGTGCAGGCGTGGGAGCAGCCGCGATAGGGGTTCACGGTCCACTCGAACGGCACGCGGGAGGCGCCGGGCACCCGGTTGATCAGCGACTTGGCGCGGATCTCGTAGAACGTCATGCCGGCGAACCCGGGGGTGTCGAAGGTGCGCACGGTCGCGCCGGGCAGCGCCAGCGGCAGGGGAGGAGCCGTTGCCGCCGCCCCGTCCGGGAGCGCGCCGTCGCCGGTCGGAGCCGACAGGTGAGACCATCGCATGGCGGATATTCGAACACACGTACGAGTCGCTGTCCACCGCTTCCGCCGACCGCGGACACGGACGGCGTACGGCGGCGGACAGCAAAAGGCCCGCGGACCGGAACCGGTCTGCGGGCCTTTGTTTCAGCTGGTCAGCTCGTCGCGCCACTGGTGGCGCGGGCGGGCTCCTCGGTGCTCGGTGCCTTGGTGTCGTGCGTCTTCTTGTGCGCCGCGACCTGATCGCGCACCTCGGTCATGTCGAGTTGCTCGACCTTCTCGATGAGGCTCTCCAGAGCCGACTCGGGGAGCGCGCCAGGCTGCGCGAACACCACGATGCCGTCGCGGATCGCCATGATCGTCGGGATTGACCGGATGTCGAACTTGGCCGCCAGAGCCTGCTCGGCCTCGGTGTCCACCTTGCCGAAGGTGATCGCCGAGTGCTTCTCCGAGGAACGCTCGTAGGTCGGCGCGAAACGCACACAGGGCCCGCACCAGCTGGCCCAGAAGTCCACCAGGACGATGCCGTCCTTGCTGGTGACCTCGTCGAAGTTCGCTGCGGTCAGCGCAACTGTCGCCATGATGCCTCCGTCTGCGGGAATCGCTTTCGTCGGGTGAAACTCCGGGTACCTGTTCACCATTCCCGCTCCTGGGGCCGCGACACGTGTCCTACGGCACCTTCGGCGCGAGACGGTCTTCAGCGACCTGAGAGTCAATATCGTAACTGATAGTAGGCGACCGGTGTCATTTTGCCGACACGGACCTGCCGGGGGATCTATCCATGATCACGCCATCTGGGGTATTTGCCCAGGCGGCGCATCCCCCATGGGAACGAGACCAAGCGACAAAAGTAATGGTTAACAAAGTTAAATGTGACCTGGGTCACATCTGAAAGTCCTTCACATGGATACGGACGGTAAGGCAAAATCTGTCCCAACAGAGCGTGGGCGGCGGGTGCCGGGGAGGGCCCCGCCGCTCATTGCGTCCCCTGTCGTTTCGGGGACATTCCGCGGGATCCCGTGCCGCGCGCCGGGTGACCATGGCCCCGGGCAGCCGGATGAGTAGCCTAACGCCCCATGACCGTGGGCGAGGACGAATCCACCGAGGTCGGCGTGGGCCCCTGGCCGGGCGAGCGACCGGCCGGCGACCGCTACGACCCCGAGCTGCTGGAACTCGGTGACCGGCGCAACGTGGTGGACCGCTACCGGTACTGGAGCCGCGACGCGGTGATCGCCGACCTGGACACCAGGCGTCACGAATTCCACGTCGCGATCGAGAACTGGCAGCACGACCTGAACATCGGCACGGTGGTCCGCAACGCCAACGCGTTCCTCGCCGCCGAGGTGCACATCGTGGGCCTGCGCAAGTGGAACCGCCGCGGCGCCATGGTCACCGATCGCTACCAGCACGTCCGGCACCACCCGACGATCGAGGAGTTCGTGGGCTGGGCGGCCGGCGCCGGGATCCCGGTGATCGGCATCGACAACCTGCCCGGCTCGCGGCCGATGGAGACCGTCACGTTGCCCCGGCGCTGTGTGCTGCTCTTCGGGCAGGAGGGGCCGGGCCTCTCCGACGCGGCACGCGGTGCCTGCTCGCAGCTGTTCTCGATCGCCCAGTACGGCTCCACCCGGTCGATCAACGCCGGAGTGGCCAGCGGGATCGCGATGCACGCCTGGATCCGGGCGCACGCCGGGCCGCCGCCCTCTTGACCTTTGGCGGTTCTGCCGATCCGCTTGACGGCGGCTGCCGGGACCCGCACGGTATGGAGTGTGGGTGTCACTGTGAGTTGCCCCAGATGTGCTGGTCAGGTCCGCAAGCCGGACCTGATGCACAGCAACTGGCGCTGCGACGACTGTGGCGACGTTCCGCCTTTCCACGTTGCCGAGCACATCAGCGCGGAGATCGTCGGCACGGTGCTGCGGGAATCGGCGTCGGCCGGCGCGGAGCGGATGCCGCTCTGGGCTCCCTGGCCGTTGCCGCCCGGGTGGACCGTCACCGGGGTGGGCTGGGCCGGCGACGACCGATCCGGGGTGCGGGCCACCACGGTCGCCTGCAGCGGCCCGGAGCCGCTCGGCGGTGGTCCGGCCGATCTGGTCTTCATCGCCGAGCAGCCGGGTGTCGGTCTCGGCAACCGGTTCGCCGGCATCGCCGGCATCGACCCGGGCTATCTGCTCTCCGAGTCGCTCTCGGCGCGGGGTGCCGGGAGCGGCCCGCACGCGAAGATCAAAGTGGGCGGTCACCCGACTCCACTCTGGTGTGTCAAGTCACCGGAAGATCGAAGCGCGTACGTGAGTGAGGCCAAAGGAATCTGGCTCTATGCGGTAGCGTGGCCGGCAAGCGCGGGCTATCTCCTCGCGGAGCATGTCGTCCTGCACGACCTCTCCGAGGGAGTGCCGCCCGAGTTGGTGTTCGGGGCGCCCTCGCCCTATCTGCACGGTCGTGTGTGATCCCTCGTCCGAGGGTGAAACACCCGCCCGCCGCAATCGGCGATCTGGGCACTTTGTTCACACGAAGCGACGAAGCTGATACCGTCAGTACTGCCGCGGCGCTGTTAGTCACCCGCCTCAGAGGAGAAGGTCCGCCATGATCAAGAAGGTTCTCACCTGGCTTGGTATTGCGTTCTTGATCTTCTTTATCGCCTTCAACCCGAGATCTGCCGCCGCTGTCTTCGAGTCACTCGGAGGCACGATCGCGGACATCGCACGAGGCTTCGGCACCTTCTTCACCTCCCTCGTCGCATAGCATCTCTCTATGGATCCTGGTGAGCCGCGCGACCCGCGAGGCGAGGGCGCCCGGCGCTCTCGGGACGACGATGAGGACTTCCGGTTTCAGGACCCGGCCATGGACGACACTGATCCTGGTCGGACACGAGCCGAGACCTATCCGGACGATGCCCGGTTCACCCAGGGTGCACGGCGTGCCGACGACTACGAGGATCCCGAGCAGTACGAGGCTCCGATCTTCACCGAGGAGGAGCTGGAAGGGCTCGACCGCTCCGGTGGTCCGCGCCGCTTCCTCCCCCTCGAGGACGAGCCGACCACCCTGGTCGCCCGCTACCTGTTCCCCACCGAGCGCTATCGCGGTGAGTGGAAACGGCACTGGATCCACCTGTCGCTGCCGCTGAGTGTCGGAGCCGGCGCCACGCTGCTGCTCGGCTACCTGGCCGGCTTCCTGACCAAGCAGGGTGTGGACGGTATGGTCACCGTCGCCGTGCTGATCTGGCTCGGCGTGATCAGCTGGGTCGCCTGGAAGGTCTTCGACTGGTATTTCGACCGCTTCATCCTGACCAACAAACGGGTGATGGTGGTCAACGGCATCGTCACCCGCAAGGTGGCGATGATGCCGCTGCTCCGGGTCACCGACATGAAGTACGAGCAGTCCGCCCTCGGCCGGATGCTCAGCTACGGCACGTTCGTGCTGGAGTCGGCCGGTCAGGACCAGGCGCTGCGCGAGGTCAAACACCTGCCCAACCCGAACGAGTTGTATCTCCGCGTGGTCGAGGAGATGTACGAGCCGCAGGCGGTCGAGGCCCGGCTGGGCAAGGACGACGAGGGAGACGACGCCTGAGCAGCCGGATCGATCTGCACTGCCACTCCACCGCCAGCGACGGCACGCTGGCCCCGGCCGATCTGGTCCGGGCCGGCGCCGAAGCCGGGCTCGAGGTCATGGCGATCACCGACCACGACACCACGGGTGGCTGGGCCGACGCCGCCGCCGCGCGGCCGGACGGTCTGCGCCTGGTCCGCGGTGCCGAGCTGTCCTGCCGCTGGCACGGGGCGGAGCCGTCGATCTCGCTGCACCTGCTGGCGTACCTGTTCGATCCGGCGGAGCCCGCGCTGGCCGAGTCGATGCGACGACTGCGCGTGGACCGGGAGCAGCGCGGCGAGAAGATCGTGGAGAAACTGCGGGCCGACGGCGTGCCGATCACCTGGGCCGAGGTGTACGGGTACGCCGCCGGTGGCTCGGTCGGGCGTCCGCACATCGCGCAGGCGCTGATCCGGGCCGGACTGGTCACCAGCGTGACCGAGGCGTTCGCGTCGAGGTGGCTGGGCGCGCGGTACTTCGTACCAAAAGCGGATCTTGATGTTTTTGAGGCGGTGGCGGCGGTGCGTGCGGCCGGTGGGGTGCCGGTCTTCGCGCATCCGCGGGCGACCAAGCGTGGGCGGGTGGTTCCGGACGAGTTGATCGTGGCGCTGGCCGATGTGGGCCTTTTCGGACTGGAAGCCGACCACGAGGATCATTCCCCCACGGAGCGGGAAGAGATCCGGGCGCTGGCGGACCGGCTCGGCCTGGTGGTCACCGGATCCTCCGACTTTCACGGTACGCACAAGACGGTCCAGCTCGGCGCGTTCGTCACGGCACCCGAGGTGTACGACAAAATCGTCGCCGCGGCCACCGGTGTGCCCGTGCTCGGGTGACTATCGACGCACCAGCCTGCGCGGAGCAGCCCGGACACCTACCTTGATCGGGTGAATCTGAAGCTGTTCGGCGAGTTCTTCGTGACTCTGCTGGTGATCGTCGATCCCCCCGGCATGGTCCCGGTGTTCCTCGCACTCACCGGCGCCATGCCGGCGAAGGCCCGCAACCGGGCCGGCACCCAGGCCGTGCTGCTCGCCCTCGGTGTGATCATCGGCTTCGCGGTGGCCGGGCAGACCCTGCTCGACTACCTGCACGTGCAGCTCCCGGCCCTGCAGGCGGCCGGCGGCCTGCTGCTCGTGCTCGTCGCGCTGCAGCTGCTCACCGGCAAGACCGACGAGCCGACCGATGCGGCCGGCACCAGCAACGTGGCCCTGGTCCCGCTCGGCACGCCGCTGCTGGCCGGCCCGGGCGCGATCGTCGCCACCATGCTCTTCGTGCAGCGGGCGCACAGCGCCGACGAATACCTCATCCTGGGCGGCGCGGTCCTGGCTGTGATGGCCACGGTCTGGCTGGTGCTGCGTTTCTCCGGGCTGATCGTGCGGCTGCTGCGCCCGGCCGGCATCGAGGTGCTCACCCGGATCGCCGGTCTGCTGCTCGCGGCGATCGCGGTCCAGCTCATCGCGGACGCCATCTTCGCCTTCGTGCAGCTTTACGCGCCCCGGCTCTGAGACGGTTCTGTCGGGGGGTGCTGGCAGGATTGTCCCGTGCCCCCCATCAGGAACCGTGCCGCCGTTCCCGAGCAACTCGGCTTCGCCGGCATGCCCGAGCGCCTCTTCGTCTGCACCCCGAGCAAGCTCGGGGCATACCTGGACTGCCCCCGGCGGTACCGATATTCCTACGTCGACCGCCCGTCACCACCCAAGGGCCCGCCCTGGGCGCACAATTCGCTCGGCGCCAGCGTGCACACCGCGATGAAGAATTGGTACGCCTTGCCGGTCGAGCGGCGCGAGCGTGACGCCGTGCCGAAGCTGCTCAAGAGCACCTGGGTCCGTGAGGGCTATCGCGACGTCGAGCTCGAGCGCGCGGCGTACAAACGGGCGCTCGGCTGGCTGGACACCTACACGGCGACCCTCGACCCGGCCGACGAGCCGCTCGGCGTCGAGCGGGTGGTGGCCGCGAAGACCTCGGTGCTGGCGCTGAACGGGCGCGCCGACCGGATCGACGGGCGGATGGGCGAGGAGGGCCCGGAGGCGGTGATCGTCGACTACAAGACCGGGCGGACCGGGCTGGACGCCGACGACGCCCGCGGGTCCCACGCGCTGGCGCTGTACGCGTACGCGGCGCAGCGGGTGTTCCGCCGGCCGTGCTACCGGGTCGAGCTGCACCACCTGCCGACCGGGACGGTGGCGGCGCACGAGCACACCGAGGAGTCGCTGGCCCGGCAGGTGCGCCGGGCCGAGGAGACCGCGGCCGACATCATGGCCGCGGAGAAGGCGGTGGCCGCCGGCGGGGACGCGGACGAGGCGTTCCCGACCAATCCGGGGTCGCTGTGCGCGTGGTGTGACTTCCGGAAGTCCTGCCCGGCGGGGGCCGGGGTGACCGGGAAGGAGCCGTGGGCCGCGGTGGAGCACCTGGGCGCGGATTCCTGACCGTTCTTGACGACCAGCCGAGCGGTCAGGCGGTGTCGGTGGTGCGGCGGCTCTGGCAGGCCGGGCACAGGCCCCAGAAGGTCACCTCGGCCTCGTCCAGGGTGAATCCGTGCGACTCGGCCGGCGTCAGGCAGGGGCGTTCGCCGACCGTGCAGTCGACGTCGGCGATCGTGCCGCAGCCCCGGCAGACGATGTGATGATGATTGTCGCCGGTGCGGGCCTCGTAACGGGCCGGGCTGCCGGCCGGCTCGATCCGGCGGGCCAGGCCGGCCCGGGACAGCGCACCCAGCACGTCGTAGACCGCCTGGGTGGAGACCGAGTCGAGCCGGGCACGGACCTGCCGGGCGATCTCGTCCACCTCGAGGTGCCCGCCACCGCTGAGCACGCCGAGCACCGCCAGCCGGGGGCGGGTGACGCGCAGACCATGCGTACGCAGCAGTTCCTCACCGGTGGACATCTATCCATGACAGCACGGCCGGGCGGTTTCCCCAACCCGTCCGTGACTGAACCGGAATCGGATTCGCGGGGTAAGTGGGGCCGAGGGGATGTTTGCGCCGTCACATAACTCTAAGCTGGCGATCACCCCGGACCGAGGAGGAAAAGTGTTCGACCAGGTCAACGGCTTGCCGGTACATATTCTCGTGCTGCACGCCGCAGTGATTTTTGTGCCGCTGCTCGCGCTCGGCGCGGTCGTCTATGCGCTCGTCGCCAAGTGGCGGTCACGGCTGGGCTGGGCGGTCGCGCTGCTCGCCGTGGTAGCTCCGATCACCACGCTCGTCGCCAAGCTGTCCGGCACCGAGCTGTACAACAGCCGCATCTCGACCTTCTCGCCCAAGGGCAAGGAGATCCTCGACAACCACATGGACTTCGGCACCATGACGCTCTGGTTCGCGCTGGGCCTCGGCGTGGTCAGCCTGATCATGGTGGCGCTGACCTTCCGGGGGAAGGCTCTGCCGATGATCGCGCAGGTGACGTTCGTGGTGCTGACGCTGGCGCTGGCGGCCGGGAGCGGTTACTACATCTTCAAGACGGGTGACTCGGGCGCGACGGCGGTCTGGGGAACGTACTAGAAAGAGCCGCCGGGCGCGTGCTGTGCCCGGCGGCTCTTTCCTGTGCTGAGCCCTAGAACAGGGCGCGGCCGCAGAGCAGGCAGATCAGGATCAGCGCGACGGCGCCGGCGACCAGGCCCACCCCGAACGTCACGGTGCGCGCCGAGCCCTCCGCCTCCTCGATGGCGTCCATGTTCTGACCCGGCATGTGGCGCGGCTCGGGCGGTGTGGCGATGGTCGGTGGCCGCCAGTGCACCGACGGCGGGTCGGTGCGCGGCGGACCCGGGTACGCCGGCGGCTCGGGTGTGGCGGGCTGATCCTGGGGCGGCCGGCTGAGCGATGCGGCGTCCGGGCCGGGCCGCTGCCAGTACGCGTCGCCGGGCGGGCCACTCGTGGGGGAGCTCACGTTCACCGACGGTACAGCCGGAGGGGGAAGACGGCCGAAGCGATGTCGGCTTACCCTTCTAGGTGTGGACATCCTGGACGGCCCCGAGCGGGATCACGACGCCGAGCGCGCGGTGGACTTCGAGTCGGAGGAGGCTCCGTTGCTTCCGGACCAGACTCAGGACGACACCGAGCGTGGATGGGGCGAGGCCGACTCCTCCAACGACGACCGGCTGCTCGCCGATCGCCCGCCGCACTGGGGCTGACCTCGCGACATCCTGACACCACCCGCCCGTGATCACGCCCGGGCCGGGTGGCATCGCCACGTGTGCGCGCCGCGGCGCGGCCTTGCGCGGCGCGGTCTCGCGCGGTGCGGTCTCGCGCGGTGCGGTCTCGCGCGGTGCGGTCTCGCGCGGTGCGGTCTCGCGCGGTGCGGCCTTGCGTGGCGCGGTGCGGCCTTGCGGTGGCGCTGCCCGGCCTGGCCTGGCCCTGCGCGGCCCGGCGGCGGGGTCAGCTGGGGTGGAGCAGGATGGCGAAGCCCGGGCCTGAGGGGTCGGCGGCGAGCGCGGCCTTGTCGCGGTCGAGGGCCAGCAGCAGGCCGCCGGTGAGCGGGTCGGCGGAGACGTCCAGGACCAGCGCGGCATTTGCCACCTCGGTGGTGCGGCCCTTGTTGTCGAGCCGGAGCAGGTCGACACGGTCGCCGGGGTGGGTCAGCGCGAGCGCGGTGGGATCGGCCAGGCGCACCGGGACGCCGACGGCTCCGTCCGGGACGGGCGGCTTGCCGGCGGACCCTGGAGACGAGACGGGGCTGCCCGGGGTGGGTTGCCCGGCGGCGGGCCCCGGCGACGGGGTGGTGCCGCCGATGGCGTGTGCGCCGGCTGCGGCCTTGTCTGTTGCGGCCTTGTCTGTTGCGGCCTTGCCTGCTGCGGCCTTGGCGGGCGAGGTGGAGGGGCCCGGGGTCGCGCAGGGTGTGGTGGTCGGCCGGAGCCAGAGCAGGCCGGCGGCGGTGACCAGCAGAGCTGTGATCACGGTGAGCCGGAGCAGGGTGCCTCGGGTGGGTGCGCGGCCGCGCACCGGGTCCAGGCGCTCGTTGCGTGTGCCGGATCGGCTCATGGTCTGCCCTCCCGCCGTCGTCTGCCATGTGCGAGCAGGAAGCTAGGCGGATTCCGGTGCGATCGCCGGGCGGGCTGTGGACGAGCCGGGACTGTGGAAAACCCCGCGGCGCCGCGAGGACGGGCCAAGATGGCGTGATGCGGGGCGCGGGCCTGGCGAGAGCCGAGCCCGAGGCACCCGGCGCGGAGCGTGGCACGTTGGGGGCACGGCGGGCACGGCAGGCACGGCGGGCACGGCAGGCACGGCGGGCAGGGCAGGCTCGGCAGGCACGGCGGCACGGAGCGGCATGCACGGAACGGCGGGCACGGCACGGCACGCACGGCACGGCACGGCACGCACGGCGAGGCGCGGCACGGGGTAGAGGGCCGGGCGCGGAGGTGCTTGCGCGGGCTGGAGGCGACAAGAAGGCATGCAGAAAGGGCGCGCCGGGAGTGGCACGCCCTTTCTGGTGGATCAGGAAGCGGCGGCGGTCTTCGCGCCGGAGGACGACGAACTGCTGCTGGACGAGCTGGACGAGCTGCCGCTGGAGCTGCCGGCCGCCGCGGGGGCCGGGCTGCTCGTCGACGGGGTGCTCGACGGGCTGTCCGACTTCTCGGACTTCTTCGGGGCGGCGTCGGCGGCGGCGCCGGAGGTCTCGGCGCTCACGCTGCTGGAGCGGGAGTCGTTGCGGTAGAACCCGGAGCCCTTGAACACGATGCCGACCGAGTTGAACACCTTGCGGAGCTTGCCCTGACAGTTCGGGCATTCGGTCAGTGCCGGGTCGGAGAAAGACTGCACGGCTTCGAGCTGCTCACCGCACTCGGTGCAGGCGTACTGGTAGGTAGGCACGTGCTCCTCCGGATCTGTCGGCTGCTGGCACTCGCCAACTCCGAGTGCCAATGTTGCGGCATCGGAGGTCAATTCGTCCACTCCGAGCGAGGTCTGAGGACCGTCGCGGGGTGTGACGAACTCCTCGTGAGCGCAACGAGGGCGCGCGCGGGCAGGTGTGTGGGCGAGCCAGGCCGGGCATGGTGCAGGCCAGGCGGGTGGGTCAGGCCGGGCGGGGGGAGAAGCCGCCGCTCGGGGTGATGACGCCGTGGACCGGGCGGTCGTGCGGCTCGGCCGGGACCACGTCGAGGGTCTCGCCGTCGTGCAGCAGGGCGATCACCATCGGTCCGGGGTCGGGCAGGCGGGACAGGGCGCGGTCGTAGGAGCCGCCGCCGCGGCCCAGCCGGAGGCCGTCGCGGGACACCGCCAGGGCCGGTACCAGGATCAGGTCCGCGGAGCGGATCGCGTCGGGGCCGAGGCGTGGGCCGGGGGGCTCGCTCAGGCCGCGGCGGCCGGGGGCGAGCGGGCCGGTGAACTCCGCCCAGTCCAGATCGTCGTCGGGCAGCAGCACCGGCAGGAGCAGGCGGCCGCCCGGTGCGAGCGCGCCGCGCAACAGGCGGGGCAGGTCGGCGCCACCCGGCTCGGAGCCTGACGGGACGTAGGCGGCGACGGTTCCCGGTGCGGATCGTCGTACGAAAGTGAGGGTTTGATCGTGAAGTTGGGTGGCGGCGGCGATCCGGATGTCGTCCGGAAGTGATCGACGCGCCGTGAGCAGATGCCTGCGCAGTGTGATCTTGTTTTGGGGTGATTTTTCCGCGTCACCGGCCAAATCCGGCATGCAACACCCCTCTTGTGAAAAGCGGCAAACGGTGCACACTATGTCAGCATCGCTCCAAAGAGGGCCACTCCCGGGAGGATGTGTGACATTACGTGGCCGGCTCACCAGCGCCTTCCTGGTGGTCGTGCTCGGTCCGGTCCTGCTCGGGTCCATCTTCGTCGCGCTGACCGTCGCCGCGGTCAGTCGTGAGCGGACGGACGAGCGTCTCGACCATGCCGCGACGACCGTCCGGGCCGCCGTCGGCGCGATCTGCGGACAGCTGCAGGCGGCCGCCGACGCGGTCGCGGTGGTCCCGGCGAGCGCCCGGTCCAGTGTCGCCGACCAGCTGATCACTCGCGGACTCGCCGCCGATATCCGGATCACCGGCCCGGAGGTCGTGAGCCTGGCCCGCCGCGCGCCACAACCGCCGGCCGGTGTCACCGGATGGCAGGACTGCACCGCGCCCCGGGGCACCCGGATCACCGCGCTGGCCGCCTCCGCGGCCGCGGCCGACGTCACCGTGCTCGCCGCGCTGCCGGTCGACGCCGCCCTGCTGAACCGGCTCGGCGCGGCCGGCGGGGTGACCGTCACGCTGTCCGGATCCGCCCCACCGCCGCCGGGCGGGGTGACCGTCACCTTGCCCGGAACCGCGCCACCGGCGCCGGGCGCGTCGACCCGCCGCCTCGGCGCCGGGCCGGGCCAGCCGCTGCCGCTCACACTCAGCGCGCCACCGGCCCGGCCGACCATCCGGTACGCGGTCCTGCCGCTGATCGTTCTGCTCACCGCGATCGTCGCGGTGATCGCGGCGCGCTGGCTGGCGCGGTCCACCACCCGGCCGCTCGGCGACCTGGCCTGGGCCGCCGACCGGGTGGCGAACGGCGACCTGGACACCCGGGTGCCGATCCCGCGGCCGGACGAGCTGGGCCGGCTGGCCGGCACGTTCAACCGGATGACCAGGGAGCTGCAGTCCTACGTGCAGGCGCTGACCGCCAGCCGGGACCAGCTGCGCCGGCACCTGGCGATCCTCGGCGACACCCTG
The DNA here is from genome assembly GCF_001509495.1 of Actinoplanes awajinensis subsp. mycoplanecinus. Classification (NCBI taxonomy): domain Bacteria; kingdom Bacillati; phylum Actinomycetota; class Actinomycetes; order Micromonosporales; family Micromonosporaceae; genus Actinoplanes; species Actinoplanes awajinensis. The sequence goes on along the minus strand of NZ_LLZH01000280.1, from coordinate 34,448 downwards.
TCCAGCACGCACGACCTGGACCGGATCCTGCCGGTGATCCTGCGCACCGCGATGACCGCCACCGGGGCCCGGGCCGGGCTGGTGCTGCTCGTCGACCCGGCCGACGGGACCCTCACGGCCCGCTGCGGCGCCGGGCTGACCGGCGAGTGGGATCTGCCGCCCGCCGACCTCGCGGCACGGCGGCTGGCACCGGGGCGCGGGGTGCTCGGCGCCGTGGTCGCCTCCGGGACCCCGCTGCGCGGCACCACCGGCATGTCGGCCGAGGAGCCGGCGTGTGAGTCGTACCTCGCGGTGCCGATCTCGGCGCCACCGTCGAGTGACCCTTTCCTGTCCGAGGCCGAGGCCGGACCGGGCACGCTCGGCGTGCTGGCGCTCTACGACCGGCTCGGCAGCCCCACCTTCGACGACGCCGACCTGCGCACTCTCCGCACGTTCGCCGGGCAGGCCGGCGTCGCGGTGCACAACGTGCGGGTGCACGAGGAGGCTCAGCGGCTGTCGCTGACCGATCCGCTCACCGGATTGTGGAACTACCGTTATCTGCGCGAGGTGCTGCGCCGGGAGGTGGAGCGGGCGCACCGGTTCGGCCGGATGCTCACCGTCCTGATGCTGGACCTCGATCACTTCAAGGACGTGAACGACACGTACGGGCACCCGGTCGGCGATCAGGTGCTCGGTGAGTTCGCCCGGCGGATCCGGCTCGGGCTGCGGGAGGTGGACGTGGCGTTCCGCCAGGGCGGGGAGGAGTTCGTGGTGCTGCTGCCGGAGACCGACGCGTACGGCGGGGTGATCGTGGCGGAGCGACTCGGCGCGCTGGTCCGGGATCGGCCGATGCAGATCGACCCGCGGCGTCCCGGCCTCACCGACCGGATCCCGGTCACCGTCTCGATCGGCATCGCCGTCTTCCCCGAGCACGGCGCGACCGCCCAGGAGGTGCTCGACGCCGCGGACGAGGCGTTGTACGCGGCGAAGAACGCCGGTCGCGACACCTATCGTCTCGCGGAGAGCGTTTCGTCCCGAGTGCCCGAGGGGAATTTCGATCCCACCCCGGCGGTGAGCGGGCCGCAGCCGCCGCGACACGGTTCCGGCCGATAGTCTCGCGGCATGCTCGGGCACGAACCAGCGAAGGTGCGGTGACTGATGACAACGGACGCGCAAGGTACCGGTAAGCGCGCGGTGAAAGCGGTGATCCCGGCGGCCGGGCTCGCGACGCGCTTCCTGCCGGCCACCAAGGCCGTTCCCAAGGAGCTGCTGCCGGTCGTGGACCGGCCGGTTCTGCAGTACATCGTCGAGGAGGCGGCCGCGGCCGGCATCACCGACGTACTGCTCGTCACCGGGCGGGGCAAGACCTCGATGGTGGACCACTTCGACCGCCGGCCCGACGTGGAGCAGCGGCTCGAGGAGAAGGGCGACCTGGAACGGCTCGCCGCGGTCCGCCGCACCAGCGAGCTGGCCGACATCTACACGGTCCGCCAGGGTGAGCCGCTCGGGCTCGGGCACGCCGTCGGCACCGCCGCCTCGCACATCGGCGACAACGCGTTCGCGGTGCTGCTCGGCGACGAGTTCGTCGACGAGGACAGCCCGCTGCTGCCGGACATGCTCGACCTGCAGGCCCGGACCGGCGGCATCGTGCTGGCGTTCATCGAGGTCAAGCCGGAGGAGACCAGCCGGTACGGCATCGCCTCGGTGCGCGAGTCGGATCTCGGCACGGACGTCGTCGAGGTGACCGGCCTGGTGGAGAAGCCGGCGCCCAGCGAGGCGCCGAGCAACCTGGCCGTGGTCGGCCGGTACGTCCTGCCCGCCAAGATCTTCGACGTCATCGCCGACACCAAGCCCGGCAGCGGCGGCGAGATCCAGCTCACCGACGCGATGGCCACGCTGCTCGAGGCCGGCACTCCGGTGCACGGCATCGTCTACCGCGGTCACCGCTACGACACCGGGCAGCCGCTCGGCTACCTGCAGACCGTGGTCGAGCTCGCGGTGAAGCGGGCCGACCTGGGCGCGGAGTTCCGGGCCTGGCTCACCGACTTCGTCGGTGGTCAGAAGGGATGACCGCTACGGCCGATGCCGAGGCGGCCGCCAACGAGCTGATGCCTCTCGCCGAGTACCTGGGCAGCGTGCTGCGCAGGTTGCGGGCGCTGCCTCCGCTCGACCTCGACCTCACCCAGGCGCACGGGAACGTGCTCGCGGCCGACGTGTTCGCGCCGCACCCGTTCCCGGCGTTCGACCAGGCCGCGATCGACGGGTACGCGGCCCGGTGGGAGGACCTGGCCGGCGCCGGGCGCCTCGGTGCGCACCCGGCGTTCGGCCACGCCGACGGCTCGACCCGCAGCGTCCGGCTGAACGTGGTCGGCGACCTGGGCGCGGCCAGCTGGCGTCCGGTCCGGCTGACCGCGGGCACCTGCTTCTCGGTGGCGGCCGGCGCGCCGCTGCCGATCGGGGCGGACGTGGTCGTCCCGGTGCACTGGACCGACCAGGGCATGGCCGCCGTGGAGATCCTGCACGCCCCGAAACGCGGTTCCGGTGTGCGCCGGGCCGGCGAGGAGCTGGCCGTCGGGCAGGTGCTCGCGTCGGCCGGGTCGTACGTGTCGCCGCCGATGGTGGCCACCTTCGCCGCCGCCGGGATCGGGCACGTGATGGTCCGGCCCAGCCCCCGGGTGGTGGTGGTGGCCACCGGCGACGAACTCGTCGACGTGGGCCGGCCCAGCCAGCCCGGTCAGGTGGTGGACGCCAACTCGCACGCGCTGACCGCGGCCGCGGTGGAGGCCGGCGCGCTGGCGTACCGGATCGGGATCTGTGACGACGACCCGGAAGGGCTGCGCGGCCTGCTCGAGGACCAGACGCTGCGCGCCGACCTGATCATCACGACCGGCGGGACCGGCAAGGGACCCGGCGACATGCTGCGCCGGGTGCTGTCCCGGCCCGGCACCGGCCGCGGGACCGTGGAGTTCACCGACGTGGCGCTCTGCCCGGGCACCGCGCTCGGGTTCGGCACGGTCGGCGGCGAGGAGGTCCCGGTGGTCTGCCTGCCCGGCGAGCCGGGCGCCGCGCTGATCGGTTTCGAGGTGCTGGCCCGGCCGGCGATCCAGCTGCTGGCCGGCGCGGAACCGGTGTTCCGGCCGAGCGTCAAGGCGCACCTGCTGGAGACCGTGTCGTCACCCGGCGGGCTGCGTGAGTTCCGTCCCGCACACGTCGCGGAACGGCGGGGCGGTGGTTACACTGTGCAGCCGCTCGCCGGTGGGCCGTACACGCTCTCCGGGCTGGCCGAGGCCAACGGACTGCTGGTGCTCGGTGAGCGGGTCACCACGGCGGCGGCCGGCTCGACCGTGGACGTGTTGCTGCTCGACCGGAGGCGATGAATGCTCGGGGCGACCCCCGGCTGGCCCGCTGTGCTGGCGGACGGGCCGGTGTTGCTGCGGCCGTACAAACGAAGTGACGCCCGCGCCTGGTCCGAACTGCGGATCGCCAATCAGGCCTGGCTGGCGCCCTGGGAGTCGGCGCCGCCCGGACCGTGGGCGGAGATGAACTCGACCCGGGCGTACGCGTTCGTGTACCGGGACATGCGGCGGGCCGCCCGGCGCGGCGACAGCATGCCGTTCGCCGTCTGCCTGCGCGAGGGCGGCCGGGAACGCCTGGTAGGGCACGTGAACCTGGGCAATATCGTGCGGCGGGCGTTCGCGTCGGCGTACGCCGGCTACTGGGTGGACTACCGGGTGGCCGGCCGTGGGGTGATCCCGACCGCGCTGGCGCTCGCCGTGGATCACGCGTTCGGGCCGGGTGGACTGCACCGCATCGAGGTGAACATCCGGCCGGAGAACGGGCCGAGCCGCCGGGTGGTGGAGAAGCTGGGCTTCCGCGAGGAGGCATACCACCAGCGCTACATGCACATCGACGGAGGGTGGCGCGACCACCTGGGATACGCCATGACCAGCGAAGAGATCGCCGCCGAGGGTGGCCTGCTGACCCGATGGAAACGCGTCCACACGCCTAAATGATCTTGAGCGCGCGAGTGCCGTCGGCGCGGCGCGCGAAATATCACGGCTACCGCCCGTAACCTCGCATTCGTCGTGTCATTCAAAGAGTGACTTGTCATGTCGCTCGGTCTCTCGACGTGTGACCTGTCGTGGCGGAACGAAAGGGGTGAGGGTGCCGACCTCGGTGCTCCTCGCCGTCCTCGCCGCGGCCGGGCTGCTCGCCCTCGCCCCGGCGCTGGTACGCCGGTACGACGCCACCGAGCGCCTTGCCGCGGAGCGGGCGACGTCGACGGCGCGGGTGCTCCAGCGCCACCGCCGTCGCCGTACCGTGCCCGGACGCCGACCGATCAACCCCGCACGCCAGGTCACGGTTACGCTGCCCGCTCCATCGGGTGAATCCGCGTCCCCGCCACCACGTCGGCTGCGCCTGGTCACCGGCCGCCGTCCACCCCGCCGGGTTCCGCGCCGGCGCGGCACTCCCGCGGTGGTCCGCCGCCGCCGGGTGTTCGCCGCGCTGGCCCTGCTCAACGCGATCGAGCTGGTCGGCGTACTGGCCGTCGGACCCGGGTTCTGGATCGGGTTCGCGGTCACCGGCAGCCTGCTCGGGCTCTACCTCGTGCACCTGCGCAACCGGGCGATCGCCGATCGGCGCCGCCGCAAGGTCCAGGCCCGGGAGGCCGCCTGGCTGGCCGCGCGGCAGGCCGAGGTGCGGCGGGAACAGGCCCGGCGGGCCGCGGCGCGGCGGGAGACCCAGCGGCGGCTGGTGGCTCAGCGGGAAGCGGTCCGGCGAGCGGCCATGGGACTGGACCGGGAGCCGTCGGACCTGCCGGTGGCGGCCAACGGAGGGTCGGTGTCGTATCGGCGCCGCGGTGGGTTGCGGGGGCGTGCGTACGAGGCCGGCGGCCGGCACCACACGGCCTGAAATCAAGAGCTTTTTGTCGTGCGTCCGCTGTGGTGCGGACCGTCGCTCCCGCCGGGACCCCTGCGGGCTTCGCAGGCCGCTGGCGCGTCCCGAACGCGAAGCCCTCCGGGGCGACGTCCGCGGGTGGGCACGGTCAACCCCCGAAAACCGAGTGTGTGAAGTAACGGCGAGCTCCGCACCCGAACTTCACACACGCGAGGTTGCTGCGCCGTGTGGGGACTTCGGGTGCGGAGCGCACCGAAACTTCACACGCCCGGCGGGGGTGGTTCGCGGGGGTGCCGGGGGACCTGTTAGCCTTTCGGAAGTCCCAAGGTGAGGTACTGCCGCGGGACTGGTTTAGGGGCTGTGGCGCAGTCTGGTAGCGCACCTCGTTCGCATCGAGGGGGTCTGGGGTTCAAATCCCCACAGCTCCACGAGTAAGACTTGGGAACGCCTTCGGTTCACGGAAACGTGGACCGGGGGCGTTTTTTCATGTCCGCGACCGGGTCTGCTGGGCGCGGCTGGCCCTCCGGGGTGTCTCCGCCGGTCGATGGCACCCCTGGGAGCCAGCCGGGGCCTGGGGGCGCGGGGCGGTCGTGAGCGGCAGCGGCCTGGCGGGGGCACGGGCGGGACGTGGCTCGTAGCCTGCGGACGGGACTCGGTAAACGTACCCAAAAGGGTTTTCAGGTGTGGTGGAAGTGGAACGCGGCGATCTCCTCGACGCGGGAGCGGAAGATGCCGGCGCGCTGTTCGATGGCGAGAGGGTGGCCGGTGGGCTCCAGCTCGATGTAAGGGGGCTGGCCGACCGGGCGGGTGTGCAGGTTGGTCTTGAGGTTCAGCGTGGTCGGCTGGTAGCCGGCGATCTCGTTGGCGAGCCAGCCGAAGTACGGGGGCTCCTCCTCGCGGCCGGGCTGTTCCCAGACGTCGACCGCGCGGGTGAAGTTCGGGCGGCTCAGCGAGACCCACATGCTGTAGGTGAAGATTTCGCCGGTGTCCCAGACGGGCAGTTCGATCAGGCCGCGGATGAAGAACCGCTCGCCGGTGATCACGCACAGGTCCGAGTCGAGCAGGCAACCTTCGATGTCGGCCATCTCCGGAAGCCAGACGTCCGGGGCCTGCGCGGCGAAGCTCAGCGGGGGTCCGCTGTGTGCCGAGCCGCAGGTGCCGCACGCGAACTCGTCGGTGTTCATGGCCGCGAAGCATACGGCCGCGAGCCGAGTTGATCAGCGGCAGACCGGGGAAGTCACACCCGATGATCGTGGAATCTGAGCGTGGTGCTCATGGGATCTGAGCGAAATGTGAGGGTGGCTACTTTTGGGTGGTACCTCTTGAGCAAGTCTCGGAGGTGACCCGTTATGAAAGCACTCCTGCCCGACAACGAGATCGAGCGGCTGGCCGCGCTCTACTCACTCGACATCCTGGACAGCCCGGCGGAGAAGGACTTCGATGACATCGTCGCGCTGGCCGCCGCGGTGTGTGAGACGCCCATGTCCATGGTCAGCCTGATCGACGCGGATCGGCAGTGGGCCAAGGCCGTGACCGGCGCGGATTTCGCCGAGACCACGCGGGACCTGTCGTTCTGCGCGCACGCCATCCTCGGCCGTGACCTGCTGATGGTCCCGGACACCCGGAAGGACCCGCGGTTCGCCGACAACCCGGCGGTGACCGCGGCGGACGGCATCCGGTTCTACGCGGGTGCGCCGCTGATGACCACCGACGGCTTCGCGCTCGGCACGCTCTGCGTGATGGACGTCGAGCCGCGCCGGCTGGCGATGGACCAGCAGCAGTCGCTGCGCGCGCTGGCCCGGCAGGTGACCGCCCAGCTGGAGCTGCGGCGGTACGCGTACGCGCTGGCCAACACGACGGCCCGGCTGCAGCAGCTGGAACGCCGCAAGGACGACCTGGCCGGCCTGGTCGGCGGGGAGTTGCGCTCGTCGCTGCGGCTGATGTCGTCGTACCTGGAGAACCTGGGCGACACCGGGCGGCACGACGCCGAGCTGGCCGATCTGGTCGGCCGGGCCACGGCGGCGCACGTCCGCGGCTTCCGCGAGCTGATCGACCACCTGACCACGATGGCCGACGCCGGGCTGGGCGGGGACAGCCTGCACATGCGGGAGTGCGACCTGACCCGGGTGACCCAGCGGGCGGTCGAGGCGGTCCGCCCGATCGCGGCCAGCAAACACATCTGGATCCTGAACCAGGCCGGCGGCCCGTCGCTGCCGATCATGGCCGATCCGGTACGACTCGAGCAGGTGCTCACCCACCTGCTGTTCGCCGCGGTGAAGTACACGCCGGAGGGCGGCCGGGTCCGGGTCGGCACCGAGATGGAGTCCGGCCCTGCGGTACGCCTCGACGACATGGACCTGCCGGACGGGTTGCGCCCCGACCTGTTCCCGCACCTGTTCTACGGGACCATCGCGAACCCGGCCGACGTACCCGGCCCGGACCGGGGCCTGGCCGTGGCGAAACGGATCCTGGACGCCCACCACGCGACGGTGGCGCTCTCCGACCGGCCCGGCGACGGCACGTCGTTGCACGTGGTCTTCCCGTACGCGGATCTGACCCCGACGGAGCTGGTCCACGATCTGGCCGTGGCCTGATCATTTTCGGGCGGGCTCGGCTCGAGCGCTCGGTTCGAGCGCTTGGTTCGAGCGCTTGGTTCGGACGCTCGGCTCGGGCGCGAAAAGGCCCGCATCCCACCGGCTGCAGTTCGGGGGATGCGGGCCTTGTCTGTGCGCGCCTACCGCGGCGGTGACCCCGCGTGCGGCAGGTCGTAGTCCTCCCGGTGGGCCTGATCCTCCCGGTGGGCCTGTGACGGCACCGCCGGGGTGGTCGGCGGCGCCACCGCCCGCCCGCGCGCCTGCTGGCGTGGCGCCGGCACCTCCGGCGGGGCCGGCGGCCAGCCGTGCACCTGGGGCGCCACGGCCGCGCCGGCCGGTGCGGGCGGCGGGGGCGGGGTGTCCGGGCGCGCGGTCAGCCCGGCCCGGTTCAGCTTGTGCCAGCGCAGCCGGCCACCGGTCAGTGCGGTGGTCGCGGACTGGATCAGCACCAGGTACATCAGCTGGCGGTAGGCGAACTGCTGCAACGGCAGGCGCCAGAGCGGCTTGAGCGGCTCCCGGTCGAAGCGGAACGCCACCGCGGCGGTGAACATCTGCAGCGCCAGCATGCCGAGCCAGGCGATCAGGGTCTCCTTGAGCTCCCAGAAGACCAGGCCGTAGACCAGCATGATGTCGACCACCGGGGCGAGCATCGGCAGCGCCACCCCGAACAGGGCGAGGAACGGCAGGCCGACCCGGCCGAAGCGACCGGACGGGCCCTTGTCGAACACCGCCCCGCGGTGCTTCCACATCGCCTGCATGGTCCCGTAGCTCCACCGGTACCGCTGGCGGTAGAGCTGCTCCAGGGTGGTCGGCGCCTCGGTCCACGCCTTGGCGTGCTCCTCGTAGACGACCCGGTAGCCCTCGCGGCACAGCGCCATGGTGACGTCGGTGTCCTCGGCCAGGGTGTCGTCGCTGACCCCGCCGACCTTGGCCAGGGCCTCGCGGCGGAACGCGCCGATCGCGCCGGGGACGGTCGGCATGCAGTTCAGCGTCTCGTAGAGCCGGCGGTCCAGGTTGAAGCCGATCACGTACTCGATGTGCTGCCAGGTGGCGACGAGGCTGCCGCGGTTGCCGACCTTGACGTTGCCGGCCACCGCGCCGACCGTCGGGTCGCCGAACGGCTGCACCAGCCGCCGGATCGAGTCCTCCTCGAAGATGGTGTCGCCGTCGACGGTGACGATCAGGTCGTGCCGGGCCAGCGCGACGCCGGTGTTGAGCGCGTTCGGCTTGCCGCCGTTGGGCACCCGGACCACCCGGACGTTCGGCAGGCGCAGACCCTCCACGATGTCGGCGGTGCCGTCGGTGGAGCCGTCGTCGACCACCACCACCTCGATCGTCGGGTAGTCGCCACCGGCCAGCGAGCGGACGGCGGCCTCGATGCCCTCCTTCTCGTTGTAGGCGGGCACGATGACCGACACCGGGTCGGTGATCGGCGGGCCCCAGCGCCAGTCCGGTCTGCGGCGCTGCCGGGCGTGCCGGCCGGCGAGGGCCAGCAGCAACACGGTGCGGCCGATGGTCAGCAGCCCGACCACCAGGAACAGCCCGGCGACCAGGTAGACCAGGCCGTCGGCCAGCCGGACGGTCCAGATCAGCGCCGCGCCGCGCCACTCGTCGCCGGCCGCCGCGGCCGGGTTGAGCGGCAGCGCCGGGATGACCGAGGCGCTCTCCGGCCCGCGCCCGGCCTTGATGTCCGCGGCCTGTTCCGCGATGCCCAGGTTCAGGCCCTCGGTGACGGTGGTGAACCGGTAGCCGCGGGCCTTCATCATCGGGATGAACTTGGCCAGCGCCGCGACGGTCTGCGCGCGGTCCCCGCCGGCGTCGTGGAACAGGATGATCGCCGAGGTGTCGCCGGCCGGCAGCGCGTTGTGCACGATCTGGTCCACGCCGGGCCGCTGCCAGTCCTCGCTGTCCAGGTCGTTGACGACGATCAGGTAGCCGGCCGCGCCGGCCTCCTTGACGACCTTCCAGTTGGTCTCGTCGATCGCCTCGGTCTTCGACGAGTACGGGAACCGGGCCAGGTTGGTGTGCACGCCGGTGGCCCGGGCGATCGCCACCTGGTTCTGGGACAGCTCCAGACGCCGCCGCCACGGCGCGAGCAGCTGCATGTTCGGGTGGGTGAAGGTGTGCAGGCCCAGCTCGTTGCCGTCGTCGACGATGGTCTTGGTCAGCTCCGGGTGCCGGGCGACCTGCGAGCCGACCACGAAGAACGTGCCGTGCGCGTCGTTCTCCTTCAGCACCTGGAGCACCTTCGGGGTCCAGATCGGGTCCGGGCCGTCGTCGAAGGTGAGCGCGATGGTGCGTGCCGGCAGGCGACTGGTGGTCTCCTGTCCGCCGGTGGTGTTGACGATCGGCCCTCCGCCGCGGATCGACAGTGGCACCCCGGCCTGGTCGCCGACCTCGGTCTCCTTGTGGTCGGCGGTGAACTCGGCGTTGATGTACGCCTGCACCACGAGCACCGAGACGAAGATTCCGAGCAGCAGCGCGCCGAGCATCACCCGGGGGCGGGGCAGGATGCGCCGCCGGCTGCGGCCCCGGGTGCGCCGGGTCGGGGTGCTCGTCACACCGGCTCCCCGGACTCGTGCGTCTCCGGTTCGGCGGTGGTCGGGGCGGGCGAGTCGGCCGGGTCGTCACCCGGCTGGCTCAGCGAGGGCAGTTCGATCGGCTGGCTCAGCGACGGCAGTTCGACCGGCTGGCCCAGCGTGGGCAGCGCGACCGGCTCGACGGCCGGGGGCTTCGGGGCCACCGGTGAGGCGGACGGTTTCACCTCCGGCGAGGAGCTGACCGGCGGGGTGGTGGTCGACTCGGTGGGCCTTGACGAGCTGACGCTCGGCTTCGGCTTGGCCGGGGTGGCCGACGGCTTGACGGCCGGCGTCTTGGTGGCCTTGCTGGTCGCCTTCGGTTTCGGCGAGGCGGACCTGGCGACCGGCCGCTGCGCCGGTCGGGCCGGCTGGTTCACCGACTCGATGATGGGTCGTTTGCTCGGGGTGCTCGTCTGGCTCGTCGCCGGCGCCGGGATCGGCCGGGGTGGCACCGGATCGGCCTTGTCGTCGTCGTCCACGCCGGGCAACGGCAGCACGGCGCTGGAAGCCACCGGGCCGCCGGCCAGGCTGACGCTGACCAGCCCGCCGTAGGAGACGACGAGGATGCCGAACGCCAGGGCCGTGCGACGGAGCAGACGGCTCCGTCGCCCGGTGGAGTCGACGAACACCGGGGCCGGCGTCGCGATCGCGATCACTTCGGTCCGCTGCTCGGTGGTCTTCTGGTGGTGGGGCTCCTGCGTTGTCACGCGGCGAGCCTAGGAACATTTATCGCGATCTTGGCACATGTCACTCATCCGGGGGATGGCCGACTGATCCCCTGAAAAGGGACGAAATGATGAGGCCGAAGAATTGACCCGATGGCGCCGATGTGTGCCCGGCGAGAGCACGCTCCGCTGAGCTGCGGTGCGGTGCGTGATCGAAATACGTTACGCCAGATTCGACATTGATTTGCTGTCGCATTCCTGACGCTGAAGTTGAATCGTATTCGTGAGATGTTATGCGTAATAAAGACTATATAGGTTGAATGTCCGAATAGCCGGGATGTTGGGATCGGCACGGTATTCGGTGGCGATGACCCGTTGTGCGGCTCATCCATGCTCGTTAAGCTGCATCTTGCGCGCCCCTATCGACCGCTTCCCCCGTGGCAGTCGATCGGGGCGCGCCCTATTTCCCGCGCCGTGCAGTCCCGGCAGCGACCTCGTGATCTGCGAAAAAGACGAAGCCCGGCGAATTCGCCGGGCTTCGGTCATCTCACGCCACCTCAGATCCAGCGACTGCCCAGCCACATTCGTACCGACCAGTCGTCGTACGGCATGGTCGTGCCCACGAAGACCGGGAAGAAATAGGCGAAACAGAGCGCCACCAGCACCACGTACGTCCCGGCGACCACCGTGCCGATCAATTGCCGGTCGCTGCGGGCCGCGCCACGGGCCAGCCCGCCCGGTGGCGTCATGATCGCGCCGAGCACGTAGACCACCGCCAGGATCAGGAACGGCAGCGCCGGCAGCACGTAGAACGAGAACATCGTGCGCCCGTCCTTGACCGCGAAGTAGAACCACGGCAGCAGGCCGGCCATCGCACCGGAGAAGATCGCGTACGCCCGCCAGTCCCGCCGCGCGATGCCGAACCAGACCAGCGCGACGAGCGCCGGCAGGAACGACCACCACAGGATCGGCGTGCCCAGCAGCAGGATCTCGGCCGCGCAGCTGGTTGCCCCGCAGTTGCCGTTGCCGTTCCAGTAGAACGCCACCGGCCGCCCGAGCATCAGCCACTGCCACGGCCAGGACTGGTACGTGTGCTTCTCGGTCAGTCCGCTGTGGAAGTTGTACGCCTCGGAGTGGTAGTGCATCAGGTTCAGCAGCGCGCCCAGGATCGGCGGCTCGCTCAGCCCGTTCGCCTCCCGGTAGTGCCGGAAGTAGCCGGTGTCGGTGAGGAACCAGCCGGCCCAGGTGGCCAGGTAGAAGACGATGCTCAGGACGAAGCTGAGCACGAGATAGCCGAAGTCGCCGAGGATGCCGGCCACGAACGGGCCGCGGACCCGGGCCGACCGGCGGGCCTGCCAGCGCCAGGCCACCACCAGGCCGGCGAAGAACGGCGCGAAGAACAGCGCGCTCCACTTCACCCCGCAGGCCAGGCCGAACATCACGCCGCTGGCCAGCAGCCACCACGGCACGATCCGCGGGATCTTGTGGGTGGTCGTGGAGTCGAAGCCCTCCGCCACGGCCCGCTGCCAGCGCCGCCGGTAGTGGTCCCGGTCGAGCACCATGCACGCGAAGGTCAGCAGGATGAACAGGCCGAGGAAGATGTCCAGCAGCGAGGTGCGCGACAGCACCAGCTGGAAGCCGTCCAGGGTTCATCAGCAGACCGGCCATCCCGGCCAGGATGATCGAGTGGAACATCCGGTAGGCGACCCGGATCAGGATCAGGATCATCAGGGTGCCGGCGATCGCGGCCGGGAAACGCCAGCCCAGCTCGGTGTTGCCGAAGATCTTCTCGCCGATGGCGATCAGCCACTTGCCCAGCGGCGGATGCACCACGTACGCCGGGCCGTTGGTCTTCTCGTCCCACTCGACGCCGTGCTGGAGCATGTCCCAGGCGTCGGTCGGGTAATACACCTCGTCGAAGATGAAGCCCTTCGGCTTGTCCACCCCGGCCAGGCGCAGGATCGCGGCGGCCGCCACGATCACCGCGGTCACCAGCCACGAGTACGGATCGAGCCGGGTGTCCAGCGTCGACAGGCGTCGCCGGACGAGTTCGGGCACGTCGCGTACGCCACGGGACGACTCCGCCTCGGCGGGGGACTCCGCGATGGTCGGGTCTGTCTCAGCTGTCGCCGTTGTCACCCCGCGATCGTAGGCTGCCTGGCTTTGAAGTGATGCCCGGGCGTGTGGTGGACTTTTCGGGTGTCTCGAGAAGAAGCAGGTACCGGGCGGGTCGTTCTGGCAGGCGCGCCACTGGGCAACGTCGGTGACGCCTCGGCCCGGCTGCGGGAGGTGCTCGAAACCGCGGACGTGATCGCGGCCGAGGACACCCGGCGGCTGTCCCGGCTGGCCAAGGACCTCGGGGTGACGGTGCGCGGGCGGGTCGTGTCGTACTTCGAGGGCAACGACGAGAAGCGCACCCCGGAGCTGGTGGAGGCGCTGGCCGGCGGCGCGGTGGTCGCGGTGGTCACTGACGGCGGCATGCCGAGCGTCTCCGACCCCGGGTACCGCCTGGTCCGGGCCGCGCTCGACGCCGGCTACCCGGTGACCGCGGCGCCCGGCCCGAGCGCGGTGACCACCGCGCTGGCCCTGTCCGGGCTGCCCAGCGACCGGTTCGTGTTCGAGGGCTTCCTGCCGCGGACCGGCTCGAACCGCCGGTCCCGGCTGCGCGAGCTGGCCGCCGAGCCGCGCACCCTGGTCTTCTTCGAGGCGCCGCACCGGATCACCGGCGCGCTGGCGGATCTGGCCGCGACGTTCGGCGAGGACCGGCCGGCCGCGGTCTGCCGGGAGCTGACCAAGACGTACGAGGAGATCCGCCGCGGCACCCTGAGCGAGCTGGCGGCCTGGGCCGCCGCGGGGGAGCCGCGCGGCGAGATCACCGTGGTGGTGGGCGGCGCGCCGGCCGGTCCGGGCGAGCGTCCGGACGACGACGAGCTGCGCGCCGAGGTCGCCCGGCGCGAGACCGCCGGCGACTCACGGCGCGACGCGATCCAGGCCATCGCTGACATGTACGGCCTGAAGAAGCGGGACGTCTACACGCTGGTGCACGCTCAGTAGGCAGCCACCAGGAAGCCGGCCAGCAGCAGGATCGGTCCGCCGACGCTGGCCAGCAGGGCGTACCGCCGGGACCTCGGCGACTCCAGCCGCCGGGCACCGGTGGCGCCGGCGATCCCGTACCCGCAGATCAGCACGAGCAGGAAGCCGAGCGCCCAGCGCAGGTGCATGAGCAGCCCGGGCGGCGCGGTGTAGGCCTGGTCGCTGCCCGCGCGGACCATCCGGGCGCCGGTGACCGCACCCGGCTCCCGGGCGCCGCCGGAGATGCCGAGCAGGGTCACCCGGCCGGCCGTGAAACTGCCGTCAGCGGTGGCGAACCGGCCGGTGCAGTGCTGGGTGAGCCCGGTGCCGTCACACTGGGTGGTGATCGCGTATCCCGGGTCGCCGTGCCCGGTGGCCAGCCAGAACGGCTCCGCGCTGACCCAGGCGAAGAACGCCGCCACCAGGCTCAGCCCGACCAGCGAGACCATCGCGGCGACCGGGTTGGCGGCCGGTGGCCGGCGGCGCCGCCCGGGACGCGGGTCGTTGCGGGCCTCGGCCGCGATCCGGGCCTCGTCGGTCGACCAGAACGGCGAGTTCTCCATCCGCTCCAGCCGGGCCTCGGTGTCCGGGGTCGCGCCGGCCGGCAGCGGCGGCAGCGGCACGCGCGGCGGGCGCCGCGGGTCCAGGACGACGGTGGGCCGATCGCCGGCCTTCCCCTCCGGCGCGGCCGCCGGTGTCGCGGCCTCCGGCACGGCCGCCGAGGTCATGGCAGCCGGCACGGCGGCCGCCGTGGTCGCGGCCGCCTCCTCGCCGAGCCGGCCCGGCTCGATGATCATCAGCTCGCCGGCCGTGGCGAGGCGCTCGCCCGCGGGGTCCGCCGGTGGCGTGAGCCGTTGCGTGACGTCCTGCGCGCCGGCCGCCCGGGCCGCGTCGCCCGCCCGGTCCGCCCAGTCCTGCGAGGTGGGGTCCCGGTCGGCCGGGCCGTGCCACCACGTGGCGTCCGGCTCCGTCTTGCCCCACGGGTTGTCCGTCGGCGTTTCCCCTGGTTGCGGCGCGTTCCCGGTCACCCGTCCAGTGAACTACGCGGCTCGGTGACCGGCCCGCCAATGTCCGGGCGTGTCGGGACAAATCGGTCGGCCGCCTATCCGTTCGCCAAGCTCCGGGGCGGGTCACTACGCTTAGTCGTCATGAGTCACGTTCTCGCCGCGGTCGCCTGGCCCTACGCCAACGGCCCGCGCCACATCGGTCATGTTTCCGGCTTCGGGGTGCCGTCCGACGTCTTCAGCCGGTACATGCGGATGGCCGGCCACGACGTGCTCATGGTGTCCGGCACCGACGAGCACGGCACACCCATCCAGGTCCAGGCGGACGCCGACGGGGTCACCCCGCGCGAGCTGGCCGACCGGTACAACCGGGTGATCGTGGAGGACCTGCACGGTCTCGGGCTCTCCTACGACCTGTTCACCCGGACCACCACCCGCAACCACTACGCCGTGGTGCAGGACCTGTTCGAGGCCCTGCACGCCAACGGGTACATCGTGGCCCGCACCACGCTCGGCGCGATCTCCCCGTCCACCGGCCGCACCCTGCCGGACCGCTACATCGAGGGCACCTGCCCGATCTGCGGGTACGACGGCGCCCGCGGCGACCAGTGCGACAACTGCGGCAACCAGCTCGACCCGGAGCAGCTGGTCAACCCGCGCTCGCGGATCAACGGCGAGACGCCGAACTTCGTCGAGACCGAGCACTTCTTCCTGGACCTGCCGGCCTTCGCCGAGGCGATCGGCGGCTGGCTCGACCAGCGGGAGAACTGGCGGCCCAACGTCCTGAAGTTCTCCCGCAACCTGCTCGACGACCTGCAGCCCCGGGCGATCACCCGTGACCTGGAGTGGGGCGTGCCGATCCCGCTGGACGGCTGGCGGGACCGCGCCGACAAGCGCATCTACGTCTGGTTCGACGCGGTGATCGGTTACCTCTCGGCGTCGATCGAGTGGGCCCGGCGCACCGGCGACCCGGAGGCGTGGCGCCAGTGGTGGTCGGCCGACGCGCAGGGCAAGGACGCGTCCGCCTACTACTTCATGGGCAAGGACAACATCGTCTTCCACTCGGTGATCTGGCCGGCGCTGCTGCTCGGCTACTCCGGCGAGGGCGACAAGGGCGGCCAGCCCGGCCCGCTGGGCAAGCTGAACCTGCCCACCGAGGTGGTCTCCAGCGAGTACCTGACGATGGAGGGCAAGAAGTTCTCCTCGTCCCGGCGCGTGGTCATCTACGTGCGCGACTTCCTGGAGCGCTACGACGCCGACGCGCTGCGGTATTTCATCGCCGCGGCCGGCCCGGAGTCCAACGACACCGACTTCACCTGGGCCGAGTTCGTCCGGCGCAACAACGACGAGCTGGTGGCCGGCTGGGGCAACCTGGTCAACCGGTCGATCTCGATGGCGGCGAAGAACTTCGGCGTGATCCCGCCGGCCGTCGACCTGACCCCGGAGGACCTCGCGCTGCTCGAGGTCGCCCGGACCGGTTTCACCACGGTCGGCGAGCTGATCGGCAAGCACCGGCAGAAGGCCGCGATCGGCGAGGCGATGCGGGTGGTCGCCGAGGCCAACAAGTACCTCTCCGACCAGGCGCCGTGGAAGCTCAAGGACGAGTCGCAGAAACAGCGGCAGGGCACCGTCCTGCACGTCGCCCTGCAGGTGGTCAGCGACGCGAACACGCTGCTCACGCCGTTCCTGCCGCACTCGGCGCAGAAGGTGCACGAGCTGCTCGGCGGTGTCGGCACGCACGCGCCGATGCCGGAGATCGTCGAGGTCGACGACCTGGACGGCGGCCCGGGTTACCCGGTGCTGATGGGTGACTACACGGTCGGCGCCCGCTGGGAATCGGTGCCACTGGTGGCCGGCACGGTGCTGAACGCGCCGAAGCCGGTCTTCCGCAAGCTCGAGCCGACGGTGGTCGAGGAGGAGCTGGCCCGCCTGGGCGGCGACTCCTGACCCCGCGTTCCACCGAGAAGGCCCGGCTCTGCCGGGCCTTTTTCGTGACCGGGAGCTGACGCACGGGTGTCCATTCCCCGGCTTCCTGCCAGTTGTGCCCTACCGCACTGCGGGCTGATCAAAACGGCATTGATCGCGGTCGTGTCGACCGGCTACATTGATCGCTGCCACGGGGGAACGTTGGCGTTCTGTCGATACGGGTACGTCCTGACGTAGTCCGCATCGTCCAACATTGCCCTTCATGTGGTTTTCTTACCCCTCGAAGGACTGGAATTCCCTTGAAACCACGTCTGGCCCGGCCGCTGCTCGCGGCCATCGTCGGCGGTGCGCTGGCTGCCGGTGGCGCCGTCGCCGCTTCGCCGGCCTTCGCCGTCAGCTCTCCCGTGCGTGCCGCGGTCGCCGTCGAGGAAAGCGGCGAGCCGACCGCTTCCGCCGAGCCGGCGCCGAGCGACAGCGTCACCTCCGAGCCGGCGCCGAGCGACAGCGCCTCCTCCGAGCCGGCGCCGAGCGACAGCACCTCCGTCGAGCCCGCTCCGAGCGACAGCACCTCCGTCGAGCCGAGCACCCCGGCCACGAGCCCGAGCGTCAGCCCGAGCGCGAGCACCCCGGCGCCGGACACGATCCCGCCGAAGGGTGCCTACAAGCTGTCGGCAACCTCGATCTGGACCGGTCAGTTCGTCAAGTTCACCCAGACCTCCGCGGACTTCAGTGACAACGTCACCCCCGACGCGCAGATCAAGCGGACTGTCAACTGGGGCGACGGCACTGGCCTGCTCACGCTCACGGCCTCGCAGACCGTCGTTCAGCACAACTACAACAAGCCCGGCACCTTCACGCTTGTCGAGCGGCTCACCGACAAGGCCGGCAAGTTCAGCGACATCAAGAAGACCGTCAAGGTGTCGAACGCCGCGACCAAGCTGGTGAACAGCAAGACCAGCGTCTGGAACGGCCAGCGTTACTACCTCACGGTCAAGGCCGTCCCGGCCGGCACCCAGTACGTCGTGATCCAGAACGGCGACAACTGCACCGGTGAGTTCAAGTGGACCGGTAAGGCCAAGGCCGTGAAGATGTACTTCTGGAAGGACTGCACGACCGGCAAGATCGTCACCGGCAAGCGCTACGCCAAGGTCAAGTACCGGAACGCGAACGGCTACAGCGCCTGGTTCACCGGTGGCGCCGGCGTCACCGTGAAGAAGGACTCCTGGAAGCCGACCGTCACGGTCACCAAGCCGAAGAACTCCAACAAGCTCTCCAGCTGGAAGTACGTCACCGGCACCTCGAAGGACAAGGGCTCCGGCGTCCGGGTCGTGTGGGTCTCCCTGGAGAACTTCAGCAACGGCCAGGACTACTGCCTGAACGTCAACAAGAAGTGGCAGAAGGTCAACGGCGACACCTGGAACGACGTCTGCTACTCGTGGAAGGCGACCGTCTCCGCGAACGGCAAATGGAAGTTCAAGGTTCCGGCGGGCCTGAAGAAGGGCCTCTTCTGGCCGGCCGCGAGCGCCGAGGACTGGGCGGGTCGTCAGACCTACCCGTACAAGTACATCGAAGCGAAGATCACTCGTAGCTGATCTTCCGTAGGACGACGAGAAGCGGGGCCGGAGCGATCCGGCCCCGCTTTCGTGCGTCTCAGAGCTGGTACGCGAGATCCGAGATGTGGTGGTCGGCCAGCTCGTCCACCGGCGCCCACGCCTCGTACACCCCGCGCTCGTAGCAGCGCGCCCCGGTCGCGCTGAGCGCGTCCACGTCCGGGCGCAGCAGCCGCAGCCGGGCCCAGGTCTCGTCCCGCTGCAGCACCCAGCACGGCACCCCGCGCCACAGCGCCTGCTCGGCCCGGCGGCTCAGGGTCTGCACCGAATAACGGGCGGCGCGGGTCAGCGCCCGGACCCGGAACTCGTTGGGCGGGTCGGCGACCGCCTCGTACTCCTTGCCGTCGATCGTGCCGACCAGGCGGGCGGTGCCGGCCGCGGTGCACGGCACGTACTCCCGGTCCGGGCTCACCCCGGGCAGCTCGTCCAGCAGGCCGCGCCAGCGGGGCCCGGCCAGCCGCAGCCACCCGTGCTGCTCCGGCTGGTACGTGTAGAGCACCACCTCGTCACCGCCCGGCGCGTACGCGATCAGCTGGGCGTTGCCCGGCAGCGGCAGGTCGGCGAACCCGGCGGTGATGTACTCCGGGATCAGCTCGTCGGTGCTCGGTGTGAACCCGGTGCCCAGCACCATCGCGCCGATCCGGGAGTGTGCCGGCAGCGCGGCCAGTCCCGGCTGACCGGGATCGGCGGGCAGCTCGAAGTCCATCGGGTCGGTGGCCCGCCAGCGCAGCCCGTACGCCACCCGGCCGTCCACCGCGCCGTCGGTGCGCAGCAGGTTGAGCTGCTCCGGATCGGTCAGGTGGGCGATGTCGCAGGCCCGGTAGCAGAAGCCGTACGGAAGCCAGCCGCCGAGATGCCCGGCGACCTGGGCCGGCGACAAGATCTTGGTCATCCGGGTGCCGCGCCGGACGACCGCGGTCTCCCGGATCCGGCGCATCGTCGCATCGTCGCGATACACCGCGGACTGACTCATCGACTGCACGTGCTGCCAGGTCAGGTCGCGGCGCAACGGTGCCATCAGGGGCGGGTCGAGCGGGTCGGCGCCCAACTGGCTGTCCTCACCGGTCACGGTCACGGCCGGAACTTAAGTGACGATGGTGGATATCGGATGAACATGCGGTTACCGGTACAGGTGCCGTGCAGAATGTCTCACATGCCATCGACACCCCCCACGTCGCCGACGCCGTCCGAGAAGCGCCGGGCCAAGGCCGCCCGCCGGGCCGGTGAGTTCCCGCCCGCGCCGGAACCGCTGGCCGTGCCGGTCTTCGACAGCCACACCCACCTCGATCTGACCGTGCAGGAGGCCGGTGTCCCCGGCGGCGCCACCGGAGACCCGGTCGAGGCGCTGATCGCCGCGGCCGCCAAGAACGGTGTCGACCGGCTGATCCAGGTCGGCGTCGATGTGGACTCGTCGCGGTGGGGCGCCGAGCTGGCCGGCCGGAACGACGCGGTGCTGGCCGCGGTGGCCCTGCATCCCAACGAGGCGCCCCGGCTCGCCGATCTCGACGAGGCGTTGCGCGAGATCGAGGCGCTCGCGGCCCAGCCGCGGGTCCGGGGCGTCGGCGAGACCGGGATGGACACTTTTCGTACGGGTGACGACGGCCGGTCCGCGCAGGAGACGAGTTTCCGGGCGCACATCGCGATCGCCAAGCGGCACGGCAAGGCGCTGATCATCCACGACCGGGAGGCGCACGCCGACGTGCTGCGGATCCTCGACGACGAGGGCGCGCCGGACACCGTGGTGCTGCACTGCTTCTCCGGCGACGCCGAGTTCGCCGCCGAGTGCGTGCGCCGGGGCTACCACCTCAGCTTCGCCGGGACGATCACCTTCGGCAGCGCGGCGAACCTGCGCGCGGCGGCCGCGATCACCCCGCCCGAGCTGATGATGGTGGAGACCGACGCGCCGTACCTGACCCCGGCCCCGCACCGCGGCCGGCCCAACGCGTCGTACCTGATCCCGATCACCGTGCGGGCCCTGGCGGCGGCCCGCGACGTCGACGTGGACGAGCTGTGCGCGACCATCTCGGCCACCGGCGAGCGGGTCTTCGGCCCCTGGAAGTGAGTCCCGCCGGCGAGCGCTCCGCGGGCCGGGCGTGCCCGCCGGGTTCGGCCGGTGACCGGCCTCCTAGGCTGCTCCTATGGCTGACGGACTCCTCGGCCCGGCGGAGATCCGGGAACTCGCCGCACGCCTGGGCGTCGCGCCGACCAAGAAGCTCGGCCAGAACTTCCTGCACGACCCGAACACCATCCGGCGGATCGTGGCCGCCGCGGCCCTGCGCCCGGACGACGTCGCGCTGGAGGTCGGGCCCGGGCTCGGCTCGCTGACCCTGGGCCTGGCCGCCGCGGTCCGGCACGTGCACGCCGTCGAGATCGACCCGGTCCTGGCCGCCGCGCTGCCGGCGACCGTCACCGCCGCGCACCTCACCGTGCACGCGGCCGACGCGCTCCGGGTCACCGGCGCCCGGTTCGACCCGGCGCCGACCGTGCTGGTCGCGAACCTGCCCTACAACGTGGCCGTCCCGGTGGTCCTGCACCTGCTCGCCGAGCTGCCGACGCTGCGCAGCGGCCTGGTGATGGTGCAGAAGGAGGTCGCCGACCGGCTGGTCGCCGGTCCGGGTTCCAAGGTGTACGGCGTGCCGTCGGTCAAGCTGGCCTGGTACGCCCAGGCCAAGTCGGCCGGGAAGGTGCCGCCCGCGGTGTTCTGGCCGGTGCCCAACGTGGACTCCGGGCTTGTCGCGTTCACCCGCCGGGAGCCGCCGGTCGGCGCGGAGCGGGCGGACGTGTTCCGGGTGATCGACGCGGCCTTCGCGCAGCGCCGCAAGACTCTGCGGGCCGCGCTCGCCGGGTGGGCCGGCGGGCCGGGTAAGGCCGAGGACGTGCTGGTCGCGGCCGGGATCAGCCCGCAGGTCCGCGGCGAGATGCTGACCGTGGAGGAGTTCGTCGCGATCGCCGCGGCGGCGAAAACGTCAGGGTACGGCGGTAAGCTCAGCCCGTCCGGCGCACAGCCCGAGGAGGTGGACTCATGACCGCGGAACCGACCGGTCATGTCATGTGGTCGCCCGACCCGATCCGCCAGCGTCTGGCGAACTTCTCTCTCGAGGACGTCCTCAACCTGCCCGACGACGCCCCCCGCGTCGAACTCCGCGACGGAGTCATGATTGTGGTTCCCTCTCCCACCTTCGGCCATCAGGACACCGCGAATCTGTTGTGGCTGTGGTTCCGGCAGAACGCTCCAAAGGCTTACCGAGCTAGCGGTGCCGTCGGTGTCGCGCTCGGCTCGCAGGACAGCTTCGAACCGGACGCTCTCCTGTTGCATGCCCCGGTGGAGAAGTCGAACCACTTCTTCCTGCCTTCGCAGGTGGTCATCGCCGTCGAGGTCGTCTCACCGGGAACGAAGCGCCGGGATCGCTTCGAGAAGCCGTTGGAGTATGGCTTGGCGGGGATCCCCCATTACTGGCGAATCGAGCAGGATCCAGTACATGTCTACGCGTATGACCTCGTCAACCGGCAGTACGAGTTGGTCGCGGACTCGGATACGGAGCTGGTGTTGAGCGCGCCGTTCGAGATCACGCTGCCGATCCGGGACATCACTCCGTGACCGAGGCCTGGGGACCGGACGACGACGAGCCGCGTCCGCACATCGGCCCGGTCAAGGTCCGGGTGCCCGCGAAGATCAACCTGCACCTCGGCGTCGGCCCGCTGCGGATGGACGGCTATCACGAGCTGAACACCGTCTACCACGCGATCAGCCTGTTCGACGAGATCACCGCCCGGCACGGCGACACGCTCACGCTGACCATGGAGGGCGAGGGCACCGGCGAGCTGCTGCTCGACGAGACCAACCTGATCATGCGGGCCGCCCGCGCGCTGGCCGCCCGCGCGCGTGTCCCGGCGTACGCGAGGTTGCATCTGAAAAAAGTGATCCCGTTGGCCGGCGGCCTGGCCGGAGGCAGCGCGGACGCCGCGGCGACGCTGATCGCCTGCGATCTGCTCTGGGGTCTCGGGATGTCCCGTGACGAGCTGGCCGAGGTCGGCGCGCAGCTCGGCTCGGACGTGCCGTTCCTGCTGCACGGCGGCACCGCGCTGGGCACCGGGCACGGCGAGGCGGTCAGCCCGATCCTGGCCCGGCCGACCATCTGGCACTGGGTGGTGGCGATCGCCGACGGCGGGCTCTCCACCCCGGCGGTCTACCGCGAGCTGGACACCCTGCGGGCCGGCTCCTGGCCGCCTCCCGCGCTGGAGAACGCGGACTCGCTGATGTCCGCGCTGCGCCAGCGCAACCCGGAGGTGCTCGGCGCGGCCCTCGGCAACGACCTGCAGCCGGCCGCGCTGTCGCTGCGCCCGCAGCTCGCCGACGTGCTCAAGGCCGGCACCGAGGCGGGCGCCGTCACCGGCCTGGTCTCCGGTTCCGGCCCGACGTGTGTCTTCCTGGCGGCCGACGCGGCGCACGCGCACGAGGTCGCCGAGGGGCTGACCGCGGCCGGGGTCTGCCGGACGGTGGTCACCGCGCGCGGCCCGCAGCCCGGCGCGCGGGTAATCTAGAGCCATCGTGGCCAATATCATCAACCTGGACCGGGTCAACAAGGGTTACGGCGCCGCCGGTCAGCTGCTCACCGATGTCTCGCTCGGTTTGGACGACGACGCCCGCTTGGGCATCGTCGGTCTGAACGGGGCCGGCAAGTCCACCCTCCTGCGGATGCTCGCCAAATCCGAGGAGCCGGACTCAGGTCGTGTGACGCACCGCCGAGACCTCCGGGTCGCCACCCTTCCGCAGACACTCAACCTGGCCGCCGAGGCGACCGTGCGCGATGTCGTGCTCGGCACCGCCTGGCTGCCGCAGGGCATGGGCGCCGAGCACGAGTGGGCCGGTGACTCCGGTGTCCGCCTGATCCTCGACGGCCTCGGCATGGGCTATCTCGGCCTGGACACGCCGGTCGGGCCGATGTCCGGTGGCGAACGCCGCCGGGTCGCGCTCGCCGCGCTGCTGGTCCGGGAGAGCGACCTGCTGGTCCTCGACGAGCCCACCAACCATCTGGACGTGGCCGGTGTCGACTGGCTCGCCAAGCACCTGGTGACCCGCCGGGGCGCGCTGGTCGTGGTCACCCACGACCGCTGGTTCCTCGACGAGGTGTGCACCGCGACCTGGGAGGTCGTGGACGAGCAGGTGCACATGTACGAGGGCGGGTACGCCGCCTGGATCCTGGCCCGCGCCGAGCGGCAGCGGGTCGCCGCGACCGTCGAGGCCCGCCGGCAGAACCTGCTCCGCAAGGAGATCGCCTGGCTGCGCCGGGGCCCGCCGGCCCGGACGTCCAAGCCCAAGTTCCGGATCGACGCGGCCAACGAGCTGATCGCCGACGTGCCGCCGGCCCGTGACACGGTCAGCCTGCAGCGGCTGGCCACCACCCGGCTCGGCAAGCAGGTCTACGACCTCGAGCAGGTCACCCTGAACGCCGGCCCCAAGCCGATCTTCCGGGACCTGACCTGGCAGGTCGGCCCGGGTGACCGGATCGCGATCCTGGGCGCCAACGGCGCCGGCAAGACCACCCTGCTGCGGTTGCTGGCCGGTGTCACCAAGCCGGACGGCGGGCGCCTGATCACCGGCTCCACCGTGAAGCCCGCGTTCCTGTCCCAGGAGCTCAAGGAGCTGCCCGGGCACCTGCGCCTGCTGGAAGCGGTCGAGGAGGTCGCCCGGCGGGTCCAGCTCGGCGACCGGGAGCTCTCCGCCGGTCAGCTCGCCGAGGTGTTCGGCTTCACCGACAAGCGGATCTGGACGCCGGTCAGCGACCTGTCCGGTGGTGAGCGCCGCCGGCTGCAGATGCTGCGCCTGCTGGCCACCGAGCCGAACGTGCTGCTGCTCGACGAACCGACGAACGACCTGGACACCGACACCCTGGCCTCGCTGGAGGACCTGCTCGACTCGTGGCCGGGCACCATGGTGGTCGCCAGTCACGACCGCTATCTGGTCGAGCGCGTCACCGACGTGGCGTACGGGATGTTCGGCGACGGCAAGCTGGTGCACCTGCCGGGCGGCATCGACGAATATCTGGCCCGGGTGCAGACCCCGATCATGGGCGGCGACGCCGGTTACGTGTCCGGCGGCGGGTCGGCCGCGACCGGGCCGGGTCTCTCCCAGGCCGAGTTGCGGCAGGCCCGCAAGGACCTGTCCCGTCTCGAGCGGCAGATGACCAAGCTCACCGAGAAGGCCGCCAAGATCAACGAGCAGCTGGCCCAGCACGGCAGCGACTACGACAAGCTGGTCGAGCTGGAATCCCAGCTCAAGGCGGTCAAGCAGGAGCAGGAGCAGATCGAGCTGGCCTGGCTCGAATTGGCCGAGCAGGTGCCCGGAAACTGAACTGGGGGGTGTACCTGCGCCGCTTGTCGCGGATACGCGAGAATCGGAAAGACAACACCTGACCTTGGAGACGGACAGCATGGCGCATATTCCGGTCAATCACCCGCTTCGGCCGATCTACCGCCTGGTGGGCTTCGCTTCCGGGGCCTACCTGGTGGTCTACGGCATCCTCGGCCTGATCGGCACGGCGAGCGAGGGCATCACCGGTCACCCGGTCGACCGGGTCCTCGGCCAGAGCACGAACCTGCTCGGTGCGATCGTCTCGCTGGTCGCCGGTGGTCTGGTGCTGCTCGGCACGGCCGTCGGCCGCAACGTCGACGTCGAGGTGGACAAGTTCGTGGGCTGGGGCCTGCTGGTGATCGGCAGCTACTCGCTCGCCACCATCCGCACCGACGCCAACTTCTTCGGCCACAGCATCTCCACCGTGATCGTCATCTACCTGGTCGGCACGCTGCTGATCGCGGTCTCGCTCTACAGCAAGGTCGCCGCGCCCGGCAAGGCCGGCGCTCCGCGGCAGGTCCGTGAGGGCCGCGCCGCCTGATCGCCGCACCCGATCGTTCGCACCGACGACCGCCGCCCTCACCCCCGAGGCGCGGCGGTCATCGCGTCTTACGGGTGATCAGGCCGGGCTTGGCCTCCAGGTGGGACAGGCCGTTCCAGGCCAGGTTCACCAGATGCGCGGCGACCATCTCCTTCTTCGGCTTCCGCGCCTCCCGCCACCACTGCCCGACCAGCGCCACCATCCCGACCAGCGCCTGCGAGTACAGCTCGGCGAACTTCGGGTCCAGGCCACGGCTGGTGAACTCGGCGCCCAGGATGTGCTCCACCTGGTGCGCCACGTCGTTCATCACGCTGGAGAAGGTGCCGGCCGGCGCCAGCACCGGCGCCTGCAGGACCAGCACCCGGAAGCCGTGCGGCTCCTCCTCGATGTAGTCGAGCAGCGCCAGCGCGGCCTGCTCGAGCAGCTCCCGCGGGTGGCCGGCGGTCAGCGCCGCGGTGATCCGGTCCAGCAGGGCGCGCACCTCGCGGTCGACGACCACCGCGTACAGGCCCTCCTTGCCGCCGAAGTGCTCGTAGACCACCGGCTTCGACACCTTCGCCCGGGCCGCGACCTCCTCGACGCTGGTGCCGTCGTAACCGCGCTCGGCGAAGAGCTGCCGGCCGGTCGTGATCAGCTGCTCGCGGCGCTGGGCGCCGGACATCCGGACCCGGGGTGCGGGCTCGGGGCGGGCCCGGCGGGGACGCGGTGGATCTGTCGCCTCGGTCACCGGGCCATCCTGCCAGGAGACCCGCCCGCGCAGCCCCGAGTGAAGATCGACGGCCGCCCGCTATCATGTGACACGGTAGGCATGGCCCGAGGGAAATGCCGGAATCAGTCCCGGATCGTCTAATGGCAGGACCACGGCTTTTGGTGCCGTTTATGGGGGTTCGAGTCCTCCTCCGGGAGCTTTTCACACTGCGGCCGGGCCGTGCTCGGCTGCATCGTCTGCCGACAATTGCCTACTGCGAACTTGGAGTTCCGCGTGAGCCAGGCCCCCAGTCGTACCGTCGTCGTCCTCGCCGCCGGTGAGGGCAAGCGGATGAAGTCCGCGACGCCCAAGGTTCTGCAGCCCCTGCTGGGCCGCACCCTGCTCGGCCACGTGCTGGCCGTCTCCGCGGCGATCAAGACCGACCGCACCCTGGTCGTGGTCGGGCACAAGGCCGACCAGGTCGGCGCGTTCCTGTCCGAGGTCGCGCCGGACGCGACGCCGGTGCTGCAGGCCGAGCAGAACGGCACCGGCCACGCGGTGCGGATCGCCCTGGACGCCGCGCCCGAGCTGACCGGGACCGTGGTGGTGCTCAGCGGTGACGTGCCGTTGCTGCGCCCGGAGACGGTCGAGGCGCTGCTGGCCACGCACGAGCGGGCCGGCGCGGCGGCCACCGTGCTGAGCGCGGAGGTGGCCGAGCCGGGCGGGCTGGGCCGGATCGTCCGGGACGCCGGGGGCAACCTGGAGCGGATCGTCGAGGCGAAGGACGCGTCGGCCGAGCAGTTGGCGATTCGGGAGATCAACTCGGGGATCTACGCGTTCGACGCGGCGCTGCTGCGCGAGGCGCTGGGCAAGCTGTCCACCGACAACGCGCAGGGCGAGGAATATCTGACCGACGTCTTCGCGATCCTGGCCGGTCAGGGCCAGCCGGTGGCGATCGAGATCGCCGAGTTCGCGTACGAGACGCTGGGCTGCAACGACCGCGCCGAGCTGTCCCGGCTGCGGGTGCTGATGCGCGACCGGGTGAACGACGGCTGGATGCGCGCCGGCGTGCTGCTGCTCGACCCGGCGACCACGTGGATCGACGTGACCGCGACGCTGGAGCCGGACGCGGTGGTGGATCAGAACTGTCAGATCTCCGGCACCTCGTCGGTGGCCACCGGCGCCGTGATCGGGCCGGATTCCACGCTCGTCGACACGTCGGTGGCCGAGGGCGCGACGGTCCTGCGTACCCATGCGATCGGTGCGGTGATCGGCCCGGACGCGACGGTGGGCCCGTTCTCCTACCTGCGCCCGGGGACGACGCTGGCCCGCAAGGCGAAGGTCGGCGGGTTCGTCGAGACCAAGAACGCCGAGCTGGGCGAGGGTGCGAAGGTGCCGCACCTGTCGTACGTGGGTGACGCGCAGATCGGCGCGAAGGCCAACATCGGCGCCGGCACGATCTTCGCGAACTACGACGGCGTGAAGAAGAGCCGGACCGTGGTCGGCGAGGCGGCCTTCGTCGGGTCGGACTCGGTGCTGATCGCGCCGGTCGAGATCGGGCCGGGCGCTTACGTGGCGGCGGGCTCCGCGGTGGTGAAGGATGTTCCTGCGGGCAATCTCGGGGTGACGCGGGCGCAACAGCGCAACGTCGAGGGCTGGGTGGCGTTGAAGCGACCGGGGACGGTGTCCGCCGAGGCCGCCGACCGGGCCCGGATTATCACCCCTGAGCAGGACTGATCCAGCGGGGGTGAGGCATCCCACGTAGTGCCCCGGAAACATGGCGGTTACGTGTCCGGCAGGGATACTTCACTCGAACCCAACACCCCCTAATTCAACGGGAGCAGCGAGCCGATGGGCAGCATCGTCGCGGAGAACCGTAAGAGTTTGATGCTCTTCACCGGCCGGGGGTTCCCCGAGTTGGCTGACGAGATCGGTCAGGTGCTCGGCGTGGCACCGACCCCGTCGGACTCGTACGAGTTCGCCAACGGTGAGATCTTCGTCCGGTTCAAAGAATCGGTCCGGGGCTCCGACGCGTTCGTGGTCCAGTCGGTCACCGAAGGGGTGAACCGCTGGGTCATGGAAACGCTGATCATGGTGGACGCGCTGAAGCGGGGGTCGGCCAAGCGGATCACCGTGGTGCTGCCGTTCTACCCGTACTCGCGTCAGGACAAGAAGCACCGCGGCCGGGAGCCGATCTCGGCCCGGCTGGTGGCGGACCTGCTGAAGACGGCGGGCGCGAACCGGATCCTCACGGTCGACCTGCACACCGCGCAGATCCAGGGCTTCTTCGACGGTCCGGTGGACCACCTGTTCGCGATGGACATCCTGGCCGAGTACGTCGAGCGCAAGTTCGCCGGCCGGCCGATGACCGTGGTCGCGCCGGACTCCGGCCGGGTGCGGGTGGCCGAGCGGTGGACGGACCGGCTGGGCGGGTGCCCGCTGGCGTTCATCCACAAGACGCGTGACCCGATGAAGCCGAACCAGGTGGTGGCGAACCGGGTGGTCGGCGACGTCGAGGGCCGGGTCTGCCTGATCGTCGACGACATGATCGACACCGGCGGGACGATCGCGAAGGCCGCGGACATCCTGTTCGACGAGGGCGCCGCGGACGTGATCGTGGCGTCGACGCACGCGCTGCTGTCCGACCCGGCGACCGAGCGGCTGAAGAACAGCCGGATCTCGGAGCTGGTGGTGACGAACACGTTGCCGCTGGCACCGGAGAAGCAGCTCGACAAGATCACTGTGTTGTCCATCGCGCCGCTGCTGGCGCGCGCGATCCGTGAGGTGTTCGACGACGGATCGGTGACCACCCTGTTCGGTGGCTTGAGCTAAATCACGAGGGGTGAGGGCGTCCGCCGTCGGCTGTGGCCGGTGGCGGGCGCTCTCGCGTGTTTCCGATGTGCCCGCCCCTGGTCTTCTCCCGGGTGGATTTTTCGCGGACGCCGTGTTCCGGCGGGACCCGCTGCTGTCCGCCGGCCGACAGCAGGTAGGGTAGAGGGGTTGCCACGGCGAGGGTGCCCCGCGGTCTGCTGAGGTTCGCAGTCCGCTCGAGGCTCCGTGATCGACGCGGTGCTCCGGGCCTGTGCCCAGCGCGCCCCCTTGCCCGGCAGCGCCGGCGACGGCTTAGGCGTCGTCGGCGAGCACTACCGAAGCACTGCCGGAATACCGCAGCCGCAGCTTAGACGCAGCCCGATCCCAGAGTTTCAGGAGTTTCCCCGTGTCCGAGGTAAAGATCAGCGCAGAGCCCCGCACCGAGTTCGGCAAGGGTGGTGCCCGCCGCACGCGCCGGGCCGGTCTCGTGCCCGCCGTGCTGTACGGGCACGGCGAGGCGCCGCAGCACATCGCGCTGCCGGCCCGCGAGTTCGCCGCCGCCATCCGTAAGGGCGGCCTGAACCAGATTTTCACCATCGACATCGTCGGCAACGCGGCCGCCACCCTGGCGCTGCCGAAGGCGATCCAGCGTGACCCGATCAAGGACACCTACGAGCACATCGACCTTCTGATCGTCAAGAAGGGCGAGAAGATCCAGGTCGACGTCCCGGTGTCGCTGACCGGCGAGGCTGCGAAGAACACCCTGATCACGCACGAGTTCACCACGGTCGCCGTGATCGCCGACGCGCTGAACCTGCCGTCCGAGATCGAGGCGTCGCTGGAGGGCAAGGAAGCCGGCTCCACGGTGACCGCCGGCGACCTGAAGCTCCCGGAGGGTGTCGAGCTCGCGGTCGAGGCCGACCACGTGCTGGCGTACATCAACGCCGCGCAGAGCACCACCACCGCCGCTGAGGACGAGGCCGCTGCGGGCGAGTCCGCCGAGGCTTCTGCTGCCGCGGCCACCACTGCGGAGTAATCTCGGCGCTTGCGTCGCGGTAACGCGGTAAATCGATCATCAGGGAAAGTGCCGACCGGCACTTTCCCTGTTGTGTATCCGGAAGGGCTTGAGGGTGAGCGACGAGTCGCCGTGGCTGGTGGTGGGTCTGGGCAATCCGGGCCGGGAGTACGCCGGCAACCGGCACAACGTGGGCTTCATGGTGGCCGATCTGCTGGCGTCCCGGATCGGGACGAAGCTGGGCCGGGCCAAGCGGGCCCAGGCCGAGGCCGGCGAGGGCCGTCTCGTCGGGGTAGGTCAGCACAGTGGTGGGCCGAAGCTGGTGCTGGTCAAGCCGCTGACGTTCATGAACCTGTCCGGGGCGCCGGTGGTGTCGCTGGCGCAGTTCTTCAAAGTGCCCGTGGCGCATGTGATTGCGGTGCATGATGAGCTGGATGTGCCGTTCGGCCAGGTCCGGGCGAAGAGCGGCGGCGGTGAGGGCGGCCACAACGGGCTGCGCTCGATGTCGAAGTCGCTGGCGAGCAAGGACTACGCGCGGGTGCGCTTCGGCGTCGGCCGGCCCCCGGGACGACAGGATCCGGCTGACTACGTGCTCTCCGACTTCTCCTCGGCCGAGCGCAAGGAGCTGGACTTCCTGGTGGACCGGGCCGCCGACGTGGTGGAGGCGATCGTGCTCGAGGGTGTCGAGTGGGCGCAGAACAAATACCACGGAAGTTGATGGTCCGGGTCGGAATGGCGTGACCGGTTGGGTCGATTTGTCCGCCTAGCCATACCGTGACGCCGCAGCCGTCCGTCCGTTGGTCACCACAGGCGCACGCTTTCGATGCGCCGCCGACGTGACGGGGGTCGTGGAATGTCGCAAGACGTGTCCGAGAACCGGACGGACGCGTCTACCGAACCCACGGTGACTCTGCCGGTGACCCCGGTGGAGCCGCCGCAGGGTTTCGTACCGGCCAATCATCCGCCGGCCAACCACGGTCCGCAGCGCCCGCTGCGTACCGCCTCGGGCCGGAACAACCGGATCCCGGTGCCGGTCGTGCCGGTGAGCCCGGCGCCGGCCGGTGCCGAGGCGCGGCGGGCGGAGAACGGGCCGCCGCACGCGGTGCGCGGCGTGGCCGATCCGGCCCGCAACAACGCCGGTGAGCGGCACTGGTCGCCGGCGCCGAACCGGTCCGCGGCGGCACGCCCGGCGACCCGGCCGTTCGTCCGGGCCCGGGGCCGGCACGCGGCGATGTCGCGGCGGCAGCGGTGGGAGACCCGGTACGTACGGACCCTGGTGCTCGCGGATCTCGCGGCCGGGACCGGTGCCGGCGCGGCCGGGTTCGGGCTGCGTTTCGGCGACGAGGTGACCCTCTACAACCGGGCGTACATGCTGCTGTCCGCGCTGCTGCCGGTGGTGCTGCTGGCGGTGCTGGCGGTGTCCCGGGCGTACGAGCGGCGCTACCTGTTCGTCGGGAGCGACGAGTACCAGCGGGTGATCCGGGGCGGGGTGGGGCTGATCGCCGGGGTGGCGCTGCTGTCGTACGCCCTCGATCTCGACCTGGCCCGGTCCTATGTCCTGGCCGCGCTGCCGTCCGCGGTCGTCGGGGTGCTGGTGCTGCGGTTCGCGCTGCGCAAGCGGCTGCACCTGGCCCGGGCCCGGGGCGAGGCGCTGCGCCGGGTGATCGTGGTCGGACACGAGTTGTCGGTCATCGGGATCACCCGTCAGCTGCGCCGGGAGCGCTATCACGGCCTCGAGGTGGTCGGAGCCTGCCTGCCGCCGGACGCGGACGGTGTCGGCGTGCGCGGCGGCCCGCTGGACCTGCCGGTCTACGGCACGTTCGAGGACGTGGCCTCGGCGGTGGAGCAGGCCGACGCGGACACCGTGGTGGTGCTGAGCTGTCCCGAACTGGACGGTGCGATGGTGCGCCGGCTCGCCTGGCGGCTGGAGCGCGACGAGGTGGACCTGGTGGTCGCCAGCACGCTGATCGACGTCGCCGGGGCGCGGACCACGATCCGGCCGTTCGACGGGCTGCCGATGCTGCACGTCGAGCACCCGCGGCTGCACGGCGGCTCGCGACTGGTGAAGGACCTCGTCGATCGGGTCGGCGCGCTGGTGCTGCTGATGCTGTTCGCCCCGGTGCTGCTGGGGGTGGCGCTCTGCGTGCGGCTGACGTCCCGCGGCCCGGTACTCTTTCGCCAGGTGCGGGTGGGACGCGACGGGCAGATGTTCCGGATCTTCAAATTCCGCAGCATGTATGTCGACGCCGAGGCCCGGTTGACCGAGTTGAGGCACCTGAACGAGCACGACGGTGTGCTCTTCAAGATCCGCGATGACCCGCGGATCACCCCGGTCGGTCAGTGGTTGCGCCGGTTCTCGCTGGACGAGCTCCCGCAGCTGCTGAACGTGCTCTCCGGGCGGATGTCCCTGGTCGGGCCGCGTCCGCCGCTGCCGACGGAGGTCGCCGCGTACGCGGATGACGTCCGCCGCCGGCTGGCCGTCAAGCCCGGGATGACCGGTCTGTGGCAGGTCTCCGGAAGGTCTGACTTGTCCTGGGAAGAAGCGGTTCGGTTGGACTTGCGCTATGTCGAGAACTGGTCGCTCAGTTTGGATCTCGTCATCCTGCTGAGGACCATGACTGCAGTGGTGCGCTCGTCGGGAGCGTATTAATAGAGCCCTCAGTCCGCTCACCGGCGGCGAGCGGGGCGGTTCGACGACAGGAGCGAGACGATGGGCGAGCAGACGAAGGCGTCCGCGCGCGTGGCCGTGCAGCGGGACGGCGCCGACGGTGGCGCACCACCGGTGATCGACGCCGCGTTCGCCCGCTGGCTCGCCGACCGGGCCGGGCAGGAGCTGCTCCGGGTCCGGGCCGCGATGGGCCACGCCGACGGCAAGGCCCTCAAGGTGGCCGGCGACAAGGCCGCGCACGACCTGATCCGCGCCGAGCTGGCCCGCTGGCGGCCGGCCGACGCGGTGCTGTCCGAGGAGGACGAGCACGCCCGGGTGGCCTGGAGCGAGGGCGATGCGGAGGTGGTCCGGCCGGACCGGTTGAGCGCGTCCCGGGTCTGGATCGTCGACCCGCTGGACGGCACCCGGGAGTTCTCCGAGGAGGGCCGCCCCGACTGGGCGGTGCACGTGGCGCTCTGGACCGCCGATTCGACGAACCAGGCCTGTCTGTCCGCGGGCGCGGTGGCGATGCCGGCCCAGCACTCCACGCTGGCCACCGACCACCCGCCGGCCTATCCGCCGCTGCCGCTGGAGTCGGCGACCGGCGGGGCGATCCGGATCGCCGCCAGCCGGACCCGCCCGCCCGCGTTCGTCACCGCGCTCGCCGAGGACCTGGGCGCCGAGCTGGTGCCGATGGGCTCGGCCGGCGTGAAGATCGCCGCGGTGATCAACGGCGAGGCGGACGCCTACGTGCACGCCGGCGGCCAGTACGAATGGGACTCGGCCGCCCCGGTCGCTGTGGCGTTGGCCACCGGCCTGCACGCGTCCCGGATCGACGGGTCCCCGCTGAGCTACAACCGGGCCGATCCGAAGCTGCCTGACCTGGTCGTCTGTCGCAAAGATCTCGCTCCTCGGTTGCTTGCTGCGATCAGCAGGCATCTTCCGACAGAATGACCCCTCGGCAACGACCGTGGAAAATCGCAGGATGAGCTCAGCTCGGCCGCCGACACCTGAAAGGTCTGGGGACTGATCCCATGAGCCAGACGAAGGACTATCGCGTCTCGCATCTGGATGCACTCGAAGCGGAGAGCATCTTCGTCATGCGGGAGGTAATGGCCGAGTTCGAGCGCCCCGTGCTGCTCTTCTCCGGCGGCAAGGACTCGATCGTCATGCTCCGCCTCGCGGAGAAGGCGTTCGCGCCCGGCAAGGTGCCGTTCCCGGTGATGCACGTGGACACCGGGCACAACTTCGCCGAGGTGCTGGAGTACCGGGATCACCGGGTCGCCACGCTGGGGCTGAACCTGGTGGTCGCCAGCGTGCAGGAGGCGATCGACACCGGCCTGGTGCGCGAGCTGCCGGACGGCACCCGCAACCGGATCCAGACCCCGGTGCTGCTCGCCGCGGTGGAGACGCGCTCTTCGGCGGCGCCCGCCGCGACGAGGAGAAGGCCCGGGCCAAGGAGCGGATGTTCAGCTTCCGCGACGAGTTCGGCCAGTGGGACCCGAAGAACCAGCGCCCCGAGCTCTGGGGGCTCTACAACGGCCGGCACCACCCGGGCGAGTCGATCCGGGTGTTCCCGCTCTCCAACTGGACCGAGCTGGACATCTGGCACTACATCGCCAAGGAGCAGGTGCCGCTGCCGAGCATCTACTACGCGCACGACCGCGAGGTGGTCGAGCGCGACGGGATGTACTACGCGGTCAACGAGTTCATCAAGCTGCGCGACGGCGAGACCTCGCAGGTGCGCCGGGTGCGGTACCGCACCGTCGGCGACGCGTCGCAGACCGCCGCGGTGCTCTCCGAGGCCGACACGGTCGACAAGGTGATCGACGAGGTGGCTGCCACCCGGATCACCGAGCGGGGCGCGACCCGCGGCGACGACCGGGTCAGCGAGGCCGCGATGGAAGACCGTAAGCGAGAGGGTTACTTCTGATGAGCCAGGCGATTCTGGAGCCGGACGCCGCTGTCGCGCGGAACATGGATCTGTTGCGGTTCGCGACGGCGGGCAGTGTCGACGACGGTAAGTCGACGCTCATCGGGCGGTTGTTGTTCGACACGAAGACGAT